>JALEPO010000008.1 GCA_022768695.1 Clostridia bacterium
AAGGGGGTGTTGCGTTAAGCAACGCCCCCTTTTGGAGCTGAATGAATTTAGATGCAGAATGCACGAAACGAAGTAAAATGCGGATTTTTCCGCATTTTGCCTTGCCCGAAGGCGTACGAGGGTACGTCGAGTGGTGAGTTCCGTATATAGTTCAAAGGCATATAAATACAAGAAATCCGCAAAAAATGCGGATTTCAACGTTAGTTTATTACGGGAATATTTACAGGCATAGATTTTATGCCATTTAATGCCTTTGAACGTTCTGCGCTAAAGGCAACAGCTCCTTCATTATACAGCACATTTATGACAAATTTCACATTCAACATCCTGTTTTGTCAATCCTTAGATATAAATGCCAAATTAAGCTTGCATAAATAAAAGCTATTGTTTATTTTGTGTCCTTCAGCCGGCTCAGGTCCGCAGCTGTTTGAACCAATACCGCTTTCAAGCAAATTGATACCGATAATGGAATAACCGCTCTTTTCAAGTTCAAAATTATGCTTCTTTTCAGTCAGTTCCTCCTGGGAATACTCAGAAAAATTAAAGGAAAAATCACCCTCAGCTCTTATGGTAATATCTTTTGATATAAATTCCGCATATCTGCAATTACAGTGACTTCCGTTTTCCTGAGGCTTTACATAATCCTCATGCAAATCGGCAATATCCGCATCAAAGCGTCCTACATATGAAGCAAGCTTTTTATCCGAGTAGCTTTCATATGGCCCAAAGCCGTAATATGCACAACGACTAAAATTGTCGGAAACAAATGCCCTCAATCCTATTCTCGGCAAATAAGGCATATCCATATTCTTTTTAAACTCCGTTTCAAGCGATATTTTACCGTCCGCAAAAATCATCCATTTTGCTTTAATTTCAAGAATTTGCTGAATATGCGCAGCCGCAACCGATACACCGCAATCAATAACCGCAGCTATTTTACACGCTTCACTTCTGTTTTCACTTGTTTCATACAGAAAACCTGCATTTACACCAAATCCTCGATAAACCGCACGGTCATAACCTGCCTCCCGCCATCTGTTTACAATATTTCTGTCGTTATCGGTAGGAGCGCGGAAGATGTTCCATTCCATCGGTTTTTCAAGAATTTCACTGCCGTTTACAGCCATGCTTTCAAATACACCTGTAAGCTTATTGAAAGTATATCTAAAGCCGTCACCGCTGATAACTATCCGCTTTCTTGATTCTTCTATTTCAACATTTCCGGCAGTGTGATTTTCCGCAGACTCATATTTACCTCCAAGATACAGCTGGTCAAAGCCAAGCATATGGCCTGCCCCTACAAGCGCACTATCCTTTAACTGATAGTACTTGATATTAAGAAAATATTCACCTTTACTGTCCCCTATTATCTTCGGTATATCCTCGTTTATATCGGTGAGTTTTATGTCCCCACATTCTCTCGGTGCAATATCAGGAATATCCATACCGCCCGATACAACTACATTACCATCACATAAAAGCTCATATACAGCATACAGATAATCCGATAAATTTATAAAACTCATACGATTTTCAAGAGTAATAACATCTCCCGATAATTTTGCATATACAGGTCTTATCGCATTTTTATATTCAAGCAATCCTGTATGCGGTGTTCTATCCGGATACACTAATCCGTCCATACAAAAATTACTGTCATTTGGATATTCTCCGAAATCTCCGCCGTAGAAATATTTTTTTCTGCCGTTTTCCTCACCCATGTATATTGCATGATCGCACCATTCCCAGACAAATCCGCCCGCAAAGCCATCATATTTGTCCATTAATTCAATATATTCTTCTATTCCTCCGGGGCCGTTACCCATAGCATGAATATATTCGCACTGTATAAACGGCTTATCTTCCTCATGATTTTCAAAATAATTCCGTATTCTCTCCGGAGTTGCATACATATTACTCATTACATCAAGCATAGATGTATCATTTTTATGTCCCCCGGTTTCCCATACACTGCTTTCATAATGAACCAATCTTGTGTCATCATACGACTTCACCCAGCGTCCGGCATTTTCAAAACCCTCACCATATCCGCCTTCATTTCCAAGTGACCAAAAAACTACGCTTGTTCTGTTTTTATCGCGAATAACACAACGCTGAACACGGTCAAGAATAGCCGCAAAAAAGCGTTCATCCTGAGCAAGCAAGCCAAAGGTTTTTTCCTGCGAGCCACCGTAAATTGAGGAGGTTCCGTGAATTTCAATATCCGCCTCATCCACTACATAAAAGCCGAATTCATCACATAGCTCCGTAAACCACGGTGAGTTAGGATAATGACTTGTACGAATAGCATTTATATTATGTTCTTTCATCAAACGCAAATCAGTTATTGCCTGTTCACGACTTATAGTATATCCTGTAACCGGATCACTGTCATGTCTGTTTACACCTTTTATCCTGAGCTTTTTATTATTAAAATAGATGACTCCATCTTTAATTTCAATTTTTCTTAGTCCTATCCGCTGCACAATCACCTCTCCTGCTTCTTCTATTATTAGAGTATACAAAACAGGTGTTTCGGCAGACCATAAAACAGGACTTTCAATTTTGAAGTCAAACCTGCTGTTTCTTCCCTCGGCTATAACACTGCCGTCTGTATCAAGCAGTGTACATTTTGCCGTCTTGTCAAGCTCAATCGAAACACTACCGTCAATCCCGGTTTTTACAAAAAAATCCTTCACATGATTTTTCGGTCTTTTAAGCAAATATACATCTCGAAAAATACCGCTCATACGAAACTTGTCCTGATCCTCAAGATAGCTTCCGTCGCACCATTTAAGAACAAGCACACGCACACTGTTCTTTCCGTCAGTTATATAATCGGTTATATCAAACTCACTTGTAGAATGTGATACCTGACTATATCCTGCAAATTCGTTATTAATCCATAAATAAAAACATGAATCAACGCCTTCAAAATTAATATAAAAGCGATTATCGGATTTTTCATCAATGACAAAATCTCTTGCGTATGCACCACACGGCGTGTAATTGGGAATATACGGCGGTTCATACGGAAACGGATAACGCACATTAGTATACATATGCGTATCATAACCATAATTTTGCCAGCAAGAAGGGACATCAATTTTATCTTTCAAATTGTCAAACCCTTCAAAATCATAAATACTGTCATAATACTCAAAATTCCATTTTCCGCATAAGCTTATAAATCTATCCGATTTTTCACGCGGCTGCTCCATCGCCGATTTAACATCGGAAAACGGTATATAATACGCCCTGTTATCCTCTGTTCCTACATGAAGAATATTCGGATTTTCATGATAATTTTGCACATTTAGCCCCACTTAAGCCACTCATCCTTTCTGATACCAATATAATAAATCCCGATTGTTACATTCATCGGGATTTATTGCATTATTCTATCGTTACTGATTTTATAAATATAGGATTCATCGGAACATCTTCCATACCAAGCTGCGGTAGTATACCGATATTTACGTTCGCAATCGCATCAACGACGTCCATTCCATCCGTCACAATTCCAAATGCGGCATAGTCACCGTCAAGAGCGATAGAATCCTTATGCATGATAAAGAATTGACTTGATGCGCTATCCATTGACTGCATAGTTCTTGCCATAGAAAGTACGCCTCTTGTATGACTTAAATTATTATCCACACCGTTCGAGCGAAATTCACCTATAATCGTTGGAGAATCCTTTATCTGAAGCTTCTGATCATAACCGCCGCCCTGAATCATAAAATTATTTATTACTCTATGTATCAGCAGACCGCTGTAAAATTCAGACTCTGCCAGCTGTTTAAAATTCTCTACGGTTTTAGGCGCAACATTTTCAAACAGCAGCAAGCCGACAGAACCGTATTTTTCAATATCAATTTTAGCCTTTACAAGCGAGTCCTTAGCCTTGTCCAGAATTAATACAGTTCTGGTATCTCCATACCACTCAACCTCCGCATTAAAGCTCTCCGCAACTGCTCGTGCAGGAACAAGAGTTCTTTCATCTATAATCAAAGGCGCTGTGTCAAGTGTAATTTCATCTCCGTTTACATATATAGCCGGATTGTCAACAGTCATTTCTATTATTGTATCATCTCTCTGCGAGGTGATTTTTCTTTCTTCATCATTCCATTCCACAGTTGCACCCAACGCTTCAAAAATCACTCGCATAGGCACCATTGTTCTTTCATTTATAATCTGAGGCTGAACATCAAACGCAAGAGTTGAACCGTCAAGAATAACAGTAATGTTGTCGCTTCCTGCCAGCGCTGCATTTGATGCGGCTGCCATCATGCCGGCAGCTAATATTGCACTAATAATTTTTTTCATAATATGTCTGTTTACTCCTTTCAATCTTAAATCGATATATTAATTAAATATTAAACATCTGCATGGCTATATTAAAATATATAAAAATCGAACAGCTGTCTACAATCGTAGTAATCAGCGGTGCCGCCATAAGCGCCGGATCAAGATGGCATTTCTTAGCAAGCATTGGCAATGCCGAGCCTATAAGCTTCGATATAACCACAGTTGCTATAATAGACACCGCAATCGTACCCGCCAACAATAAATTTTGATTATACATGATGTATATTCTTATGCCGTTTACAACTGCCAAAACCGAGCTTACAATCATCGAAATTCTGAACTCCTTAAATACCACCTTAAAGAAATCTGAAAATCTGATTTCATCAAGCGCTATTCCTCGAATAATCATAGTCGAGCTTTGCGAACCGCAGTTACCGCCCGTATCCATAAGCATAGGCATAAATGACACAAGTATAGGCAGAGCCTCAAAAGCATTGGAATACTTATTTATAATCAGTTGAGTAATAGTCGCGCTTATCATAAGAAACAGTAGCCATCCAATTCTTCTTAAAGCATGTCTGAACACTCCAGTCCTGAAATATTCATCCTCACTTGGTGTAATAGCCGCCATTTTTGTTACGTCCTCGGTATTTTCCTCCTGAATGACATCCATAACATCGTCAAAGGTAACAATTCCTACCAGACGCATATCATTATCAACCACAGGCATTGTAAGAAAATCATATTTTCTAAACATCTGCGCAACGACTTCCTTATCCTCATGGGTATCCACGCTGATTAGATTTGTTTCCATTATATCAGAAATCTTGTCGTCCTCTTCCGCCATAAACAAATCTTTTACGGTGACCATACCGATAAGCTTCCTGTTTTCCGTAACATATGCCGTATAAATAGTTTCTTTATTTACTCCGACACGTCTTATCTTTGCAAAAGCCTCCTCAACTGTCATATCCTTATGCAGACTGACATATTCTATAGTCATAATGGTACCCGCGCTGTCACGCGGATAACGCAGTATTTCATTTATAGCCTTTCTTGCACCTGTTGTAGAATTTTTTAAAATTCTCGACACCACATTTGCCGGCATCTCTTCAATAATATCAACAGTATCATCAATAAACGACTGTGAAAGCATTTCACGAAGTTCCTTATCGGAAAATGCCTCAATCAAAAACTGCTGCATATCAGGATTCATAAACGCAAATGTTTCTGCCGCCAAATCCTTAGGAAGAAGTCTGAATAATATCAAAAATTCCTTCTGCTCATCATAATCATCACCGAAAAGCTCGTCAAACAACACAGCTATATCCGCCGGATTTTCC
The DNA here is from genome assembly GCA_022768695.1 of Clostridia bacterium. Lineage (GTDB taxonomy): Bacteria > Bacillota > Clostridia > UBA1381 > UBA1381 > JALEPO01. The sequence continues at coordinate 5,655 of JALEPO010000008.1, forward strand.
TCGCTTACCATTTCTTTTACCTGAGCAAAATGCTTCATTTTTAAAAGAGCATCTATTTCTTCAAGCATTACCATATTACTCCCCCCTTGGATTGGTTTGAGCTTTTTATCTTACTTTAAAGTTTTCCGGACGTTCAGCTCTCAAGCCAAATGCATAAAGAATAGCTTCAACAGTCCTTCTGGAAGCCTCACCGTCACCATAAGGATTAGCGGCATGAGCCATTTTATTATATGCCGCCTCATCGTCAAGCAATTCCTTTGCAAGCTTTACAATAGTATCCTTGTCTACACCTGCAATTTTAACTGTTCCGGCAGCAACTGCTTCAGGGCGCTCAGTTTCACGTCTTAACACAAGAACCGGCTTTGCAAGCGCCGGAGCCTCCTCCTGTATTCCGCCGGAATCTGTCATTACCAAAAAGCTTCTCGCCATTGCATTATGAAGCTCCTCAACGTCAAGCGGGTCAATAAGATGTACCCTGTCAACATCTCCCAAAATACCAAATGCAGTTTCACGAACCGCGGGATTAAGATGAACGGGATAAACAAGCTCTACATCCTCATATTCAGTTACTATCTGCTTTAATGCATTACATATGTTTTCAAGCGGCTCGCCAAGATTTTCACGTCTGTGCGCCGTTACAATTATGACGCGCTTATTTTCAAAATCAATATTGTTAAGTACCTCGTCCTTGAACTTATAATCATCACGAACAGTCGTTTTCAATGCATCGATTACAGTGTTGCCCGTAATATAAATAATATCATCTGAAACATTTTCTTTTAAAAGATTTTGTCTGTTTTGTTCTGTAGGTGAAAAATTCAAATCCGAAATTCTTCCCGTAAGCTGACGGTTCATCTCCTCAGGGAACGGAGAATATTTATCATATGTTCTCAGTCCCGCCTCAACATGACCGACCTTTACCTGATTATAAAATGCCGCAAGGGCAGCCACAAAGCTTGTTGATGTGTCGCCATGAACAAGTACAATGTCCGGCTGTTCCTTTTTGATAACCTCGTCAAGCCCTTCAAGCACTCGTGAGGTTATTCCTACAAGAGTCTGACGTTCCTTCATAATATCCAAATCGTAATCAGGCTTAATGTTGAAAATTTCAAGAACCTGATCCAGCATTTGACGATGCTGTGCTGTTACGCACACCTTTGATTCTATATTTTCATACTTCTTCAGCTCCAAAGCGAGCGGGGCCATTTTTATAGCCTCCGGACGTGTTCCGAATACAGTCATTACCTTAATTTTTTTCATAGACTCATATCTCCTTTCCGTACAGCAACTTATTTATCTTCGTCTGCCGACTCCTCTGTATCATCTGTCTTCTCACGCGTATCTATGTGGTGAACATAGCTGTTTTTCCCCATCATACTGCCTATTATAAGCAGAATAAGCACGCATATAAGCAGCAGCAGCGCGCGCAGAAAACCACTTTCTGCCAGAAGAACAGCAGTAATTCCCAGAACTCCGCTTATTGCATAAAGAATAAAAACCGTCTGTTTTTGAGAAAAGCCCATATCTACCAATCTGTGATGAAGATGTCCTCTATCAGCAACCATCGGACTTTGACCGCGCATAATACGTCTTATCATAGCAAAGCTTGCATCGAAAAGCGGAAGTCCCAGCATTATAAGCGGCACCGCAAAGGAAATTACGGCATAGCTCTTAAATACTCCCTGAATAGAAAGCGTTGCAAGCATAAATCCCAAAAACGTCGAGCCGGTATCACCCATAAATATTTTTGCCGGATTAAAATTAAACGGTAAAAATCCAAAGCAAGAGCCCATCAACGCAATACCAAGCAGCGCAATAGGATATTCCCCTACTCTTACCGATATAAACACAAGAGAAACAGACATTATCGCACTCACTCCGGCAGCAAGTCCATCCAGTCCATCGATAAAATTAACCGCGTTTGTAATAAACACAATCCATATTACCGTAAGAGTTACAGACAGCCATCCGGGAAGCACCCAATACGGATTATCGCTTAACAAATTCGGATTTGTGAAAACATCTATTTTTATCTCACCAACAAATATAACCACTAATGCAGCAATTATCTGAATAACAAATTTCAGCTTTGCCGGCAGATTTTTACAGTCATCCACAAATCCCATAACGGCTATTATTGCCGCTCCGGCAAGAGTTCCTATAAGTGGTTTAGACCATTGAGCAAAGCAAACGGTTGCAACTGCAAATCCGAAAATTATAGCCAGACCGCCAATTCTCGGTGTCGGCTTCTTATGCATTCTTCGTGCGTCACGCGGAATATCTATAGCTCCTATTCTGAAAGCGAGTCTTCTTACAAGCGGTGTTGTTGCAAATGTAAACGCAAATGATACAACAAACGCAAAAATCATAAATAAAATCTGTTGAGTATTCATAATTCCCTCCGTTTACAGTACAAAGCCAACCTTTTTATATACCTTTTTCAAGGTTCGCTGTGAAATTCTTTGTGCATTCTCAGCGCCCTTTGTACAAATGTCCATAAGATAAGCTTTATCAGCAATCAGCTTATCATACTCTGTTCTTATCGGACGTATACATTCCACAACAGCCTCAGCAACATCGTTCTTGAAATCACCGTAGCCTCTGCCCTGATAATCCTTTACAATGCTTTCAATATCGCGACCTGTAACAGCAGACATAATGCTCAGCAGATTGTTGACACCCGCCTTTGTTTCATCGCCCTCACGGTACTCTATAACACCCTCACTGTCTGTTACTGCACTCTTGATTTTCTTCGCAATCACATTCATATCATCCATCATTGATATATATGATTTGGGATTATCATCAGATTTTGACATTTTCTTCGTCGGCTCCTGCAAACTCATTATCTTTGCGCCCGATTTTGACAGCATACCCTCCGGAATTTTAAATACGTCACCGTAAATCGCATTAAAACGCTGTGCAATGTCGCGGCAAATCTCAATATGCTGCATCTGATCCTTTCCTACAGGCACATAATCAGCCTGATACAGAAGAATATCTGCAGCCATAAGCACAGGATATGTAAATAGTCCTGCATTAATGTTTTCCGCATGACGTGCTGATTTATCCTTAAATTGCGTCATTCTCTGAAGCTCTCCCATATAGGTATAGCAGTTTAGTACCCACGCAAGCTCAGCGTGCGCCGGATTATGTGACTGTACAAACAAAATTGTTTCCTCGGGGTCAATTCCACAGGCGAGATACAGAGCAAGAACCTCTAAGGTTCTGCGTCTTACATCTGCGGGAGTCTGACGAACCGTTATTGTATGAAGATCCATCATCGCATAGATACAATGATAATCCTTTTGTATGTCTACCCAGTTTTTTATTGCGCCAAGATAATTTCCAAGTGTAAGATTTCCTGATGGCTGCACACCGGAAAATATGATTTTTTTGTCATCCATTTTTGTTATCCCTTTCAAATTATTGTAAAATAATAAATTACAGCATCTCTGTAAGCACTTCACCCAATCGTCTTACGCCTTCTTCAATATTCTCAAGAGTAGCTGATGAATAGTTAAGTCTGAACATATTCGAAGGAGCAAATATATCCGTTGCAAAGTTTGAACCCGGTACAATAGCAACCTTCTTTTCAAGACACTTATCTACAATCGGGGCTATATCCGTAATTGTAGGACATTCACACCAAAGGAATATTCCGCCTTCGGGTACTACCCACTTTACCTTTCCTGCCGGGAAGTATTTTTCCATGCTTTCTACCATCTTAGCGCACTTTTTACCGTATAATTCACGATTTTTCTGAATATAATCGTCAATATTATACTTCTTCATAAACTCAACGCACATAAGCTGAGTCAGCATAGGTGTATGTACATCATTTACCTGTTTAAGCATTTCTATCTTTTCTGCCAGCGGTGCAGGAGCCACGATATAACCAAGACGCATACCCGGTGACAAAATCTTTGAAAATGAACCGGCATAAACTACTCTTCCCTCGGTATCAAGCGACTTAACAGTAGGAACATCCTCACCTGAAAAACGCAAATCGCCGTACGGATTATCCTCAAGAATAATTACGTCATACTTTGACGCAAGCTCAAGCATACGCTTTCTCTTTTCAAGTGACATCGTAACACCTGTAGGATTTTGGAAGGTAGGAATTGTATAAATCATTTTAACGTTATCGTTATTCTTAAGAGCTTCTTCAAGCTCCTCCATATTCATACCGTCATCCTCAACAGTCACTCCGACAAGACCTGCCTCATAGGTTCTGAATGCATTAAGGCTTCCTATAAAGCTCGGACTTTCAACTATAATTTTATCTCCCTTATTTATAAGCGCTTTAGCAGTCAAATCAATCCCCTGATTTGCACCTGTCATAATAAGTATAGAATCATTTTCACCAACAGAATTTACCTTTTCAGCGCGCTGTCTTGCACACTCTCTCATTTTAGGATAACCGTCTGTAGTGCCGTACTGAAGCGCAAGAGTCGGGCTTGTCATAAGGATTTTCCCCGCAATCTTTGATAGTTCCTCTCCCGGAAACAGCTCTGACGCAGGATTGCCTCCTGCAAGAGATATAATCTCAGGATCAGCCATACGCTTAAACATTTCTCTGATTGCAGAGCCCTTCATTGTCTTTACTCTGTCAGCCATATAATTTGTATATTCCATTTCAATTCCTCCCCGGTATCAGTAAATATTTGTGTTTATTATTAAGCAGCTATCATGACTTGCTTACCTTTTTCCATGCATCTCTTAGCGCAACTGTTCTGTTAAATACAGGCAGCTCCGGTGTTGAATCGGGATCCACACAAAAATATCCCAAGCGCAGGAACTGGAAGGTGTCGCCCATCTTCAAATCAGTAACAGATGCGTCAAGCTTGGCATTTTTCAGCACAACGCATGATTGGGAATTAAGATTTTCTGTAAAATCTGTTACTCCGCTTTCATCGGACGGATTTTCCACATTAAATAATCTGTCGTACAAGCGAACCTCTGCATCAATAGCGTTAGCAGCGCTTACAAAATGAATAGTACCCTTTACCTTACGGCCGTCCGGAGCATCGCCTCCTCTTGTTTCCGGATCGTATGTGCAGTGTACAGCCGTAACATTTCCGTTTTCATCCTTGTCACAGCCTGTACAGGTTACATAATATGCCCCCTTCAAACGCACCTCACGTCCCGGCGAAAGTCTGAAATACTTTTTCGGAGCTTCTTCCATAAAATCATCTTCTTCGATATAAAGCTCACGCGAAAATTCAACTGTGCGCGTTCCCATTTCCGGATTTTCGGGATTAACTTCAACCTCTATCTGCTCAACCTGTCCCTCCGGATAGTTGTCTATTATAAGCTTAACAGGTCTTATTACCGCCATTGCTCTTGGAGCACGCTTATTAAGGTCATCTCTTATACACGCCTCAAGCAGCGCAAAATCTATTACGCTGTTTGCCTTTGAAACACCGATTCTTTCGCAGAAATCACGGATTGCTTCAGGAGTATATCCTCTGCGGCGCATACCGCACAGTGTTGACATTCTCGGATCATCCCAGCCGGAAACAATATTATCCTTAACAAGTCTTAAACAACGTCTTTTGCTTGTAAGTGTATAATTCAAGTTCATTCTTGCAAATTCAATCTGTCTTGACGGTGTCTCATAGCCAACCTCTTTTAAAACCCAGTCATAAAGCGGTCTGTGATCCTCAAATTCAAGCGAGCAAAGAGAATGTGTCACACCCTCAACAGTATCTGAAATGGGATGTGCAAAATCATACATAGGATAAACAAGCCATTTATCGCCCGTTCTATGGTGATGCGCTCTCAATATTCTGTAAATTACCGGATCACGCATATTCAGATTTGGTGAAGCCATATCTATTTTGGCTCTGAGAACCTTTGAGCCGTCCGGAAATTCGCCGTTTGTCATACGCTTAAACAAATCAAGATTTTCTTCAACCGAACGGTCACGGTAAGGACTGTTTTTACCCGGCTTTGTAAGTGTTCCCCTGTACTCTCTTATCTCATCCGGTGACAAATCGCATACATATGCCTTGCCCTTTTCAATAAGCTTTATTGCAGCGGCATATATATCGTCGAAATAGTCCGAAGCATACAATACCTTGTCCCATTTAAAGCCAAGCCACTTAATATCCTCCATTATCGCCTCAACATACTCAGTATCCTCCTTTGTAGGATTCGTATCATCAAGACGCAGATTACAGGTTCCATTATACTTTTCCGCCATACCAAAATCTATGCATATTGCTTTGGCATGTCCGATATGAAGATAACCGTTAGGCTCCGGAGGGAAACGAGTCTGAACATGATTGTATACTCTGCCTTCCAAGTCCTTGTCTATTGCTTCTTCAATAAAATTTCTGCTGAATACTTCTTCCATACCTTATCCCTTTCTCATAAATTCCCGATTATTTAAGCAGTTCAATAGCCTCGTCGAAGCGTTTTAAAACCTCGTCCTTACCAAGAACCTGCAAAATTTCATATAAATCAGGAGTATTTTTTCTTCCTGTTGCAGCCACGCGTATAACCCCGGCAAAATCACCTACATGACCCTTGTATTCGTCCGGGTTTTTCTTATAATCCTTAGGAGATTTTGCAAATCCCATAGAAACCGCGAGTTCTCTTAACTGCGGGAACCAATCCTCTGCGGCAGTATTTTCATCATAAATATTTTTGTATGCTTCAATAATTTCAACCATATCGGAATTTGATAAATTATCCGCAAAATCACGCTTCTTATCCCATAACTCGCTATAGAAATAAGAAACATAGCTTTCAACATCCTCCCACTTTGCAATATCCTTTCTCGGCTTTGCATTGCCTCGCTCAATTGCAAAAATTGATTTCGCATACTGCTCATCATCAGTAAGAAGCGTATATAGCTTCTCATTATACTGCTTCGCCCATTCGGTTGTCATATCATAAACTTCTTCCGCATTAAGCTTGCTTATATAATTCTTGCTTATATCATTGAATTTAACTATATCAAAAAGTGCGCCTGCCTTGCTCATTTTTGAAAGGCTGAACTTAAACTCTGAAATATCCGCATCCTTATTTGCCAAACGCCAATCCTCAAAATTAGAGTTTGCCAAGGTCATAAGATATTCCCATACCGCTCCGGACGGATAACCCGCTTCATCATAGAAGCTTACTGCCGCTTCCGGATCCTTGCGTTTTGAAAGCTTTCTTTTACCCCCGTTTTCCTCCTTCATGATAGGAGAAATGTGCACATACTTAGGCGCCTTAAATCCACAGGCATAGAACAGCTGCAAATGAATTGGCACAGATGAAATCCATTCGTCACCACGCACAACATGAGTGGTTCTCATCAGATGATCATCTACAGTATGAGCAAAATGATAAGTAGGTGTGCCGTCCTTTTTAAGTAATACAACATCAATAATATTTTCAGGCATTTCAATATTGCCCTTAATAGCGTCCTTAAATGAAATACGCTTATCCGGACTGCCCATCGACTTTAGTCTTACGACATACTCCTCGCCATTTTCAATTTTTTTCTGTGCTTCCGCAACAGTGATGTCACGATATTTTGCAAACTTGCCGTATACACCCGGCAAAAGCTTATCTGATTCCTGCTCCTCACGGATTTTAGCAATTTCATCTTCTGTCATAAAACAGGGATATGCCAGTCCGCGCTGAACCAGATTTTTTACAAACGCCTGATAAATTTCCGTTCTGCTGCTTTGTATGTATGGTCCGTAAGCACCCTTCTCTTCGGTTTCTGAAAGCATACCCTCGTCAGGCTCTATACCAAACGCATTAAGTCCTTTAACAATCAATGAAACACCGTTTTCTATTTCACGTTTTTTATCTGTATCTTCAATTCGCAAATAGAATATACCATTCGTTGATTTCGCCGCCATATATTCAGAAAAAGCAGCAAACAAACCGCCAAAATGCAAAAAACCCGTAGGGCTTGGCGCAAAACGCGTCACAACAGCCCCCTCCTCCAAATTTCTTGCAGGATACTGTGCTTCATAATCGGCAGGTGTTTTTGTAATATCTTTGAATAACAGCTCCGCCATTCTGCAATTATCGTCCATTATTTTAACCATTCCTTCCTGTATTGTGAAAAAATAATTTTACATTTCTGAATTTTAATAGTAGCCTTTGTATATTAATCAGCACTATCATATGCAAAAGTAATCGCTGACTGCCGCTTAAACCGTAATCAGCTTTGGCTATACCAGAAATATAATTTTCATCATTAACAAAGCATTATATACAATATGCCATTATATTTTATTATACCTAATTTTTACCCTAATATCAATGGTTTTTTGAAAAATTATTTCAACTGATATTTTCTCTCAAAAAAGTTTAGTATTTAAGCCATTTTCATTCCTTATTGTGGTCAAAGATATATTGCTGACCACAATTTGACCCTAATATTTTATCATGAGAACATTTTATTGATGGCATTTATCTTATCATCATTATTTGCATGAGCATATTTGAGTATAGTATTATAGTCACTATGTCCCAGTAGTTCTCTAATTGTCTCTAAAGGGATGTTTTGTCTAATAGCTATAGATGCAAATGTATGCCGAAAATAGTGAGATGAGAATTTATTCAAATCAATATTATATTCTTTTTTTAAATAATTTCTTATTGCGGTGATTGTATATTTAAAGTGGTCTAAGGCAAGAGGCTTATTAGCTTTTGGTTCAATAAAAACATAATCATCTTCAGAGAATTCTCTGTTAAATTGTTCTGCAATAAAATGTGCTTTCTCTTTTTGATTTTTTAGAGCGTCAGCAATTTGTTCTTGTAACGGAATGGTTCTAATGGAAGTTTTTGTCTTCGGTGGGTTTTCATCTTTTATTATATGATGATTCTCTATATATTCTACATATGTTGTATCAATATATACAAATCGAAAATCGGATGAAATATTGCGCCACTTTAAAGCTATAGCTTCTCCTCTTCTCATTCCTGTCATAAGCAATAATAAAAAAAATAATGTGTCGTTATGTTTATATTCATTTAAACCTCTAAAAAACCAATACAATTCATTTTTTGTTATTTCTTGTTTTAAATGATTTGTATTTTGATTTTGAGGTATTTGAACATCAGTTACAGGATTTAATTTTATTATTTTTGATTTTACTGCTTGCCGAAAAATCTCGTTAGTATATGTTTTTATTTGCTTTATCGTTCCAGCGTTACATTTAACACTTTCCTCTTTTAATATCTTAGTGATTTCTTGTTGAGTTACATTTTTTATTTGCTTATCACCAATATATGGTTTTATGTGGCATTTATAATAAGATTTAAAAACGGAAACGCTTTGTGGTCTTATTAATCCTTTTTTATAAGTATTAATAAAAATTTCAAACCACTCATCTACAGTTATAGTATTTGTTGTTACAAATGTTAATATGTCCTTGCTAAATGCTATCTCGCTCAGTTTTTCTCTTACTTCCTTTTGAGTTTTCCCATAAATGCTTTTTTGTTTGTCTGCGATTGGATCGTAATATCTCCCCTCCCATCTACCGTCTTTCCTTTTGCGAATAGTTCCTTCACCATTGGCTCTTTTTGCCATATAAACTTCCTCCTTTTTAATATGACAAAACCAACTCTTAATATCCATTCTATATATTTTATCATATTTTAAATGGATTTTCAACTAAGAGTTGGTTATTTTTATTAAATTTTGTATTGTAGATTTTCTTCTATATACTCAAGTAGTGCTTTTTTAGATACTCTTACACTACGTCCTATATAAATAAGTCCCATAAAATTTTTATTATGTATAAAAGTGTCTGCCGTACGAAGGCTGACTTTCAAAAAGTCTGCTACTTCTTGTCTGGTCATTAGTTCATCTTCGATAAATATCCCCCCCTACTTTCCACTACTGCCCAACATACCCTCACCACGTTTTGAGGGTATGTTTTTCAATTCATCATAACTTATTTCTTGTTCATCCATACGCATAACTTCATGAACTATCACTTGAGCGATAGCTTTGTTATAAGAAT
>JALEPO010000065.1 GCA_022768695.1 Clostridia bacterium
TGCTATCGAGCCTAAAACTAAAGCAGGTCAGGAAAAGATGGGTATAGCTCTTGCTAAGCTTGCAGAAGAAGACCCGACATTCAAGACCTACACAGACGAGGAAACAGGTCAGACAATCATCGCAGGTATGGGTGAGCTTCACCTTGAAATCATCGTTGACAGACTTCTTCGTGAATTTAAGGTAGAGGCAAATGTTGGTGAGCCTCAGGTTTCATACAGAGAGGCTATCAGAAAAGAAGTTAATATCGAGCATAAGTATGCACGTCAGTCAGGTGGTAAGGGTCAGTACGGTCATGTACTTCTTAAGCTTGAGCCGCTTCCGGAAGGCGACGGTTATGAATTTGTCAACGCAATTGTCGGCGGTGCTATTCCTAAGGAATATATCCCGGCTGTTGACGCAGGTATCCAGGGCGCTATGCAGTCAGGTGTACTTGCAGGATATAACGTAGTTGATATTAAAGCTACTCTTTACGATGGTTCATATCATGAAGTCGACTCATCAGAAATGGCATTTAAGATTGCTGCATCAATGGCATTTAAGGAAGGTATGAAGAAGGCAGATCCTGTTATTAAGGAGCCTATCATGCTTGTAAATGTAATTGTACCTGATGAATATCTTGGTTTCGTTATCGGTGACCTAAGCTCAAGACGTGGTATGATTAAGTCACAGGAATCACGTTCAGGCGGTGTTACTCAGGTAACAGCAGACGTGCCTCTTGGTGAAATGTTTGGTTATGCAACAGTTCTTCGTTCAGGTACTCAGGGTCGTGGACAGTACTCAATGGAGCCTTCACACTACAGCGAAGTTCCAAAGTCAATCCAGGAAAAGATTATGAACGACAGATCAAAGAACTAATTATAACTGCACAGCAGATATGTTTTCTGTATGCGTTGGAAAGCATATTTAATTAGTTGGGAGTACCGATTAATCAGCGTTAATTTCTCACTCATTTGTTAAATGATGGGACAATACTCTTAATTAAATATTAGTTTTTTATAAATTAATAAATAAATTTCTGATATATTTTGAAAAAACACTTGATTTTTTCACAAAAAAATTGTACAATAGTGTTACTAATGTAATATAATTTATTTTAAGGAGGAAAATTACAATGGCAAAAGCTAAATTCGAAAGAAATAAGCCCCATGTAAACATTGGTACTATTGGTCACGTTGACCATGGTAAGACAACTCTTACAGCTGCTATCACAAAGGTATTGGCTCTTAAGGGACAGGCTCAGTTCGAAGCTTACGATATGATCGATAAGGCTCCGGAAGAAAGAGAAAGAGGTATCACAATTTCAACAGCTCACGTTGAGTATGAGACAGATAACCGTCACTATGCTCACGTTGACTGTCCGGGACACGCTGACTACGTTAAGAACATGATTACAGGTGCTGCTCAGATGGACGGCGCTATCCTTGTTGTATCAGCTGCTGACGGTCCAATGCCTCAGACAAGAGAGCACATCCTTCTTTCACGTCAGGTTGGCGTTCCTTATATCGTAGTATTTATGAATAAGGCTGACCAGGTAGACGATGAAGAGCTTATGGAATTAGTTGAAATGGAAATCAGAGAGCTTCTTAACGAGTATGAATTCCCTGGTGATGATATTCCAATTATTTCAGGTACAGCTCTTGGTGTTCTTGAATCAACATCAACAGATCCTAACGCTCCTGAATACAAGTGTATTCTTGACCTTATGGACGCTGTTGACAGCTATATCCCGACTCCGGACAGAAAGGCAGATCTTCCTTTCTTGATGCCTATCGAGGATATCTTCTCAATCACAGGCCGTGGTACAGTTGCTACAGGTAGAGTTGAGAGAGGTCAGTTAAAGCTTAATGATGAAGTTGAAATCGTTGGTTTGACAGACGAAAGAAGAAAGGTTGTTGTAACAGGTATCGAAATGTTCAGAAAGCTTCTTGACTATGCTGAAGCTGGTGATAACATCGGTGCACTTCTTCGTGGTGTTCAGAGAACAGAAATCGAAAGAGGTCAGGTTCTTGCTGCTCCTGGTTCAATCAACCCTCATACAAAGTTCACAGGTGAGGTTTACGTTTTAACAAAGGACGAAGGCGGCCGTCATACACCGTTCTTCAACAACTACAGACCTCAGTTCTATTTCAGAACAACTGACGTTACAGGCGTTATCACTCTTCCGGAAGGAACAGAAATGTGTATGCCTGGCGATAACGTAAAGATGTCTGTTGAACTAATCACACCAATCGCTATCGAAAAGGGACTTCGTTTCGCTATTCGTGAAGGCGGTAGAACAGTTGGTTCAGGTGTCGTTTCAGAAATTGCTGAATAATTAATAAATTAGCATTTATGCGGTTCTTGAGAAATCAAGAACCGCTTTTTTTGTGAATTGCTTTTTACAGTTCTTTGTTAAGGCTTTTGCCAATAGTTGGATTTAATCCGGCTCTTTATCAATAGTCGGGGTAAAATCCCGAAACGGAATTTAGCGGAAGTGAAAAGCTTCCGATTTTTATGTGTGTAGTTTGTTGCTGAATATATAAGCTCTTTGTCAATAGTCGGGGGAAATCTAAAACTTTGCACAAAAAAACAGCGGCTGCGTGCTTAAATGCACACAGCTGCTGTATAAATGCTGCTGTATAAATTAAAATATATCCTTCTTTTTACGAATATGACGGCGAATAAGAATAGCAATCGACGCTATTATACATCCAATCATAAACAGCGGTACAATCCATTTATTCGGAGTTTCCTCCTCGGCAGATTTCATTTCTGTCCAAAGCGTCTGCATCTGCAAATTCGCTTCATCAGACAAATTTTTGAATACTGTCGTTTTCTCCTCTATATAATCATCCTCTAAATATGAAATTCCGTCATTTTTAATTTCATCATCAAGTCTTTCATACGCTTGTGAATGAGGAGTTGAATAACCTATATAATCTGTTGTTGCATATGCTATATCAGGCTCACACATGAAGTTAATATACATTTCAGCGGCTTCCTTCTTTGACGAGCCCTTTGGAATACAAATTGCGTCAACAAAAAGATTTGTTCCGCTTTCGGGAATGGTAAATGCCAAATCCTCATATTCGTCCATAAGCGTAACAGCGTCACCGGCATAATACGGTGCGACAAGCGCCTCACCGGCACCCATCTTATCAAATATTTCGTCCATTACATATGCCTGAACAACCTTTTTCTGCTCTTTAAGCAGCTCAGCCGCTCTTTTTAATTCCTCAGGATTTTCCGTATTAAGCGAATATCCGAGCATAATTTCCGCAATGGCAAATGCGTCACGCGGATTATCAAACATCAGAATTCTGTCCGCATAATCCTCGTTCCAAAGAATATCCCAGTCGATGTTTTCCTCATCTATAAGCGTGCTGTCATAAATAATTCCTACAGTACCCCATGTATAAGGTACAGAATATTTTGAACCCCTGTCATATTCAGGATCAGTGAATTTGTCCATTATATACTTAAAATTCGGAATATTATCCATATTCAGCGGTTCAAGCATATCCTCCTTAATCATACGGGAAATCATATAATCGGAGGGAATTATAATATCATAGCTTGAGCCGCCGCCTTTAAGCTTTGCATAAAGCTCCTCATTTGTAGCAAATGTGGTATAATTAACCTTAATGCCCGTAAGCTTGGTAAATTCGGCATTTACGTCAAGCGTACCCTTCTCGCTGCCGTCAGAGATATATTCGCCCCAGTTGTAAACGTTTATAGATATATTATCATCCTTAAACCGTGTATAATATTCGGGATTGTCAACGGTAAGAGTCTGTACCTCAGTTTCCTCTTCAATTACTTCCTCAGAAATTTCAACGTCAGCGCAGCCTGCAAGAAGCACAGCAAAAATAGTTAAGGACATTAACGCGGCAAAAAACTTTTTCATGCTTTAACCTCCTTTTTTATCATACTTTTACGCTCAATAACATTCTTTACAACAAGAACAATTACAACAACAAGGAATATAATTGTTGAAAGAGCGTTTATTTCAGGACTTACCTTACGTCTTGTCATAGAATAGATAGTTATAGGAAGTGTCTGCGATGTTGAGCCGCTTGTAAAGTAGCTGACAACAAAGTCATCGAGAGAAAATGTAACCGACATCAGAAATCCCGATACAATACCCGGCATAATTTCCGGAAGCACAACCTTAAAGAAAGCGCTTACCGGACCGCAGCCCAAATCCTGCGCCGCCTCATAAAGATGCGGATTCATTTGTCTGAATTTCGGCATAATACTGAGTATTACATATGGCACATTAAAGGTAATATGCGCTATTATAAGCGTCACAAAACCAAACTCAAAATTCATACGCGCAGTAAATATAACAAATAGAAGCATCAGCGATACACCGGTTATAATATCCGGATTTATAATCGGCAGATTTGTTACATTAAGAATTATCCCCTTTGGGATTTTTTTCATATTATTTATTCCTACGGCCGCAGCTGTTCCGAGGATAGTAGCCGCAACGGAGGCTATTACCGCAACAATAATTGTATTTAAAAGCGATTTCATAATAAGCTCGTTCTGAAACAGCTTTATATACCAGTCAAAAGTAAATTCCGAGAACACGCTTCGGCTTTTTGTGGAGTTAAATGAAAACACAATAAGCACAAAAATCGGAATATATAAAAACAATAATACAAGTGCCATATACACCTTAGATAGCTTTTTCAATTAATTCTCAAATCCTTTCTTTATAAAATTACATCAGCACCCTGTCGCCGTCATCATCAAACTGATTCATTATAGTCATAATCAGCAGAATAATAACCATAAGCACAAGAGCGATACTCGCGCCAAGATTAGGATTATATGAATTACCCAAAAACTGCATTTCAATAAGGTCGCCGATGAGCAAGTTTCCGCCGCCGCCGAGCATTCTTGAAATAATAAATGTACTTATCGCCGGTACAAAAACCATCGTAATGCCTGACATAACTCCCGGCAGACTTAAAGGAAGAACCACTCTCATAAGCGTATTTGCACTGTTACAGCCCAAATCCTGCGCCGCCTCAAGCACGCTTACGTCAATTTTCTCCATAACAGTATAAAGCGGAAGTATCATAAATGGCAGATAATTATATACCATGCCTAAAACAACCGCGCCGGAGGTATTGAGCATTTTAAAAGGACCAAGTCCGAAGAAACCGAGAAAATTATTAATTACGCCGTTGTTACCCAAAAGCGTCATCCACGCATATGTTCTGAGCAGAAAATTCATCCACATAGGAAGCATAACAAGCATAAGCATAGTACTCTGATAACTTCTTTCCATGCGCGTAAGTATAAATGCGATAGGGTAGGCGATTATAAGACATATAACTGTCGCAACCGCCGCCAACCAGATTGAACGTACAAAAATATTTGAGTACTGTGCAACGCTCGAAACATATTCAAGAGTGAATTTTCCATTATCAAAAAATGCGAAATAAGCCACCATAATAAGCGGCACTACAATAAATACAGCAGCCCATAAAAGATACGGAGCGGAAATCAATTTTTTCATGCTTCCACCTCCATTTTTTTCATAATATGAATATCATACGGGTCAAAGTCAAGACCTACATTTGAGCCAACCTCTGCCGCCTTTGTTGAATGTACAAGCCATTTGAAGTCATACGCTTCAATAACCATTTCATAGTGCACACCCTTAAAGGTTACAGACTGCACAACACCATTGATTTTAGCATTGTCAGGGCTTATGATTTTTATATCCTCAGGACGGATAACAACGTCGACAGGAACATCCTCACCAAAGCCCTTATCAACACATTCAAATTCTCTGCCGCTGATTTCTACAAGCAGGTCTTTAATCATTCTGCCGTTTAAAATATTGCTCTCGCCGATAAAGTCTGCAACAAATGCGTTTATAGGCTCGTT
The DNA here is from genome assembly GCA_022768695.1 of Clostridia bacterium. GTDB lineage: Bacteria > Bacillota > Clostridia > UBA1381 > UBA1381 > JALEPO01. The sequence continues at coordinate 5,888 of JALEPO010000065.1, forward strand.
ATAAATATCGACAGGAGAGCCAATCTGTTGAATGTTACCGTTATTCATTACAACCACGGTATCGCTCATTGTAAGAGCCTCCTCCTGGTCATGGGTAACGTAAATAAAAGTGATTTCAAGCCTTTGCTGAATACGTTTAAGCTCGGTCTGCATTTCTTTTCTTAGCTTGAGGTCAAGCGCACCGAGAGGTTCATCAAGCAAAAGCACCTTCGGCTCGTTTACAAGAGCGCGCGCAATTGCAACACGCTGCTGCTGACCGCCCGAAAGTCTGTTTATAGAACGCTTTTCAAAGCCTTTTAAATTAACAAGTTCAAGCATTTTGCCGACACGCTCGTTTATTTCCTTATCCGGCAGCTTTTTAACCTTTAAGCCAAAAGCGATATTTTCATATACATTAAGATGCGGAAATAATGCGTATCGCTGAAATACCGTATTAATATTGCGTTTATGCGGAGGCGCATTATTAATCTCCTTTCCCTCGAATTTAACCGTTCCGCCATCAGGCGTGAGAAATCCGCCTATAATTCGCAGCGTCGTAGTTTTGCCGCACCCGGACGGACCTAACAAGGTAACAAATTCCTTGTCCTTGATATCAAGATTGATATCATTCAAAATTCGTTCGCCGTCAAAGGCGACTGAAATGTTCTGAAGACTAATAATGTTGTTTTTCAACTTTCTACCTCCTAATTTCTACATTCCTTCAGCAACACGATTTGTGGTGCTGAATTTTTTTGGAACGCATTCAGATTTTTAATACTAAATTATGACATAATGTCATAGTGTGATTATAACATTTATTTTTGTTTATTGCAACAAAAAAATAGAGGAAAAACCTCTATTTTTTCGATTTATTTTATTGTTGATTTTCCTCAGCTGCGTTGAAATATGTAAATTAATAATTCTCAGCCTTAATCTGGAAATAGCTCTGAGGATGAGCGCATACAGGGCAAACCTCCGGCGCTTTCTTGCCGACATGGATATGACCGCAGTTTGAACACTGCCAGATTACATCGCCATCTCTTGAGAATACAAGATCGCCCTCAATATTTGCAAGAAGCTTTCTGTAACGTTCCTCATGCTCCTTTTCAATCTTTGCAACCTCATTGAAAAGATATGCAATATGATCAAAGCCTTCCTCTTCAGCCTCCTTGGCAAATTTGGCATACATATCTGTCCACTCGTAATTTTCGCCTTCTGCCGCGTCCTTAAGATTTTCAATCGTCGAAGGCACTGCATTGTCATGCAACAGCTTAAACCACATTTTAGCGTGTTCTTTTTCATTGTTCGCTGTTTCTTCAAAAATAGCCGCAATCTGCACATATCCGTCCTTCTTAGCCTTTGAAGCATAGTAGCTGTACTTATTTCTCGCCTGACTTTCACCCGCAAATGCCGCAAGCAAATTTGCCTCTGTTTTTGTTCCCTTCAATACATTCATTTTTCATAACTCCTTTCAAAAATATTCAAAAACACTATCCGCCGCACTGCACAATCAATCGGCGTAAAGTGCATTGTTTTTTTAATCTTAAAAGATTTATAAGCTTACACTAAGTATATAACGTTTCGTTTGATTTGTCAATATAAAAAATCAGTAAAATCGGCTATCCGATATTAAACAGACGCTTTGCATTTTCAAAGGTTGCGTTTTCAACCTCCTCCACGCTTATTCCTTTAATCTCCGCAAGCTTTTCAGCAACATAATGAATATAAAGAGAGCTGTTTCTTTTTCCGCGGTGCGGTTCGGGAGTAAGATACGGGCAGTCCGTTTCGATTACAATTCTGTCAAGCGGCACATATGCCGCAACCTCCTTAGGCTTTACGGATTTTTTAAACGTAAGCGAGCCGCCGAAAGCGATATACATACCCCAGTCAAGAATTTCCTTTGCCATCTCCACACTGCCGGCATAGCAATGGAAAACACCGCCGACCTCAGAAACATCGCAGCTGCGGAGAATATCCATTGAATCCTTGTGCGCGTCACGGTCATGTATAACAACAGGCAGCTTCAGCTCCTTTGCAAGCTCAACCTGACGTTCAAACCATTTTTTCTGCGTGTCACGAGGCGAAAAATCGTAAAAATAGTCTAATCCGATTTCACCGATTGCCTTAACCTTTTCATGCTTTGAATATTCTCTTAAAATATCCATATCCGATTCCTTAAGCCCCTCAGCCTCATGTGGATGAACGCCTATTGATGCGTACATAAACGGATATTTTTCGCAAAGCCTGAGAATTTCGGGAATTTCCGCAATTTCCGAGCATGAATTAAGAATCATTCCGACATTGTTTTCTCTCATTGCGGATAAAACCTCGTCAACATCCTCCGCAAAACGCTTGTCATTATAATGAGCGTGTGAATCAAATAACATATATTCCATCCTCCGTAATAATTGTATTCATAGGCACGTCATGCTCCTTGACCGGAATTTTATCCATAAGCTGAAACTCATAGCAAAGGGCAGTTTTTTGAGCGCCGCACTTACAAAGCAGCTTATCGTAATATCCCTTGCCGAATCCCATGCGGTTGCCCGATTTATCAAAGGCAATTCCGGGAACAAGTATCATGTCAATATCCTCAGCCTTTGCCTTGCGTATAATCTCAGGCTCAAGTATGCCGTAAGCGCCCTGTTTCAAATCTGAAATGTCACTAATGTATGAAAGCGTAAGCGTTTCCGTATCTGTATTGCTTACGGGAACAACTACACGCTTTTTACTCTCAAGCGCGTCCTTTAATATTTCAGCGGTAGACGGCTCCTTAAATGCTGACAGATACAGCATCACTGTTTTTGCCTGCTGATATTTGTCATATCCGAAAAGCTGCCTCTGTATAGCGGCGCTTTTTTGGGATACCTCCTCCTTAGTCAGATTACGCCGTATCTGACGCATTCTGTCACGCAATTCATTTTTATTCATACTGCATTGTCTTTCTCAGCTTGTCAGCTGTTTCCTTATCCTTTAAAATCTCCGTGATTGCAAAACCAAATTCGCTTGCCGCGCCGGCACCCTTTGCAGTTATGATTTTTCCGTCAACAATCACTTTATCCTTTTTTACGTCTGCGCCATACAGATATTTTTCATAGCCGGGGAAGCAGGTTGCCGCTTTACCGTCAAGCATCATTTTCTTTCCAAGAATTGATGGCGCGGCGCATATAGCCGCGATATAAATCCCCTTTACAGCCGCATGATTAAGAAGCGCGTGAACATCATTTGACGCATCAAGAAGCTCATGTCCCGCGCCTCCGGGAAGCATAATAAGCTCCGCCTTTTCCGGTTCTATCTCATGTATCATAATATCAGCGGTTACGGGAATATTGTGCGCTCCTGTTACAACCCTGTCCTTTATAGCCGCTGTTTTTACCTCTATTCCGGCACGACGCATAATATCAATGGGAGTAATTGCTTCTACCTCTTCAAATCCGTCTGCAAGTAATACATATACCATAAATCAAAATCTCCTTTATTTTTTTCTTTAGTATAACATATGATGCAAAAATTCACAATAAGTTTACATAAAATTAATTGATTTTATTTTAATTATATATTATAATGGTAAATATTACTCATAGTATTAATAATCTATATCCAAACTGCATATACATATACTTGGGTACTGGTCATTTTTAGCAAATTAATATTTCTGCCGCGGATTGTGCCGCTGCCGAAAAGCAAGCAAAATCCTTTTCAAAAGAAAAAATATCCCGCTTTTAGTTTAATAAGGAGCTTGCCTGAGTTATAAATGTACCGTATAAAAATTTTGAAAGGAGCGGGCTGTTATGAAAGATCTCAATCAATTAACCGAGCTTTGCAAAAAAAATAAAACGATTGATCCGGAGCTGTACACTAAATATGAGGTAAAACGAGGACTGCGTGATATAAACGGCAAGGGTGTTCTTGCCGGACTTACAGAGATAGGCGAGATAAAGGCAAAGGAAAACGATAAGCCATGCGAGGGCAAGCTTTATTATCACGGATACAATATTGAAGATATTATACGCGGCTGCATAAAGGACGATCGCTTCGGCTTTGAAGAAACAATATATCTGCTTATATTCGGAGAGCTTCCCAACAAACAGCAGCTTCAGGATTTTACCGAGCTTCTTGCGTCATACCGCACTATACCGCCGGAATTTGTCCGTGACGTTATAATGAAGGCTCCCAGCCGTGACATGATGAACACGTTGTCAAGAAGTGTTCTTACGCTTTATGCGTACGACGATAATGCTGATGATATTTCAGTTCCAAATGTGCTTCGTCAATGCTTGCAGCTTGTGGCGCAGTTTCCGCTTTTATCTGTTTACGGGTATCAGGCATATATGTTCTGCTATGAAAAGCAAAGCCTTATTGTACATTCTCCGCGTCCGGAGCTTTCTACGGCGGAAAACATACTTCATATGCTTCGTCCGGATAGCTCGTATACCAAGCTTGAAGCGCGTATTCTTGACCTTGCGCTTATTCTTCATGCGGAGCACGGCGGCGGTAATAATTCAACCTTTACCACACACGTTGTAACGTCAACCGGAACTGATACTTATTCGACTGTTGCCGCATCGCTTGGCGCTCTAAAGGGGCCGCGTCATGGAGGCGCAAATATAAAGGTAATACGAATGTTTGAGGATATGAAAAAAAATATCCGCAACTGGAACAGCGATACAGAAATTAAACAATATTTATCAGACCTACTTAATAAAAAGGCGTTTGACAAAGCAGGTCTTATATACGGCATGGGTCATGCTGTGTATTCACTTTCAGACCCGAGAGCAAATGTTTTTAAAGCATTTGTTGAGAGCCTCGCTGCGGAAAAGGGAAGAGAAGATGAGTTTAATTTATATTCAAACGTTGAGCGTCTTGCGCCTGAGGTTATTGCAGAGGAACGCAAAATTTATAAGGGTGTAAGCGCCAATGTGGATTTTTATTCAGGCTTTGTTTACAGTATGCTTGATATTCCGCCGGAGCTGTACACACCGATTTTCGCTATCTCAAGAATTGCCGGCTGGTCGGCGCACAGAATTGAGGAGCTGATAAATCCCGGAAAAATTATCCGTCCGGCATATAAATCAATCGCCGAGCATAAGGAATATATTCCAATGAATGAGAGATAAGGAGCTGTTGCCTTTAGCGCAAAACGTTCAAAGGCATTAAATGGCATAAAATCTATGCCTGTAAATATTTCCATAATAAACTAACGTTGAAATCCGCATTTTTTGCGGATTTCTTGTATTTATATGCCTTTGAACTATACACGAAACTCACCGCTCGACGTACCCTCGTACG
>JALEPO010000103.1 GCA_022768695.1 Clostridia bacterium
TTCGCTTGACCATAGCTTCTTTCTGAAGTTAAGGTCAACAGATACCTTTACGCCGTGCTTCTTGGCAGCCTTAAGAGCAACCTCTGTAAGCTCTGCGGCAGCGTCTGAAACAGCAGGTGTGATACCTGTGAAGTGGAACCAATCAGCGCCCTCGAAAATCTTGTCGAAATCGAAGTCTGCTGCTGTAGCTGTAGCGATTGAAGAATGAGCTCTGTCGTAAACCACGTTTGAAGCTCTCATGCTTGCGCCTGTTTCAAGGAAGTAAATACCAAGTCTTTCACCGCCTCTTGCGATGTTCTTAGTACCTACGTTCATCTTGCGAAGTGCTGCAACTGCGCTGTCACCGATTGGGTTCTCCGGAACCTTTGTAACAAATTCAGCGTCATGACCATAATTTGCAAGTGAAACTGCAACGTTAGCCTCGCCGCCGCCGTAGCATACGTCAAATTCGTCTGCCTGGATAAACTTCTCATTGTTTGGTGTGGACAATCTCAGCATGATTTCGCCCATAGTAACTACTTTTGCCATTATTATGTATCTCCTTTATTATAAATTCATTAATTTCAAGGCTGAGGATAAATCGTTCGGATTGATAAGCCGTACGGTTTCAATCAGACTTTATTTCTTAAGCTCTGCTCTTGCAGCCTTAATATTTGCAATAAATTCCTTAGCTGTTTCTGTGATTGCGTTGTAATCGCCAGTCTTAGCGCCCTTTGTAAGCGATGAGCCTGCGCCTACCGCAACAACGCCTGCCTTAATCCATTCAGCAACGTTATCCTTGTCAACGCCGCCTGTAGGCATCATCTGAGCCTGCGGAAGAGGGCCCTTGATGTCCTTTATAATCTTAGGACCGTACAGGTCAGCCGGGAAAATCTTAACTATATCAGCACCTGCCTCCATAGCTGTGATAACCTCTGTGATTGTAGCGCAGCCGGGCATATATGGAACTCTGTAACGATTACAAAGCTTAGCTGTTTCAGGGTTGAAGGCAGGGCTAACGATAAAGTTCGCGCCTGCAAGAATAGCCATTCTTGCTGTTTCAGGGTCAAGAACAGTACCGGCGCCAAGCATCATTTCGCCGTTTGAATACTTTTCAGCCAAAGCAGCGATAACCTTGTCCGCGCCCGGAACAGTGAATGTAAGCTCGATACCTGTACATCCGCCCGCAAGACAAGCGTCTGAAATCTTGATAGCTTCTTCAGCGTTGTTTGCTCTTACAACTGCAACAAGACCGCAGTCGGTAAGCTTTTTTAAAACATCTTCTTTTAACATTGAGTAAATCCTCCTCTTTATTTCAATCTATACAGATATTCTATCACATCAGTAATCATTTTGCAATATATTCTACAAAAAAATCATGCTGTTTTTCACTGATTTATTGTCGTAATTATCTCGTCTGCCATGCTTTTTATTTAGGAAAGTTCTTTTTGAGTGCGTTTTTTGTCGGTGTCGCTCTCATGTATGTATAAATTCAACTTTGCCGCCGCACGATACAGTTGATATACGGCCTTTTTAATTTCTTCTTTGTTATTTCTCATAATACTATTCCTCACATAATTTTTTATAGTTAACACATATAATAATAGATATTATAAAACATTTGATTGTTTTTTGCAAGGTGTTATTATTTTTATTATTATTAAAGAGATGGTGAAATATTTTATGAAAGATGTCTATAAAATGAATTATATAAAGTTGGGTCTAAAAATTTCCTACTATCGTAAAATATGTGGAATGACACAGGAAGAGTTGGCGGAAGCGATTGATAAAAACGCTGCGTTTATAGGACACATTGAAGCGCCCAATATTCCTACCGCAATCAGTCTTGACACATTATTTGATATAGCGGGAGTTTTGAGCGTCCCCGCATATAAATTTCTTGATTTTGATGATTAATAAAATTAAAAGGCTGTAAGCAAGCTGATTAAAAATCACTTTGCTTACAGCCTCTTTATTATTCGCTCCAAATCATGGTATACTGAATTTGCTCATTATACGGGTTTCTTATTGCACCGTCAATAACAAATCCGCGGTGCGTAGAAAAATTCAGCATACTGCGGTTTTTGGCATACACCATTAAATGCAGCAAGGAATATTCAGTCTTTGCAAACTCAATCATTTCCGTACCTATCCCCTGTTTTTGATAATCAGGATCGACAAAGAGTCCGGCTATACTGTTGTCCTCGGTTACACAAATAAAACCGACAATTTTATTATCAATAATATATACAAATCCTTCACTGTCAGTAAAATATTTGTTTTTTATTTTATCATAATATTTTTCCCAAAAATTATTTTCAATAAAGGGATTTGAATGAACAGCGGTTCTAAGCCACAAATCAAGTATTTCGTATGTCTGCGACTTCTCCGCACGTTTGATATTTGCCATAAAAACCGTCCCTGTTTTTTATTAATCAGCAAGCTCCCCTGCATCAACTATACCATTAGCAACAGCCTTGTTCTTTAGCTCAAGATAATAGTGAGCCATGGTTGTTTCTACATATGGCGCAAGGAATAGGAAGCCTATACCAAATGTTATAATACTTAGTAATATCCAGCCAATAAATGACAGACCTAATACAAACGCCTTCCACTTATCTCCTGTCATTGTCGCTTTTGTTATTTCAAAAGCGCGCTTATTGCTCATATTAGGATTTTCAGCAAGCATATATTCAATCATCATATACTGATATGTCTTTATGATACCCGGAATCACAAACAACAATGACCACAGGAATATGTAAACACCCTCAAGCAGTAAAACCAATACTGTGTTCATAAAACCATTTTTATAAACATAGAACAAATCATTTACATCAGGGTTATTGCCTTTTGCAATATTTATAAAAAATCTGTTTGATCCTACCGAAATTGGAAATACAACAAACAGTGATACCGCAATACCAAGAATTGCAGTCAGCGTCAATAATCCCGTGTTTCCAGGATTTAACTGCGATGGTATCTGAGATATAGCTTCCGCTATACCAATCAAAATCGAAACAAGAATTGCAAATCCAAATGCATACCAATACTTGTCTTTAAGTGTTTCCTTTGCACGCGCTTTCAGCTCTGCGCGAGTTGATGTTGTAGTGTTCATAAACTCTACCTCCCAAATATTATTTTACATATACCTTTATATAGTATATGACTAAGTATATCATAAAATTTTTCAAAGATAAACATCATTTTATATTTTGTAAAAAAAACTTAATATATCTATTGTCTAAACAAAAAAAATAGTATATAATGTTATTATCTATATTTATGTTAGGAGCGTATAATGATGAACAGCATTAATTTATATATCGTAGTTCCGTGTTATAACGAAGAAGATGTACTTGGGGAAACCTCGCGTCAAATGCTTCTTCTTTTCGATGAAATGAAGGCAGACGGACTTATAAATGAAAAAAGCCGTATTGTTTTCATAGATGACGGTTCTAAAGATAAAACATGGAGCATCATAGATAGTCTTTCAAATGAGCATACCGAAATTGCGGGTATTAAGCTTGCAAAAAACGCAGGTCATCAGAATGCTCTTTTAGGCGGACTTATGACAGTTAAGGATGACTGCGACTGTGCTATATCAATAGACGCTGATTTACAGGATGATATTCACGTTATACCGGATATGGTAAATGCCTTTATTGACGGCTGTGATATAGTTTACGGCGTGCGTGACAATCGCGAAACAGATACCTTTTTCAAGCGTTCAACGGCTGAGGGCTTCTATAAGCTAATGGGGGCTATGGGTGTTAAAATTATATTTAATCATGCCGATTACAGATTAATGTCGCGCAGAGCGCTTGAGGAATTTTCAAAATTTCCGGAAAGAAATCTTTTTTTGAGAGGCATGGTTCCTCTTGTAGGCTTGAAATCCACCAGTGTATATTACCACAGAAATGAGCGCTTCGCAGGCGAATCAAAGTATCCTCTGAAGAAAATGATTTCCTTTGCCTTTGATGGCATTACATCGTTCAGCATCAGTCCTATACGGCTTATAAGCAGTCTTGGCGCAACTGTTTGCGTAATCTCCGTTATCATGGCAATATATGCTTTTGTCCAAAAGCTTATGGGACATACAGGCGCCGGCTGGGCATCACTGATGATGTCAATTTGGTTTCTTGGCGGTGTTCAGCTTTTATCGGTAGGTTTAATAGGGGAATATATCGGTAAAATATATAAAGAGGTCAAAAGAAGACCACGGTATATTATTGAGGAATATAAGAACGATAAAAAATAATCTTTATCAGAGTAAATAAGGAGAAAACATATGTACGATATAATCATAATAGGCGCAGGAGCTGCCGGAATGAATGCAGCTTTATATGCCGGACGAGGCGGCATGAAAACACTGGTAATTGAAAAGCTTTCCTGCGGCGGTCAGGCAGTTAAGACATACGAGATTGATAATTATCTTGGATTTTCAGATAACCCCACAGGACTTGAGCTTGCCTCGGCAATGGAGAAACACGCAAAAAAATTCGGTGCTGAATTCACAGCTGAAAATGTGCGTGAAATCAGAAATGCAGATCAGCCTGTAAAAACCGTAGTTACACGAAAAAATGAATATCAGACCAAATCTATAATTTTCGCAACCGGCGCGTCACCGAAAAAGCTCGGTATTGAGGGTGAGGATAAATTTTTCGGTTCGGGTATAAGCTACTGCGCCACCTGCGACGGCGCATTCTTCAAGGGCTATGACGTTGTTGTTATCGGCGGCGGAAACACCGCCTGCGAGGATGCTCTTTATCTTGCAAACTTCTGCGAAAATGTCTATTTGCTTAATCGTTCGAAGCGATTCAGAGCCGCCGCAACAATATTGGATAAGGTCAAGGCAAATCCCAAAATTACAATCTATACTGATATAGTTGCCGAGTCATTCGAGGGCAACATTTCTCTTGAACGAGTTATTGTAAAGAACACCGCAACAGGCGAGAGAGGTTTTATAAATGCCGCAGGCGCAATCATCGCAATAGGTATTACTCCCGAATCACAGCTTGCAAAATCATGCGGTGTTGAAACGTGCGAGCTTGGATTTATAAAAACAGATATTTATATGAAAACAAATATAGACGGAATTTATTCTGCCGGAGATGTTCGAACCACTCCACTCAGACAGGTTATAACAGCCGCAGCAGACGGCGCAGTTGCCGCAACAAGCGCAGTAAATTATGTAAATGAAATGAATTAAATCATTTTTTAGCTTAATTAAGCCTCCCCTTAACACTTTTGCC
>JALEPO010000119.1 GCA_022768695.1 Clostridia bacterium
CTGTGTCTATAATCCATTGAAACGGCTTTGTTGTTCTGAGAAAATCATCTTTTTCATAATCGGGGATAACTATTATTCCATTATTTTCTCCCATGCTCATCCCACCTTAAAACGGTAAATCATCTTCGTCTGTATCGTCTAAGTCCGAAAATCCGGAAGTATCAAATCCCGGTGACGCAGAAGAACCGTCCAGTAATTTATCCTTTGGAATTTCCGATTTTTCAAGGCCTTCAATACTTCTTACCGCAACAGCCTTTGTTGCAAATTTTACGCTGCCGTCACTGGCTCTAAACTGTTCGCGGCCGAATAATACGCCTATCTTCTTGCCCTTGAGTGTCTTTTCATCCCAGTTTTCGGCTCCGCTTCCCTTGGGGTCTTTCCCCCAATAAAAGCCGTTATTGCTTTTTTCAATGCACGTCATAAGTCCACGGAAGTACGGCAGAGATTTTCCCTCCCATCCCTGTCTGAATAAACCGCCATTTCTCCATTTTGCTTTTGAACCGTTTTTTCCTAAATCGGCAGCATAAGCATCACTGTAATAATTCTTGTAATCGCCTTCTGCAATATCAAGCTGCAGCACAAGCTGTTCCGTGCCGCTGCTTGTATTCTTTACAACCTTCGCGCCCTTAATTTCACATATGTACTTTCCCGCAGGCAGTGCCTGACTTTCTCCTGTGTATGCAGGACTTTCATTATATCCCGGTATTTTATTCATTTTCTGTTTCCTCCTCTTTATTATTCAATCCGTAATACTCGCGTATTGCGGTATCAACCATTTTTAAATCATTATCTATTCTTTCATCACCGAACATATCCATAGGTGTTTTGACAGGATTATGACCGTTTGAACGCGTAAGAAAATAATGATTGCCGTCCTCGCCGATTATTGCCATAAGAACAATAGAAAATAACCCTTCTATTGTAAGCTGCTGGTCGAGCATTTTTCCTATGGTTTTTGCCTTAATATCACCTGTATCGCTTTCCTCAGTATGATGCAAAAGATACACTATTACATCCGGAGGTGTCTCCCTTATTATGTACTGTAGTAATTCATAAAAATTAACTGCCATATTTGTGAACTTCTCATAACCCTTGACACCTGCATTGGCAAAGGAATCAAAAGCCATAAGGTACTGGCTGTCATCTATTACATAAGTATTTAATATATGTTTTTTCAAAGCTTTGGCAATCTTAACATAATCAGCATTATTGATTATCTTAAATTTATTGCCGTTTCTGAACGGCAGCGGTTTTGATGCTACATTCAATATTCCCACCTCATCCGAATTAAAATTACGCAAAGAGGTACTTTTGCCGCTTCCGCTTTTTCCTAAAATTAAAACAGGTATTCCCACTGTTAATCACTCCGTTTCTTCCTCTAATGGACACATATCACCCACATATTTTTCGGGGAATGCTACCACTTCTTTGTTTAACTGACATCTTCGGCTGGATGGACTGTAAAACGGACATTGCACACAGTTTATATTTGCAACGCCTGTCCAGTCTATAGGGAACGGTACCCGCACAGTTGCCACTCCAAATACATATCCTCTTACTCCGCTGTCAAAGCTGCTCATACCGACACCTCCTACAATACATCTGCCCTGTAAACGCATTCGCTACAGCCGATACATTTTTCATTTTCGTTAAGATAGAAATAGTCGGGGTCAATTGCGCTGCATATCGGGCATTTCTGCTCTCCTACCTCGTAGTCATCACAGTAATTCCCGGTGCGTCCGCGCTCCATTGCCAGAAGTGCCATCGGGTCATCATTTGCATATATCATTTGACATTCACCTCTGTTTGTGGTATAATTATATAAATTTGATTTATGTATCTGCTCCGGCAGATACGGTTTAATGCAGGGGGAATTAAATCCCCTGCATTTTTATTATTCAATCACGAAAACATCCTCGGTGTTCTTAAGCTGTTCGCGGAGCAATTCGCCTATGTTTGCCATAGCCTGATTACGCCATTCGCCGCCGTCAGCTTCAAACAGTGCAGCCTGTCCGTCCTTCAAGCGGATAAGGAACTCGCTTTCCGGCTGCTCCACTTCAAGGAATGTTCTGTACGGCTTCAAAGTTACAATCGGCTTGACCCTTGTTTCACCCAACATCTGAATACCTGCATTTACAGTCACGCTCTGAGTAACGCCGTCATCCTTGGTCTGAACGCTCTTTGTGTCGGTGATGTTGCCAAGTAGCTGAACGAGGTAATCTCTATCCTCTGTCGGTGCAAATCTCGCCTTTAATGCGATTATCATTTTTTCAATGCTGTAATAGCAGTCATAGTCAAAATGCGGCAATCTCGCTTCAGCGTAGAACGGATTCTCTCGCTGATTATCATCGCGCATTGCTCCAAAAACATCTACTTCAACAGGACTTGTAATACGAACAAACAGCGGTGCTTCATATGTATTGCGTTCATGCTTTATCATCTCCACAAGTCCGCTTAACGTTGATAGCTTTAATGCATCAGGAAGCTTGCTCTCTACTCTGCGTAAAGCCTGATTTGTAAACGTACCCTTTGCTGTTTCAATCACCTGCGGTGCTGCCATGCTTTCAATCTTCTCAACAAAACTTTTATCTAACATAATAAATTCCTCCTTATATTGCTTTCGCTATGTTAATAATCTTAGGCTGTTCCTGTTCGCCGCCGTCCATATTCATCTGACCCGGTATCTGTGGTGTCATTTCCACAAGCGCGGGATTGCCGTTATCTTCTGTCAGCCACAGTGATGTTTCAATATTGTTTGTCGGAACAAGCGTTGACTTTACTTGCGTTGACATACTGATATTCTTGCGTTCACTGTCAGGCTTTAACGATACCGTTATTGACAACTTTCTTACAGCGTCTGCCTTTGTGTTCGGGTCGTTGATATTCTTAACGACCGCCGCAAGCTCATAGCTGAGCTTCTCTCCGATAGCTCCGCGAGCCACCTCTAAGATGTTTACACTATCCATTTTATTTTCCTCCTTGATTTTCTATGGATTTTATGTTATAATATGTAAAACATAGATTTATTCTATGTAGTTACCTTTGACCGTTTCGAGTTGCAGCTCAGCGGTCATTTTCTTTAATTGAAGCAGATAATCTTTTACTTCTTCGTATCTATCGCCGTATACCTCATTGAAATAAACAGTAAGATCTTTGTCTGCATTTGCATTCGGCTCCCAACCGTTTTCATGTACACTAATGTCTACTTCGCAGGTATGCCCTGAGAAATAAAAAAATGTTGTCGGCAGCTCGCCTGTTTTTGATCTCTGTCTTTTTTCATCGCCGTTTATGTCCAAACATAAATCCAACAACTCATGTGCCTGTTCTCTTGTAAGCATCTTTTCACACCTCCCCCTCACGAAATCGGAATTGGTTCCGACTGACGCAGACTGAAACTGCCTACGCCTTTTACTGTAATATCCTGCCGCCGCACCGGTGGCTCCATGTCCGCCGTCATTTCCCGGTACCGACGCATAAACTCCTCGCCGCCGGAACGCTGCCCGGTGCGCTTCCTACGGCATCGC
>JALEPO010000153.1 GCA_022768695.1 Clostridia bacterium
AATGAAACATCTGAAGCAAAGGATATTACCTTGCAGGTAGATATTGTTGACGGTGACGGCAATAAGATTGCTACATTTGAACAGACAGAAAATGTTGCAGCGGCAACTGATACAGACAGTGATCAGTTCCTTACGGTTGTACCTGAAACAGCGTATAATGCTGATGGTGTAGGACAGGAAAACAACAACGTTGATATAAGCACTGTAGATGTAACAAAAATCATTGCAACTGAAAATGTTGCAGATTTGAAGTTCTGGAGTGACGTATCACCTAATCTTTACACTGTATATACATATCTGAAGGACGGCGAAGATGTTATCGACGCTCAGAAAACAGTTACAGGCTTCAGAGAAGTTACATATGATAAGGACAAGGGCTTGCAGATTAACGGTAAGACAACATACCTAAAGGGCTACGCACAGCGTTCGACAAATGAATGGGCGGCAATAGGTGTTGCAAATGACTGGCTTGAGGATATAGATATGCAGCTTATTAAGGAGTCAAATGCAAACTATATACGTTGGATGCACGTTGCCCCAAAGCCAAATGAAATTCGTTCAGGCGATAAATATGGTGTTATATCAATAGCTCCGGCAGGCGACAAGGAAAAGGATGTAACAGGAAGACAGTGGGATCAGCGTGTCGAGGCGATGCGTGACACAATTATATATTTCAGAAACAGCCCGTCTGTTATGTTCTGGGAAGCGGGTAATAACGCAATTACCGCCGCTCACATGAAAGAAATGACAGATTTGAGAAAGGCTATTGATCCCGAGGGTGACAGACGTATGGGCTGCCGTACGATTTCAAGCCAAGAGCAAATAAAAGAGGCTGAATGGGCAGGCACGATGCTTTATCGTCATGCTGCTGATGCTTACGCTTCTATGGTGGCTACGGGTAATTATATTCCAATACTTGAAACAGAGTTCCACAGAAACGAATCACCAAGACGAGTATGGGATGATTTCTCACCGCCGTATTTTGATTATGTAAATAAATGGTCCGGAGGCAGAGATGCAGTAAACGGTCTTGATATGTGGGATCAGACACAGGAGGAGTTCTCAAGAACAATGTTCAATACCGGGGACGGCTATTCATATTATTACAATAACCGTGTCGGAGGCTCAGGACAGCCGTATTACAGCGGCGCTGCGATGATGGTATGGTCTGATTCAAATATGCACGTCAGAAACTGTTATTCAGAAAACGCGCGTGCGTCAGGTCGTGTTGACCCGGTAAGAATTAAAAAGGAGTCATTCTATGCAATTCAGGCCGCACAGTCATCAACTCCTAAAATTCATATTTTAGGTCACTGGAATTATCCTGAATATATTGCCGGTGATGAAGAAAACGGAAATTACTGGTATAACGAAAAGGAAGATAACGGTTCGTATTATACCGAAACAGGAACTAAGCTTCAGCGTGACCCTACAAAAAAGACGGTTTATGTAATAGGCTCTGATGGTCTTTCAAAGGTTGAGCTGTATGTAAACGACAATCTTGTAGGTACAGACACAACTCCGACAGACAATTATATTTACGCTTTTGACAATATTGATGTTACACAGTCGGGAAAGGTTTATGCAAAGGCATATAATGAAAGAGAAGAAGTTGTTGCAGAGCATGAAATTAAGACAGTAGGCGAGGCTGCAACAATCAGACTTACTCCTGTAACCGGTCCTAAGGGACTTTTAGCGGACGGCAGTGACCTTTTGTACGTTGACGTAGAGGTTGTCGACGCTGAGGGTAATGTATGTCCTCTTGATGAAAGAAAGATTAATTTTACAGTAAGTGATGACACAAAGGCAACTTTCCTTGGCGGTTATAACAGCGGTGTGGGCGACAGAATTGTAAACCACATGGATTATGTATTTGCAGAATGTGGTATAAACAGAGTATTTGTTCGTTCAACACGAAATGCTGGTGAATTTACACTTACAGAAAGCGCAGAGGGTATGCAGCCTGTATCAATTGTACTTGAATCAACACCTGTTGAGCTTGAAGGCGGATTGACTGAATCAATGCAGCAATCATTTGCACAGGGTGAAGTACCTGCTCCGCCAAAGCCGGCAGAAGTACCTGCATTGAAGGTGCTTGGAAAAACCTTTACGGCTGATTGGACGGAAGGTACAGGTAATGTAAAGTATGTAAGCGAATCAACAAAGGAATATTATAATGTAACAGTAAACGGAACGGAAGTTACATTTAAGGATAAGCCGTATAAAGAAAGCGGAAACCTTATATTCAGTGAAATCAATCCTATTTTGGCTTCTCTAAAGACAGCCGGCGCTGATTTTACATATGAATATAAAACAGAAGGTGAGCTGCCTACATATATTCAAGGCGAATTACCTTATCTGAAAATTGTGTGCGGCTCGGATACTATTGAAATAGCAAACGGATCTACCGATATTTATGTAAATGGTGTCAGCAGCACGATGATGGCTCAGGTAACTGCTAATTCAGATAACAGCGCCCTGAAAGCTGATATTGGTATTGTAGAAAGAATATCGGGTGTTTCATTAAGCAGAAATGAAGAAACAAAGACTGTGGAGATAACAGTTCAAAGCGGTGCAGAAGCAGAACAGACATCTTTAATGTCATCTGATGTTAAACTGTTTGCCGCTGACGATATGCCGGCTGTGCTTTCATATTCTGACGGCGCGGTAACGGTAACAGCTAATCAGAAAATTGAAAATGCAAATCTGATTATTGCAGGTTACAGCGATAAAGGCGTATTGAATAAGCTTTCAATCACTTCTGTAACAGCAGAAGCGGGTACTGTTGCTGCTCCGGTAACGATTGAGTCAGAAATTGCCAAATCCCATTTGGTAAAAGCTATGATTTGGGACGCGGATATGTCTAAAGCAATGCCAATAGGTAATGCAATAGAATGTAAGGAAACATATAAGGTTGATGAGGTATACGAGTATGATACAGTCGCATCAATAAATAATTGTGATGAAGCTGTTGCAAATATGACTCTCAGCGACGATACTTCACCTGACGGAACAAAATATCTGAAAAATGTAGATTATGATAACAATGGTAAAGGTGTTTGCTTTAGCGGACTTGGAGCAAATTCAAAGGCTGACATAATGTGGGAAGCAGATGTTCGTTTTGACGAGGACGGTTCCGGTATTACCCCATATGATGAAGGTGACAAGAAGCTTGGTACATGTATAAGACGTCACGGAACAAAGCTTGCGGTTCAGACAGGCGGTTCAAGCTATACGGATTACTGTGATGTAGATCCTCTGAAGTGGTATCATATTGTGCTTATCGGACGATTCAGTGCATCTGATGCAAAAACAGATATGATTGTTTATGAATATAACGGCAGTGAGAAGGTTTTTGTTGGTAAATACAACGGTGTAAATCAGAGAAATCTGTATGCTAACAGCAACAATGGCGCACAGCATTGGAATGTTCATAAGGGTACAAGCGTAGACAATCTTAAGATTACAATGCTTGGCGCAGATAAATTAAATGTTACATCAGATGCTGCTGAGATTAAAGCAGGAAATACCTTGCTGTTCGATTACAACGCAACAAGACAGGGTGAATATATTGCAAAGCCTGATATTACATGGGCTGTATACAACGCAGATAATACAGCTGAGCTTAACGATAGCAATATAAGCATAACAAACGGTGTGCTGAATGTAGGTCTTGATGCGTCGGCACAGAAAATAAATGTAAGAGCGACAGCTGCAAACGGAGTTTACGGTTCAAAGGAAATTGACGTAAAGGCTGTTGATATTTCAGATGTTAAATTCGACACACTTACACTTTCAGCCGAAAAAGATTATGTAAGCGCAACAGAACCGCTTACAATTACAGCATCTGCAACAAAGAACGGTCAGGCTGTAACACTTGCGGACAGCGATCTTATCTGGTACGCAACAGACAGTTCAGATATGCAGAAGCTTGGCGAAAAATTAAAGTGGATAACAATTACAAACGGTGTTGTTACTGTTGATCCAAAGGCTATTTCACAGGATATTACAATCCGTGCGGCAGATCCTGAGGATAAGGTAAGAGGAAGCAAAGTAATTCACATTAAATCAAGCGATGCGCTTGAGGGCAATGAAGACGGCACTATGGACAGACTGCTTACAGCGGATAACTGTGAGGCGGTTAAGGGAAATACTGAATTTGTAACCGGTCCTGACGGTACACATGCATATAAGGCAACAGCAGGCTTCCAAACAGGTAATATTACAGAAACAAGCGGAGATGTTGTTGTTGAAATGGACATTAAGTTCAACGCAGAGGGCGCAGGCTTCCAGCCGGCTAAAAACGGTAAAATAAATACCTGTGTGGTTTATCATAACGGTAAGCTTGCTGTTCAGACAGGCGATGGTAAGTATACAAGCTACTGTGATGTTTCGTCAGATAAATGGTATCATATCACTCTTATCAGAAAAAAGGGCGCATACGCGCATATAATATTTGAGGAATACGATGAAAACGGTGAGCGTACAAACAAGCAGGTATATGAGGATGTAAATCAGAGAAATAATGAAGCAATGGCATTTATCAATATCAATGCCGGAACAAGCTATGACAACCTGCGTGTGCTGACTCCGGCTCCGGATGCTATTACAATTTCAACTGATGTTAAGACGATATTTGCAGGAGATAAGGCTCAGGCATCATCAGCATTGTTCTGGAAGGGACTTGAAATGAAGAATCCTGACTCTTCAATGTTTGAGTATAAGGTTTACGATTCAGAGAATAGGTATCCGCTTGAAAACGGGGCAGTAACTATTGATGCAAGCGGTTTGATAACCTCTGACGCTATGGCTGACGCTCAGGATGTATATATAAGAGCGGTTGCTAAGCAGAGCGGTAAGTATGCAAGCACTAAGCTTTCTGTTACTCCGTCGGATATTCTTGCAATTAATCAGCTTTTGATAGATGAAACTACAAAGAGTAAGATTGTTGGTATTTCGGTTATGAAGAACTTCTACTATACAGAGAATATAACATTTGTGACTGAGGTATTTGACGAAACCGGCGCATTAGAGCTTACAAGCACAAAGCAGATGTACGGCGACGCGCTTCAGATGGGTGAAAATACAGTATCACTGAACATTCCGCTGCCTGAAGACTTTAATAAGGAAACGGATACTATAAAGGTATACGCGGTTACAAAGCTTTCAGAAACAGAAGCGACTGCTTCGGATGGTTCGGTATCTGTTGTTAAGACAGATGGCGGCGCGGCAATTACCTTTGTAAATGATTCAACATCGGTTTACGATGCCGGCTCTGATGTTGCGGTACTTGTACTTAAGGCAACAGCTGATGAAACTGACGTAAGGGATGATGATATACTATACTTTGATGTTGTATCAAACAACATTACAGCAAAGTGGACTCAGACTTATACCGGTGATGTTATTGTAAAAACAGCCGGAAAGATAAATGGTGTGCTTACAGTAAAATCAGCCACAACAGCTACAGAATAATATGATAAAAAGGTGTTCTTCGGAACACCTTTTTCTTGATTTCTTCAAAGGATTGATGTATAATATTAATCAGAAATCTAAAGGAGAAGATTTATGGCATTGTATACTATTGCGGATTTACATTTGCCGCTGGGGATAGATAAGCCTATGGATATATTTGGTAAGGCATGGGAGAACTATGTCGAGCGTCTTGCGGATAACTGGCAAACGGTTGTAAAGCCTACAGACACTGTTGTGTTGCCGGGAGATTTTTCATGGGCAACGTATCTGGAACAAAGTGTAAAAGATTTTGAATATCTTCACAAGCTTAACGGAAAGAAAATCCTGCTTAAGGGTAATCATGACTATTGGTGGACAACTATGAATAAGCTGCGTGAATTTGCAGCAAATAACGGCTTTGATGATGTGGAATTTTTACAGAACAATTCCTTTATTTATGATGATATCGCCATATGCGGAACGCGAGGCTGGCTACATCCGGCATGGGATGGTTTTGGCGGCGATGACAGAAAGATTTATGACAGAGAGGTGCTTCGCCTTGAATTGTCGTTAAAGAATGCAAAGGATTGTAATGAAATTTATGTTTTTACACATTATCCGCCAATGTCAACTGCATTGGAATCAAATGGATTTGTTGAAATGATGAAAAAATATCCGGTAACAAAATGCGTATACGGGCACCTTCACAGTGCGTCGCACAGAAATGCCGTTGAAGGAACTATTGACGGGATTGAATACAGGCTTGTATCGGGAGATTATCTTTCGTTCAATCCTGTAAAACTGCATGATTAAGGAGAATATTTATGAAATTGATGATAGCTTCGGACATACATGGCTCGGCATATTATGCCGAAAAAATGCGTAAGGCATATATTGATGAAAAGGCTGATAAGCTGATATTGCTTGGTGATTTATTGTATCACGGTCCGAGAAATGATTTGCCGAGGGATTATGCACCGAAAAAGGTTATAGAAATTCTTAACGAAATAAAAGATGAACTTTTATGTGTGCGTGGAAACTGTGATACAGAGGTGGATCAGATGGTGCTTGATTTCCCGATAATGGCAGATTATGCTGTTATATACGCGGACGGAAAAACGATGTATCTGACTCACGGACACAATTTTAATCCCGATAATCCACCTAAGCTGAAAAAGGGCGATTATCTTGTAAACGGTCACACACATATTCCTGCTAATGAGAAAAGGGGCGATTTCTATTATATAAATCCTGGTTCTGTATCAATACCGAAAAACGGAAGTGGTCATTCGTATATAATTTATGAAAATGGCGAATTTGTATTAAAGGAATTAAAAAAATAAGGACAAAACTATAGCTTGTCCTTGAATTTAGCAGTCGGCATGCGTTGGCGGCTGCTTTTGCAGTTTTCTTTTGTTTTTTTCTTGTTTTTCTTGCATTTTAGATGTGTGTCTGGAGTGAGATGCCCGATTTCCATTTCAAAGCATTCCTCAACCTCGCTAAGGTTTAAGAGGCTGTAATCATCAAGTATTCTTATCATAACCTCCGCGCAGGCATAAGCATCATCATAAGCTCTGTGATGGTGAAAACGTATTCCTAAAGCGTCACACAGGTTATTAAGCTTGTGGCTTGAAAGTTCAGGATAAGCCTTTTGCGACAGCTTCACCGTACATAGATAATCGAACGTAGGAAAGGGTATATTAAAATGCTCCAGTGTAGCGCAAAGAGCACCGACGTCAAAGCTTGCGTTGTGAGCTATAACTGTCTTGTTCTCAAGATACGGCTTTAAATGCGGCCAGTAATCGGCGAGAGTCGGTTTATTTATAACCATATCCGGTGTTATTCCATGAATTTTTATGTTATAGTCGTTAAATTCAAAGGGCTCGGGTTTTATCAGAATTTCTTTTCTGTCAGTCACTGTGTTGTTTTCCACCACGCATAGTCCAAGACTGCATACGCTTGTGTAGTTTGAGGTGGCTGTTTCAAAGTCGATAGCAACAAAATCCAATTTTATGCCTCCTTATTGCGTAATCCGCAATGGCTATTATACTATTCTTTTTAAAAATTGTCAAATATAAAAGCTTTTATTTGACAATTTTATATCAAGAGTTTATAATATATGTAAGTATAATGAAAGGCGGTATATTTAATGACAATAGGGATAATCGGCGCTATGGATATAGAGGTTCAGGCATTAAAGGAGCGTATGGACAGCGCTGAAGTGGAAAAAATCAGTACAATAGATTTTTATAGCGGAAGAATATGCGGAATAGATACAGTAGTAGCTGTTGCAGGTGTAGGCAAGGTGAATGCCGCTGTATGCGCGCAGACAATGATACTTAATTATTCGCCCGATTTAATCATAAATGTGGGCATTGCGGGGGGACTTGCCGCAGATTTTGCAATAGGCGATATAGCTGTCGCGGAATCAGTTGTGGAGCATGATATGGATACATCGCCGCTTGGTGATGAAAAAGGCTTTATATCAGGAATCAATATGGTAAAGCTGCCCTGTGATAAACGCATTGCGGATATGATGATGAACGCGGTAGAAACCGTGGGCGGTATAAAGGCGCAGAGAGGTGTTATAGCCTCTGGCGATCAGTTCATCTTCAAACAGGAGCAGAGGGACAGAATTATAGGTGATTTCGGTGCAATCGCGGCTGAAATGGAGGGCGCAAGCATTGGACATGTATGCGTTATGAACAACGTGCCGTTTGGAGTTTTAAGAGCAATTTCAGACGGTGCGAACGGCGATTCGTATATGGATTTCCCTGAATTTGCAAAAATGGCGGCGGAAAATTCAATCAAGATAATTCTTGAGCTTTTAAAGAATATAAAAGGGAGTGTATTAATTTGAATAGAATAAAAAGCTTCAGTGTAGATCACAGAAAACTTGATGTTGGAGTATATATCTCACGAATTGACGGCGATATCGTAACATATGATATGCGTTTTAGAAAGCCGAATACAGGCGAGGTTCTTGATAATGAGTCAATCCACACAACAGAGCATATGCTTGCAACATTTGCAAGAAATTCGGATATCGCCGATGATGTAATTTATTTTGGACCTATGGGCTGCCAGACGGGATTTTATCTGCTTGTGCGCAATAATATTTCAAGCGGTGAGGTGCTTGCGCTGATTAAGGATATTCTGAAAAAAACGCTTGATTATGAGGGAGAGGTTTTCGGAGCGAGCGAGGAGGAGTGCGGAAATTACCGTAATCTTGACCTTGATGCGGCAAAACGAATATGCGGTGAATACCTTGACAAAATAAAGAATTTGGGAAAAATAATTGATTATGATGAGGTTTAATGAAACCTTTTGACGTACTTGTAAGTATTATTAATGAAAGGCTAAATTTTGAAGGAGGTAATGTTATGAAAAAACTATTATCAATCATTTTATCGGTTGTAATGCTGTTGGTGTCAGTGACAGCAATTGCGGATGCTGACAGCGAGATTAAGGTGTTTGCTGACGGCAAACAGCTGGAATTTGATGTGCAGCCTATTATAGAAAATGACCGCACGCTTGTACCTATGCGTGCAATTTTTGAGGCACTGGGCGCAGAAGTTTCGTGGAATGAGGAGAAGCAGCTGATAATCGCCGTAAAAAAAACGTTGGAAAATACGCAGACAAATATTGAAATTACAATAGGCGAAAGCGTTATGAAAAAGAGCACTATGAAATCTGCCGATATATCTGACACAGAGGATACAGTCGTGGCACTTGATGCTCCTGCGAGAATTGTAAACGATCGCACACTCATACCTCTGCGCGCCGTATCGGAGGCATTTGACTGTGATGTGCAATGGGACGGCGAAGCAAGAACCGTTACAGTGACTTCGGTGAAAAGGGAAAGTAGTAGCAACTCATACGAAATGAAGCTTCTTAGCTATATGCCTGATGATGAAAATTATATGATTTCTCCGTTCTTTTTAAAAATGATTCTTGCAATAGCCGCAAACGGAGCAAGCGGTCAGACAAGAGATGAAATATTAAAGAGTGTTGATATAAAAGATATAGATTCATATAATGAATATTCAAAGACTCTTGTGGAATATGTAAAAACAGCTAATTCCATAAATAGTGAAAGTGTAGACGGTCGGGAACGTCCTATATTTGAAATAGCAAATTCGATATGGATAAATAAGGATTATAAGGACGGTATTTTTGACGGCGTTAAATTTACTGACGAGTATTCAAAAATTGTTGCCGATTATTATGATGGCGTAAGCGTGGTTGTGGATAAAAGCAATAAAGCTGAGGAAATGAACAGCTGGGTAAAAGAAGAAACTCATGAAAAAATTGAGTCTATAATAGACGATGAGGAAACGGATTTTCTGGCTGCCGCTGTAAACGCTGTTTATATGAAGGCGCAATGGATGGATGTATTTGAGCCGAATAAAACGGAAAAGGGTGAATTTACAGACAGAAACGGCAAAAAGGCTGAAATTGACCTGATGAATAATACAGAATACTATAATTACTATGCTGATGATGAAATTCAGTTTGTAGAAATACCGTATTACGGCGGACTCAGTATGTTTGTTGCGCTTGGTGACGCATCGAAATTTAAAGCTGTAAAGGATAAGGGTGAGTCAACGTATGTTGCACTCGCAATACCGAAATTCAAAACAACAAGTGCTATAAATTTAAATGATATATTATCTGATATGGGAATAAAGCTTGCGTTTGATAAAGAAAGTGCTGTGTTTGACAAAATGCTTGCTCCTAAGCCTGAAATGTTGTGGCTGGATAAGGTTTTGCAAAAAACATATATAAGCGTAGATGAGAATGGAACTGAAGCCGCGGCTGTGACGTTTGCCGGAATGGGTGCTGCAACGAGCATGCCCGTTTATCCGACACCTGTTGAATTTAAGGCAGATAAGCCGTTTACATATTTTATATGTGATGAAGAAACAGGACAGATATTCTTTATGGGAGAATATGCATTTGCAGAATAAAAACAGGCTGCCGCATTAAAGAAAAGCTTAATGCGGCAGCCTATTTTTAGATTTAATCAGACAGGGGGGGAGAATAGGCTTATTGCTCTTTTGACGGTTCCTTAGGAGTTACATAGATTGTGTTGTAATAATCGTAAATTACCATTCCTGGTTTTGCACCGTTTGGTTTTTTTACATTTTTTATCTGTGTAAAGTCCACGGGAACCTGTGAGGATTCACGAGCCTTTGAGTAATAAGCGGCAATTTGGGCAGCTTCTTTTATTGTGGTTTTGGGAACATTTTTGTCAAGTCCTAATTTTATAACCGTATGAGAACCGTGAATATTCTTTGTGTGAAACCATATATCGGAAGAATTTGCGAGCTTTAGAGTAAGATAATCATTTTGTGTGTTGTTTTTACCTACATAAATATCAAATCCGTCAGAGGAAACAAAATGAAGAGGCTTTGATGTATTCTTCCTTTGTTTTTTGGGGTTTGTTTTTCTGTTGAGGTATCCTTCTGTTATTAATTCTGTCCGGATTGCATTAAGATCTGCCTCTGTTTCTGAATTTTCGACTGCGGTAAGCGTGCTTTCAAGGTAGTCAAGAGCACTGTGGCTGGCTTCAAGCTGCTTTGCTGCTTCGGTTTCGGCAGTTTTTGCCTTGTTGTATTTTTTGTAATAACGCTGCGCATTTTGTGACGGTGTCATCAGAGCGTCAAGAGGAATTTTAATTATAGGAAGCTCAGGTTCGTAATAGTTCTCAACCTCAACCGAATTCATGCCTTCTGAAATTTTATATATATTCGCTGTGATAAGGTCGCCGTATATTTTGAATTTATCCTTGTTTTCTGCATCTTTAAGAGTCCGCTCAAGAATGACGAGCTTTTTTGATACTCTTTCGATATTATTATTCAGCAGCTTAACAAGATCGGCGCTTTTTTGACGCATACGCTCATGCATATCGCGTATATTAAAAAAACTGTCAAGCAATGCGCTTATGCTGTCATATGATTTGATACTTGCAATGTTTTCATATTGTTCAATAGTAACCGCACTGAAATCCAACGCTTTGCCTGTGCTGACATCTGTTATTATGCATGGATTAAAAATATTGCCGCGTACTTCCTCTGCAAATTTTATAAGCTCAACCTTCAATGCGCTTTTTTTGTTTGTGTTTAGCTCAGATGTGTTTATATCAGTTCTTCCAAAGCACCTATACACAATTTCACGCGCGGTAAGCGGACTTATGCCGGCGACTGTGTTTAAAAGAGCCTTGTCGGCATTTCCGGGATACGAAAAATCAATGCGTGTTTCAGAGGTTAAATCAATAAGATTGATTTTATTCTGAGTGGGCGGCAGCATGTATTCAAGCCCGGGTAAAACCTGACGCACAGAGCTTACTGTAAAATCAACGTGTTTTATACTGTCGAGTATTTTCATATCCTGATTGGTTAAAATAATATTGGAATGTCTTCCCATTATTTCGGCAATAAGATATTTTGTGGTAAGGTCGCCAAGCTCATCGTAGCTCTCAATAGAGATTTTGACTATTCGTTCAAATTCGGCCTGTTCCACTGCAATAATTTTTCCACCGCATATGTGTTTTCTTAAAAGCATACAGAACATAGGTGCCGTCATCGGATTTTTTTTTGAATTTTCAGAGAAATGTATTCTCGGATGGGCGGAGCTTGCGGAAAGTACCAGTTTATAGTTGTCAGTGAATGTGCGTATATGAAGCACAATTTCATCCTTTTCCGGTTGGTGAATTTTATCAATCCTTCCGTTTAATATGTGTGAGTTAAGTTCTTGTATAAGGCAGCGTACTGCCACTGCGTCAAATGCCATATTTTCCTCCGTTAATGATATTTCAATAAGTAATTTTTATTATTGTAACATAAATTTGAAAAAAAATCAAAAAAATTTTAAAAAACTGTATGTATATTAATTATTTTAATGATTAGTATGGAGTAGTATAATATAAGTAGAGTCGACAAACACCCAAAAATCTGATATAATAAACTCAGAAAGACAGGTGTAAAATCATGCAAAGGTACAGTAAAGAATTCAAAGCAGAAGCATTAAAGCTCTCCGATGAAATCGGAATAAAAAAAGCATCGACGCAATTAGGCGTGCATTACAACACAATTGCCGACTGGCGTAAACTGCGCAAGCGCAGAAAAAAAGAAGAAGCCGCTGCTTCCGATCCTGAAACTCTGGCAAAAATCCGTCAACTCGAAAAGGAGAATGCGGAACTTCGGCAGGCGAATGAGATATTGAAGGATGCTCTCGGTTTTTTCGCAAAAGACCGGAAGAAGTAAAGACTTCAGAACGTCATATGTTCATTTTTGAGCGTCGTTCAGAATATGTTGTAAATATAATGTGCAAGGTGCTGAAAATCAGCGAATCCGGTTACTATCGTTGGCTGAAAAACCGCAGCAAACCGACAAGACAGCAGCTTCTTCTGGTCAGAATAAAAGAAATCCTTGATGAACATCCTGATAACAGCAATTACGGTTACAACCGAATGAACACGGCGTTGATTCAAAAGGGTATAAAGTTGAGCAAGAGTACCGTATATCGTGCCATGTCAGCCGGAGGATATATCCATAAGAATAGAAAGCCTCACGGGATAACAAAAGCAACAACGGAAATTCAAGAAAAAGAAAATCTTATCAAACGAGATTTTCATGCTGAAAAGCCCATGCAGAAGCTTCTTACTGACATCACGGAAATAGCGTGTGCGGACGGTAAGCTGTATATATCACCGATTATGGATTGTTTCAACGGAGAGATTGTTGCGCTTGAAATGCGAGAAAATATGAAAAAAGAGCTTTGTATTGACACAATCAAACAACTGGGAAAGATGAATAATGTTATTCTTCATTCCGACAGAGGAAGTCAATATACAAGCAAAGACTTTCGCAAGGAACTGAAACGGCTTGGAATTACGCAGAGTTTAAGCGGTACAGGTCGTTGCTATGATAATGCAAGGATGGAAAGTTTTTTTGCGACATTAAAAAAAGAGAAGCTGTATCAAATTCCAACATATAAGATGACGAGAGAGGAAGTAAAAACCATTGTTTTCAGGTATATATTCGTTTACTACAATCGTATTCGCATACATACAAGTAATCCGAATGGTTGGCCGCCGCAAAAATATCGTGATATATACAGTGAAACAGCGAAAATAGCGGCATAGGCAAGGCTTCAATCGCTCAATCAGATTGTATTCATTTTCAAAATTCTGTCAAGGTTAAAACAAGCGTCTACGGCGACCTTGACAGAATTTCCAAAATGAATTTATGGTAGTTACAGCGAGTGAAGCCCGGTAAGTAGCAAAATCAAATTTTGGGTATTTTTTGACTGCACATATCTTGACAATTCCATTAATATTATACTACTCCATACCTACTGTACTTGATAAACCCCAAAAATACAGGCTTATTTTCTTCCCTTGCTTTGTCAAACGCATCTTTGCACCACGGATACCAGTAAACAGGATTGTCCTTGTGCTGCAAAAGATAGGGACTTGTTTCATTCTTTAAAGCATTTTCCATGTTAGTCACCTCATGGTTATTATACACCGTTTCTATAAAATATCAAGTACTTTGTAAACGCTAATTTTGAATGAGCAAACAGATCATGATTTCTTTAATAAAACAACATTATTCCATCTGTCGATACATATTTATAAATCTGGTGCACTGTAGACATATCATATAATGATATTCTTAATGACTTATCCACTGATTAATAACTTGTCTGTATCAGATTTCTTATTGCTCATTCAGTATAGCATATTTCCAAATTCTTGTTGCTTGCTTTTTAAACTTTTTTCTGACTTTATTTGATATATCAATCTTTTTTCCGTTTCGCATATTTACTGAATTCAATAATACATGCACATGATAATTTTCTTTTCCGGGTTCATCATTATAATGAACACCATAGAAAATCTGATAATTCAAAGCATAAAATTTTAACATACGCACAATAATACGCTTTATTCTTTTTCTTTTTAACTTTGGTTTCTTGCCAAAGGAAATTAACATATGTTTACACTGAACACCGTCCTTTAAATCATAAACATCTTTTGTATTCATCATTTCCTCAATAATTTTGTCAATATCAGAATTATTAATTAAACCGATAGTACCGTATATTCTTTCATCCTCATTCATTTTTTGGGTTCCGCTATA
>JALEPO010000161.1 GCA_022768695.1 Clostridia bacterium
CTGGAATGTAAGCTTATATTCGCCTGCATTTGTGCCAACAAGCGTTACAGTTTCGCCCATTGTCAATTCTTTGCCTGTTCCGACATTTTTATCATTATATGTGTATGACGGAGTTGCGTTGCTTAGTGTGTAAGCACTGTCTGCTGACAGCAATCCGTCATAGTATGTACCGCCATATGGACCCTCATCAGCAATAGCCAGAGTGATTGTCTGGTCTACAGCAGTTGTGCCGTCATATTGCTTCGTAACTGTTGCAGCCGGTGTAGCTGTGATGTACAATGTACGCTTATTTACTGTAAGTGGATCCGTTTCAACAGATTTTGAACCATCGCTTGTTGTAACCTTAATCTTTTTTCCTGTGTGTGCAATCTTAAGTGAATCACCATGATCCAGACTTGCCTCGTCAATCTTAAGACCAAGCGTATTCCAGCCGTCACTGCCGTATCGGACGTAATCCGAACCGCCGCCCTCTGAATATGTTACAGTTACCTCTAAATTGCTTAAATCAAGCGTTTCGCCGTACTTATATTCAGTTGTCGGCTGTTGTGTGATTCTTAACGAAGCAATACCCTGTGTAACAACCTTACCGTCCATCTTACCGCCGGTATATGTTACAGTATAGTTTGTATTTGTCGGTGATAAATCAACACCACTGATTGTTACACCGTTTGTGACAGTTCCTACTCTGCTTGTATCATCATATGTATATTTATATGTAATTTCAAGTCCTCTGTCAGGAGCTGTCTGTGCTGTTGTGTAATTTGGTGTGGTTTTTGTGCCTTCCTTTTGCTTATTCCAGTACGCATCCGGAATTGTATCATTGATAGCTGTTACATCCAATGCAAACGGTGTAATCTTACCGCTGCCATCTGAGATTGACGGATTATTATAGTTAGCAGAATCGCCTGTTGAAAGAACGATATTGCTGAATGTTATTGTTTTAGCAATAACATTATTGCCGCCATCCAACGCAACATTCTTATCTGAATATTTAGCATCTGCGCTTGTAACTGTTACAGTATCTGTTACGCTGTCAATCGTTTTCTGACCGGTTACCTGATATGTTACGCCGTCAACAACATCATCACCGTCATATACCTTATCCCAGCTTGATGCATTTGCAGTTACAGTAAGGTTTGCCTTATTAACCCCTACTGTATCGGTTGTAGATGCAGTCTGGTCACCTGCTGTAATAGTAATCGCCTTACCGTTCATATTTTTATAATGCGCATTATGGTTCAGATTACTTGTCAGCGAAACATTTCCAACCTTGACCTCTACACCGTCCGGAAGAGCTGTATCCCATGCGTATGAGCCGCTTGCACCCATAACAGTATGTGTTGTTCCGTTAGGATTGCTTGAAGTCTTGATTGTTACAATCATTCCTGATGGATCAAAGACATCACCATGAGTATAACCTGTCATCTTGCTCGGCGGTGTAATTTCAACACTGGTAAACGCATCAGCCAGAACCTTACCTGTCAGGTTTGTAGGCCATGTATAGCTGTAGTTGTCATAACCTGTGCCTGAAACTGTACCTGCTCCGCCATCAATGCTTACAGCTGTATCGCCTGCTGCTCCAAGAATGCTCTGAGGATATACTATTGTATAAGTGAAGGTCAAATCATTTCCTTCAGTTCCGACAAAGCCGGTTGCTGTAACTGTATCGTTTGTTATTGAACCTGCAAGAGATGCTGTAACTGCCTTTTTATAATCCTCAGTAGCAGCGTCATTCTTATATGTTGTCGGTACATATACACCTGTGATTGTTACAGGCTTCTGTGTGATTGTACCTGTGATGCTGCCTGTTACAGATGTTGCAGTCATCTTATAGTTGCCGTTAAAGTCATTTGTCAAGGACGGTGCGCCGAATGTAATGTTATTCGGTGTTGTGGCAACATCCTTGCTTGTGTATGACGGTGTTGCAGTGATTACAACTGTATCACCATCGAATACATTTGTTGATGTATATTCTATATTGCCTAAATCAGCTGTTTCTACATTTGTATTTCCGTCATATTCCTTTTCAATGGCAGTGCTTGCTGTTAATGCAGCATTAACAACGGTAATTTCTTTTGGACTGATTGTTACAGTAGCGCCGCTGCCTGTCACACCGCTTGCGGTATGGGTTGCAACGATTGACTGAGTGCTGTGGCCTGAAACTGTCAGCTTTGTATTCTGAGTATCTGTTGCAATAGCACTGCCGCCAGTCCATGCCAGTGTGAACGGAAGTATGCCTGTATATGGCGTACCATTCTTTGTCCATGAAACGGTATCGCCGCTCTGCGTTGCTGCATATGTATCGGTTGATGTTCCGCCATAATTAACAACTACCTGCATATCATTAAGGTTCAGCTTGTCGCCGTAAGTTACTGTGCTGTTAAACATTGACGGATTTGTAACTGTCAATGTAACCGCTCTGTCAGTAACACCTGTGGAAACATCAAACGGAACAGTTGCATTTAAGCTATAGTTATTATTTGCCGCTGTTGTACTGTCAAAGTTAACTGCGCTGATTGTTGCTGTTACTGCCTTCGGTGTGTCCGCGCTGTCATTTGCTGAATAGTAGTATGTATAAGTAAGACCAACTGTCTCGCCGGTTACAATACCTGTTGTATCAGTAGCTGCCGCAAATTCAGCACCGTTTGTACTTGTTGCACTGCCCGATTTAGCTGTTGCATAATCCGGATCGTACTGCTTAACATTCGGAACATTTGTAATGTCCGTCAATGTAATACTACGCTTTGTGATTGTTGCAGCTAAATCTGTATTTGCATAGTTGTCAACAACA
>JALEPO010000174.1 GCA_022768695.1 Clostridia bacterium
CGTACGAGGGTACGTCGAGCGGTGAGTTTCGTGTATAGTTCAAAGGCATATAAATACAAGAAATCCGCAAAAAATGCGGATTTCAACGTTAGTTTATTATGGAAATATTTACAGGCATAGATTTTATGCCATTTAATGCCTCTGAACGTTCTGCGCTAAAGGCAACAGCTTCTTATTTTTTTAAGCTTTCAAGCCACACAATAAGCACCGACATATCCGACGGCGATACACCGGAAATTCTCGATGCCTGTCCGAGTGATTTCGGCTGTATCTGATTAAGCTTTTGTCTTGCCTCAAGACGCAGACCGTGAATATCGGAATAATCCTGATTTTCCGGCAGCAGCTTTGATTCAAGCTTTTTAAACTGCTCCACCTGAGCAAGCTGACGCTGTATATATCCGTCATACTTGAGCTTAATTTCCGCTTGCTCCGTAACTGCGTCCGGCAGCTTAGGTCTTGTTTCATCAATTTCCGCAAGCTTTTCATAATCAAGCTCGGGACGCTTTATCATATCACTTAATCGTATTCCCGTTTTAACCGGAGTAGTCCCGTATTTTTCAAGCACAGGATTTGCCGCCTTAGGCGGTATAACCACCGATGAAATCCTCTTAATTTCATCATCAATCATTTTTAGCTTTCTCTGAAGCTTTTCATATCTTTCCTCACTTATAAGTCCCACACGATAACCATATGGAGTCAGGCGCTCATCGGCATTATCCTGTCTTAAAAGCAAGCGATACTCAGAACGTGAGGTCATCATTCTGTACGGCTCATTTGTCCCCTTTGTAATAAGGTCATCGATAAGCGTTCCTATATATCCGTCAGAGCGATCAAGCACAAGCGGTTCTTCGCCCTTTAATTTAAGCGCCGCATTTATTCCGGCAATAAGTCCCTGCGCAGCCGCCTCCTCATAGCCTGAAGTGCCGTTAAACTGTCCCGCACCGTACAGTCCGGGAATATGCTTAAATTCGAGTGTACCCTTAAGCTGCATCGGATTGCAGCAGTCATATTCTATTGCGTATGCGCTTCGCATTATCTCAACATTTTCCATGCCCTCTATCGAACGGTACATCTCAAGCTGAACATCCTCCGGCAGACTTGTTGAAAAGCCCTGCGCGTACATCTCCTTTGTATCAAGTCCCATAGGCTCGATAAAAAGCTGGTGGCGTGGTTTATCATGAAATTTAACAACCTTATCCTCTATTGAAGGACAGTATCTCGGCCCTACACCCTCTACCAAACCGCCGTACATAGCTGAGCGTTCAAGGTTGTCCATAATGATTTTATGCGTTTTTTCGTTTGTGTACACAAGGTGGCATATGACTTGATTTTCTCCGGGGTTTTCTGTTTCAAATGAAAACGGCACTATTTTATCATCGCCGGTTTCAACCTCCATTTTATCAAAATCAAGTGTATCGGCATGTATTCTTGCCGGAGTTCCGGTTTTAAAGCGTACAAGCTCCACACCTATGCGCTTAAGATTTTTTGAAAGCTCATTTGCCGGAAACATCCCGTCAGGTCCGCTTTCACGGGAATAATCTCCGATAAGGATTTTTCCTTTTAAATATGTTCCGCTGGCTACAATAACCGCTTTAGCTGTATATTCCGTTCCTGTATGAGTGACTACCCCGCATACCTTTCCGTTTTCAATTTTTATATCGACAATTTCCGCCTGCTTTACCTGAAGATTTTTCTGTTCCTCAACTCTGCGTTTCATTTCGGCATGGTATTTCTTTCTGTCAATCTGAGCGCGCAGAGAGTGTACAGCCGGACCCTTTCCGCGGTTGAGCATTTTCGACTGAATAAAGGATGCATCCGCCGCCTTTGCCATTTCGCCGCCCAAAGCGTCTATCTCGCGTACGAGGTGTCCCTTGGCAGTACCGCCTATACTCGGATTACACGGCAGATTGCCTATTGCGTCCAGACTTATTGAAAACATGATTGTTTTCATTCCGAGTCTTGCAGAGGCAAGCGCCGCCTCAACGCCGGCATGACCGCCGCCTATAACCGCAACGTCATATTCACCTAAAATCATATTTCATTTTCCTCCAGATATGTGATATTAACAGAAGATTTCTTTTCTTTCATATCATTTAATATAGATTTTTCAATTACGCGCGCCGCATAAAATTCTCCCGGAAACCGCATAATGCACGGGCCCAATATCAATGAGAATAAAAGCGCTATTGCCGGACTGAAAACAGTAAAAACAATAAATATAAGCGCAGCTTCTATTAATGTCAGCAGAAAGTTTCCCGGCAGCTTGCCAAGTCCGAGCAGGATTGCATTTTTGTATATCTGAGCTATTGAGCATTCAAATGTAACCATAAGCTGATATATATATGGATGTATCATAGTAAAGATGAACAACAGCATAAATGTTACATAGCATAAAATCATCCACATCAGACTGCCGTATGCAAGATACGCGGAATAGTAGAAATACAGCGCGTTAATACCGAAAATCATAATCAAAGCGTCTATCAGCACAACAACAAGTCCCTGTTTGAAATTTTCCTTGAATTTATCCTTTGCGTCACTTACTATCCATGCGTGTTCACCGCGCGTAAAGCATCTTACTATGTATGAATAAGCTGCCGATACAGGTCCTGAACCCCAAAGTAGAAATACTCCTACCGCAAACATAGCACGAAATCCAAAAATTAAACTTTGTAAAATATCCTCGCCGCTTGCGCCGTCAATTTGTATCTGTGATGAAATTCCTTCTATAAATTCCGGATGACCGGCAATTATAAATCCTGCGAAGAAATACAAAGCAACAATCCATATAATACTTAAAAGTGAATACAGAGAGTTCAGTTGTATAAACTTTACAAATTTCTGAATTATAATATCCCAGAAAAGAAAAAAACCTTTCTTTTTAGGAGCATTTTTATCAACACCTTTTCCCGGTTTGTCATAGCCTCCGCCAAAAATTCCCATAATAGTTCCTCCGTTATTATAAATTACGTTTTTTCGTATTTAATTATTGTATCACAAAATAATTTATGATACAATACCAACAGGGCAAATTAAGATTATTTTTTTAAAGACGGTGATTTTTTGAAAACAGTTACTATAAATGAAAATGACGCAAACCAGCGTCTTGATAAATTTCTTGCAAAATATATGAGCATACCGAGCGGTATGCTTTATAAGGGACTCAGAAAAAACTGCGTAAGAGTCAATGACAAGCACATAAAGCAGGGCGACTATAAGCTTAAAGCAGGTGATGTGCTGAAGCTTTATTTTAAGGACGAGTTTTTTAATGATGAAAAAAAATTTGTCCCTATAAAATCCAATTTAAAAATAGTGTATGAGGACGACAATATTCTTCTGATTGACAAGGAGCCGGGAACTGTCGTTCATGAGGACGACCGCGGTACACAGAATACACTTATCCACCGTATACAGAGCTATCTTTTTGAAAAGGGCGAATACAATCCAAAAACAGAGCATAGCTTTGCGCCGTCATTGTGCAACAGACTTGACAGAAACACAGGCGGTATAATTATAGCGGCGAAAAATGCGGAGTCGCTGAGAATATTAAATGAAAAGATAAAAAACAGGGAGATAAAAAAATTCTACCTCTGTGTTGCCGAGGGACATCCTGAGCCGGAGGGCGAGCTTTTAGCATACCTTACCCGCGAGGATAAAATCGTTTCTGTATCCGATAAAGCGTCCGAAAAAGCAAAGGAAATAAAAACACGGTATAAGGTATTGGCAAGGAACAGCAGCAGCTCCCTCATTGAAGTCGAGCTTTTAACAGGCAGAACGCACCAGATAAGAGCGCAGCTTGCACATATAGGTCATCCGCTGCTTGGTGATGTAAAATACGGCGCAAAAAAAGCCGGACATTATCATGTGCTTTACAGCTACAAGCTAATATTCGGCTTTACAAGCGACGCGGGTATTTTAAATTATCTCAACGGCAGAGAATTTTCTGTTTCTGTAGATTTTGCCAATAAGTTTTTGCAAACAAATTCATAAAGCTCCCCCGCTGCATTAGGCTTACCAAGCCGCTTTACGCTTTCACACAAAAGCTCAACGCGCCAATCGCAGCTTAAAAGCTGATGCAGCGCCTCGGAGATGGTATAGGTATTGTTCACCATTATTGCAGCACCGTTATTTACGAGAAAATTCAGGTTTCTGTCCTCCTGACCCGGCAGCGGATTCATGGTAATCATCGGAAGCCCCTTTGCGAGTATTTCCGATGTGGTAAGTCCGCCCGGCTTTGATATAATAAAGTCGGAGGCATCCATCATAACGTCTACATTATTAATAAATCCATATGCATACACCGCTTTTTTCCATAAATATTCGTCAATATCTGCTTTTACCTTCTTGTTTGAACCGCATACGCATAATATTTGAAAATCAGCCGGATAATCATCCATTTCAATAAGCGTCTTTTTAATATTGCCGTATCCCATCGAGCCCATCATTACAAGTATGGTTTTTTTATTTTCTATTCCGATTATTTTTCTCGCCTCGGCTTTATCCATTTTTGAACTAAACTGACTTCTTATAGGTATTCCTATAGGCAGAAGCTTTTTTCTTGGTATACCTTTTTTCTGCATTTCATAAGCTAAAAGCATATCCGGAATTACATAGTAATCCAAAAAGGTGCTTTCCCAAAACGGATGAACCGTAAAATCGGTAACAATTCCTATTGTAGGGCAGGTTATAACTCCGCGCTCGGCAAGAATGGTCATAACAAAGCCGGCATAGCTGTGCGTTCCTATTATAATATCCGGATTAAAATCCTCAAGATATTTTTTTATCTTTTTTGAAACCAAGGTTGACAATATTGTAGTAATGGAGTGCTTATCATATGGTTCATCCTTTTTTGTAAGCTTGCCGTATACCTTGCCGTAGGTTTCGGATAGATACTTTGTCGAAAGCAGATAGCCGTCCTGAATGGAGTTACCCAGATGACGGTTTATGTAATCAAAAATGTCAAGCATTTCACATTCAAAGCCATGCTTTTCAAACTGCTCCATAATAGCCTTTGCGGTGGAATGATGACCGTATCCGGCTCTTACGGACATTACTAATAATTTCATAAAAATCACCATAGCCTTTCTGCCCACAAATAGTAATGAAAAACTTTAACTCCTTATCATGGGCGGATAAGGCGTTAAACGGTGATTTATGCCTGTGTGCAATTTCGCCTTCAGGCGAAAAAAATCACGCAGGCAATTAAATTAATTAGTATGAATTTTCACACTAATACACCCTTAAATTAATTTCTTACTAATATTATATCAAATAAAAAATTTTTTTCAATATATTAATTTAACTACTTGACTTTTATCAATCAAGGCACTATAATAATGCCTTGATGAAAGTCCCAAAAGGAGGGAAATACAATGGTAAACGATATGACAAAGGGTAATCCTTTGAAGCTTATTATTTCTTTTGCAGTGCCTATGCTGATAGGAAATGTTTTTCAGCAAGTGTATAATTTTGTTGACGCGGCTGTTGTAGGTCGGTTTGTAGGGGCGAACGCTCTTGCGGCAATAGGTGCAACAGGCGGTATTTTTGGAGTGCTTATTTCCTGGATGATGGGGCTTACCGGCGGAGGCGGAATTATAATTTCACAATGCTTCGGTATGGGCGATTTCAAAAAAATGCGCAGGATTGTAACAGGTCTTATTTACATAGTAGCGGTTATGTCGGTTATCATTGCATTTCTTGGAGTGATGTTTTCAAGGGCGATGCTGCTCGCATTGGGAACACCTGAGAGCGTACTGCCCGATGCGGTGCAATATACAAGGATAATGTTTATGTTTGTTGCCGGAATGGCATTTTATAACCTTTCAAGCTCAGTGCTCAGGAGTCTGGGCGACTCTAAGACGCCGCTTTATGCGCTGATTATAGCATCTGTGCTTAACGTGCTGCTTGATCTGCTATTTGTTATAGTTTTCAAGGCAGGCGTTACAGGTGCCGGAATTGCCACAATAATAGCGCAGACATTAAGCGCTGTATACTGCGTGGTACATATGGTAAAACGCAGAAAAGAATTAAATCTTGAAAATATACCTGTAAAGACGGACAGAAAGATTTTAAAAACAATCATAAGAGCCGGACTGCCCGGCGCATTTGAAAGCTGTATGATTTCGCTTGGAGGCATGAGCGTTCAAAGACTTGTAAATTCATTCGGCGCAGCTGCTATGGCGGCATATACCGCTTCGACAAAAATCGACAGTGTGGCTATAGCGCCGATAATTTCCGTCGCAAATGCTATTTCTGTTTATACGGGGCAGAATATGGGTGCGGGAAATGTGAAAAGAATAAAGAAGGGGCTATATCAGTCGCTTGGACTTCTTATCGGAGTGTGCGTTGTAATAACCAGTCTGATTGTAATATTCAGATACCGGCTTCTTGGCTTATTCCTTGACGCGTCACAGGCGCAGGAGGCAATAGAAATAGGCTCGCAGTATCTGACAATAGTATGTGTGGCGTATATTGTGGCTGCGTGTATGAGAAGCTATCTGAATGTACTTCGCGGTGCGGGAGATGTTAATACATCAGCGGTTGCCGGTATGACAGAGCTTATCGGCAGAATAATTTTTGCATATATTCTTGTAAGACCTTTCGGCGTAACAGGAATATGGATTGCAACACCGATTGCATGGAGTATGGGTGCAATAGTCCCGATAGTAAGATATTATTCTGGTAAATGGATGTCTAAAAGGTTGGTTTAATTATGAGTAACACATATGCAAAAATTTATGATGTAGTAGCGCAAATCCCCAAAGGAAAGGTTTCGACATACGGACAGATTGCGTTAAAATTAGGAAATATAAAATTAAGCCGCGTTGTCGGAAATGCTCTCCACTGCAATCCTGATCCTATAAATATACCATGTCACAGAGTTGTAAACCGCAACGGCAAGCTTGCTGCAATGTATGTTTTCGGAGGAATTAACGTTCAAAGAGAAAAGCTTATTTCAGAAGGCGTTGAAGTAAACAACGACACAGTTGATTTACAGAAATATTTGTGGAGATAACAGAATATACGTGTTTTTTCAGTCCGTTTTATTGTACAGTTAGTATGTTAAAATTAACATAACAAAATATAAAACGGAGGGAAAAGTTATGGAAGCATATTTTTTGACAATTGTCGGACAAAAGCATTATTATGGTATGAAGCCATATAAGGTAGGACGAATAGTGAAGCTGATAAAAGAAGCTGACAATGAATTTGACAGCGAAGCTATCAGAGTAGATTTACCTTTTATAGGTACTATCGGCTATGTTGCCAACAGTACATATACTGTATATGCAGGAACATACAGCGCAGGCAGAGTTTATGACAAAATTACGGATTATGCATATGCGCGCATAGCTTTTGTCACACATTCAAGCGCTATTGCACTTGTTGTACCTGCCGAGGAGGCGGAAAAAGAACAGGAAATTAATGATAATGATGCGATTGTTTTTTAACTGATTATACATGAGATTCGCTTTTTCTGCGTAGAATATCATTGAGGTGAGGAATATGTGGAAAAAAATAAAACCGTATATAATTTCAATCGCAGTTGCGCTTGGTATATGTGCTCTTTCTGCACTGCTTACAAAAAACAACATGAATATATATGAAAAAATTAATCGCCCGGCACTTTCGCCGCCAATGATTGTATTTCCTATCGTATGGTCCATTCTGTTTACACTCATGGGTATTAGCAGCGCAATTATTTTTGTAAACCGTGACAGAAATATTGAAACTGCATACAGTGCATTAAAAATTTATAGTTTTCAGCTTGTGGTAAACTTTTTTTGGAGTATAATTTTCTTTAATATGCAAGCATTTCTGTTTGCATTTATATGGCTGATTGTATTATGGATATTAATCATCCTAATGATAATACAGTTTCATAAAATCAGTCCGGCTGCCGCATATTTGCAGATACCGTACCTGTTGTGGGTTACTTTTGCAGGATATCTGACGCTGATGGTATATATTCTGAACGGATAAAGCCTTGATTTTTCAAGACTTTAAGCTGTAGACAAATTATTGTTTATAGGCGTGCGCGTCCGCACGCCGCCCGAAACTGCGTTTCGGTCAATCTCAGAACAGAGTAATTAAAAAAGTTCCCAAGGAAACTTTTTTAATTTTAAGCAAACTGACGCACAGGTCGTCAGTTTGCAAACACCACTCCGCCCTTCGGGCACCTCTCCTCAAGGAGAGGTTATTAAAAGCCTCCCCTAAACACTTTTGCCTTTGGCAAAAGCCGCTTTGCGGGTTTCGCAGTGCGAAACTGTTAGAGGGCAGGTGTCGCCGTTAGGCGACGGAGGGGTTTATGGCGAAAATTTTATTATTGAAACCCCTCAGTCACTTCGTGACAGCTCCCCTATTAGGGGAGCCATCACCACTCCGCCCTTCGGGCACCTCTCCTCAAGGAGAGGCTTACAGAGCAACGCAATTAATACAATAGAAAACCCATAAGTTAGAGGGAGGGGTCTGGGCGAGGGAGATAAGCGAGCGCAGCAACCAACGGTTGCAAGGAGCGCCATCCCTCCCCAGCGTTTTTATGTACTTTTGTACGTACAAAAGTACATAAATAATAAATTACAAAAATTATTAAGCAAAATAATTTTTGTGCCTCTAAACAACAATTTATAAATGCAGAAATAA
>JALEPO010000039.1 GCA_022768695.1 Clostridia bacterium
AAAAGCTTGGTCTACTGCGGTGTTAAAATAAAAAAGACCACATAATTCTTATTATGTGAAATATTCTAAATAGAAAGTAGTCAGCATTACATAATTTTAGACATGAAAATAAGACCGATGTGATTAAATGATTTTTCATCGGTCAACTTTTTATGTCGTTTTTTATGCATATCGGAGATTTTTTGTAAAAATTGCTAAAATTATTGATTTTTATAGTATGCTATGTTATACTTATATAAAATATGTTTTACGCATTAGAAAAATAATTCCACATAATAAGAATTATGTGGAACATTGTCTTTATTTTTTTTGATCGTCATTTTAACGTTCGTTAAAATATAATTAATTTGAGGATAACGATATGAGAGAACCTTCTGCAAAAGATATAGATAAGATTGAAATTTTAGAGAAGTGTTTTGATTATTTGTGTGATTATGGACTTGAGCAGGTTTCTATTCGCAAATTGTGTGATCGTACAAATATGGGAGCCGGAAGTATTTATTATTGGTTCAAAAATAAAGATGAAGTTATTTTAGATGCTACAGAATATGGAATTAACCATTTAATTGATGAATTGATGGATTTTGCTTTTGAACATATAGATAATATTGATATTTTGTGCGAAGAATTTCCTAAAATGATTGAGCAAAGAATAGACAAGCTTAAAGTTATAATAAGAGTGGCAACAAGCCCAATGTATTGTGACAGCTTAAACTTGTACTCAAAAACATTTACATACAAATATGATTCTTATGCGCGAAAATTGTCGCAAAGAATCAATCTTCCCTACAACACCATAAGGGTTTTAGTTGATAATTTTGTTTCAGTAACTATAGATTGCATTATATGGGAAGATTGGGGTAAATATAAACGGCAACTTGAATATGTCTTAGAAGGATTAAAATTAGCGACAATAAAAAAAGAGAAAGAAGAAAATGAAAGTCAAAATAAACCCACTTGGTTTACAACAGGAACAGACTTATAAAAGTATCATAGATGTATGCAAATGATGGAGGAAAGTTATGGATGTAAAAGAGACAAATACAATATTGCGATATAAGAGGCCATGTGATAGTTGGCTATGTCCAAACTGCGATACGGAAAACAATATTTCACTCGGAAAATGTACTGTCTGTGGGTGTCGAAAAAGTCCTTCGGCAACTATATTAAAACAATGGACTGAAGCCGATGACAGGCCGGTAACACCACCTAAGAAAACACCTACTCCTGCTCCTTCGGGACCGGTATTCAAGGATACGGATAAAGATGATTATATTCCGGAAGAAGAAAATAAGAACAAGATTGTCT
Source organism: Clostridia bacterium (assembly GCA_022768695.1). Classification (GTDB taxonomy): domain Bacteria; phylum Bacillota; class Clostridia; order UBA1381; family UBA1381; genus JALEPO01. The sequence goes on from JALEPO010000039.1 coordinate 1,309, forward strand.
GGGGAATTATCATTGCTATTATTATCATTGCTATTATTATCATTGGTTTGATAATAGCTGCAAGTCAAGGAATTACATACGTGGCATATTTAGATGCAATGAACGAATTTAATAGCGGCAATTATGAAACCGCAATTAATATGTTTGAAGAGCTTCCGTCAGGATATAAGGATGTTTCATACATGTTGGACGAATCAAAGTATCAATGTGCCACAGCATATTTGAATTCAGGGGATTTTCGTCAGCCGAATCATTGTTTGAAAGCATATCCTACCACAATGATTCGGCAGAGAAATTAAACGAATGTAAGTACCAAGCTGCTTATGCGTTATTTAATTCAGGTAGTTATGCAGAAGCAAAGAATAAGTTTGTGGAGATTTCTTCATACTCAAATTCAAATGAAATGGCAAGCGAATGTGATTATTCTATAGCAATGAACTATAAAAATAATGGTGAGTATGTAAAAGCAATGAAAGCTTTTAATGATTTAGGTGCATATAAGGATAGCACAGACCAGTTCGCTAAAACAGAGAATGCACTAATCTCATACAACAGAAAAAACGGATACTATTATAACGAAAACTCAATGTTTGGTGAGTGGTCAGATTCTTCCGGAAATTATGTTACATACACTAACAAAGGTAATGGAAATGTAAATGTAAATGTAAGTTATAATTTGGGATATTCGGATGGACAATTTTTCAAATTAACAAATGGCGTACATTATCACGGTGATGATAACAGTGGTTGGAAAAAACAATGGATATATCAACGTGTTGATAACAACTCTG
>JALEPO010000007.1 GCA_022768695.1 Clostridia bacterium
GTGAACGAGCTTGCAAGCTGCGACCATATTCATGTGGTATGCGTCGGCGGCGAGCTGACGCCGCGGAATATGTCCTATATCGGCAGAGTTGCCGAAAAGACAATACGCGACAACTATTATGCAAATAAGTTTTTCTTCTCCTGCAAGGGTGTCACATTGGGACGCGGTCTGGTAGACAGCAGCGAGGGCGAGGCGGAAATAAAGAAAGCCATGCTTGCGTGCAGTGAGTCGGCGATTTTCCTTTGCGACAAAAACAAGATAGGAAAGCTTGGTGTTCCGCGCATTTCCCAGCTGAATAGAATTGACTGCTTTATCACCGACGCGCATCTTACCGACGAATGGAAACAGGAGCTTGCCCAGGAGGATGTCAAGGTTGTTATTGTGGAAAAGTAAAAAAATGATATATAAAAAACGCATAAAGAGGATTGTTTTTGTGCAAAAGGAAGAATTAGAAATAAAATGATACAAATTTAACAAATACTCTTGTATATTTCTGAATTTTGAGGTAAAATAGAAACAGATGGGCACAGGTGTGCCCTGAGAAAAAATATATATATTTTTTAGGAGGAATTTAAAATGGCAGTTAAAGTTGCGATTAATGGATTCGGACGTATCGGACGTTTGGCATTCAGACAGATGTTCGGCGCAGAGGGTTATGAAGTTGTTGCTATCAACGACCTTACAAGCCCGAAGATGCTTGCTAATCTTTTGAAGTATGATTCATCACAGGGTAAGTATGAAAAGGCTGACACGGTAACAGCAGGCGAGGACTCAATCACAGTTGACGGCAAGGAAATCAAGATTTACGCTTTCCCTGATGCTAACAATTGTCCTTGGGGCGACCTTGATGTAGACGTTGTTCTTGAGTGCTCAGGCTTCTATACATCAAAGGAAAAGGCTCAGGCTCACATCAATGCCGGCGCTAAGAAGGTAGTTATTTCTGCTCCTGCTGGTAACGATCTTCCGACAATCGTTTACAACGTAAACCACGAAACACTAAAGGCTGACGATACAATCATTTCAGCTGCTTCATGTACAACAAACTGCCTGGCTCCAATGGCTGACGCACTTAACAAGTACGCTCCTATCCAGTCAGGTATCATGTGCACAATTCACGCTTACACAGGCGACCAGATGACTCTTGACGGTCCTCAGAGAAAGGGTGACCTAAGAAGATCAAGAGCAGCTGCTGTAAATATCGTTCCTAACTCAACAGGTGCTGCAAAGGCTATCGGTCTTGTTATTCCTGAGCTTAACGGCAAGCTTATCGGCGCTGCTCAGAGAGTTCCTACTCCGACAGGTTCAACAACTATCCTTACAGCTGTTGTTAAGGGCGACAACGTAACAGTTGACGGTATCAACGCTGCAATGAAGGCTGCTTCAAACGAATCATTCGGTTACAATGTAGACGAAATCGTTTCATCAGACATCGTTGGAATGAGATACGGTTCATTGTTTGACTCAACTCAGACAATGGTAGCTCCTATCGCTGACGGTCTTTACGAGGTACAGGTTGTTTCATGGTATGATAACGAAAATTCATACACATCACAGATGGTTAGAACAATCAAGTACTTTGCAGAGCTTGCATAATTGAAGGATTGATTTGAAAAAGGATTGGTGAAAGCCAATCCTTTTTTAGTATGAAAAAATACATAAAGCATGGCGATTTTTATTCATTTTAAAATATACTTGCTATATTAACGCAAATATATTATACTTAAAGAAAAAAGTAGGAGGAAAGCAATGAAACTACCCGAAAAATTCACCGAACGAATGAAATCCATGCTGAAAACTGAATACGATGCTTTTATTAATGCCTTTGAAAATTCTCCCATATACACCGGAATAAGAATAAACACAGCAAAAGAGGGTGCAAAAGAAGCAGTTTTATCAGCGTTCGGAGATTTAGAGCCGATTCCCTGGTGCAAAGACGGATATTATGCTGACAAATCCTTAATTTCAGGAAATCATCCTTATCACATGGCAGGACTTTTCTATTTTCAGGAGCCTTCGGCAATGTCTGCCGTTTCCGGACTTCCCATCGAAAAAGGCGATTTTATCCTTGATTTATGTGCAGCGCCGGGCGGAAAATCCACTCAGGCAGGCGCTGCTTTAAACGGCAGCGGTTTATTGGTTTCAAATGAAATTGTAAAAAAACGTTCGGATATTCTTTCGGAAAACATCGAACGAATGGGTTTGACTAATGCAGTAGTCACAAATGAAACACCGCAGAAATTATCTGAAAAATATATTGAATTTTTTGATAAAATAATAGTTGACGCACCATGCAGCGGTGAAGGAATGTTTCGGAAAGAACCGCAGGCGGTTGAGGAATGGAGTATTGAGCATACGGTTTCATGCGGTATCAGGCAGCGTCATATTCTTGACTGTGCCGTAAAAATGCTTAAACCCGGCGGTTATCTTATATATTCCACATGCACATTTGCTCCTGAGGAAAACGAAAAAATTGCCGCATATCTGATTGATACCTATAATCTTGAAATCTGTAAAACAAATCTTGATATGCTTGAATGCGGAAGAACAAAATGGTCTGATTCGGAATATGATATGTCTAAAACACGCAGAATTTTTCCTCACACACAAAAAGGCGAGGGTCATTTTTTAGCATTGTTTAAAAAGGGCGGTGAAGCGGTGCAATCTTGCAAAAAGGAAAAGAAGCCCAAAAAGCCTGATAATGTCCTAAATGACGCTGTATCACTTTACAGAAAGTTTGAAAAGGAAACGCTTAACGTAAAGCTTGACGGGGATTTTGTCCTTTTCGGTGAAAATCTTTATCTTAAGCCGCAGGGGATAAATATAGATAAAATCAAAGTTGTACGCTGCGGACTTCATCTTGGAATATGCAAAAAGAACAGATTTGAGCCGTCACACGCATTGGTTTTGTCACTTAAAAAAGAGGATTTTAAGACCTCGGTCAATTTTGACTATAGTAATAGTCAGCTAAAAGCTTATCTTATGGGTGAGGTAATAGATTGCTCAGGCTCCGGTTGGACAGCCGTTCTTGTAAATGGATTTCCGATAGGCTGGGGAAAAGCGTCGGGAGGAAGGCTTAAAAATCATTTTCCTAAATTCATGCGTCTTAAGAAATAATGCTGTTATATTTGAAACGAAAATGTAAAATATTTTTATAAAATAATCTTAATTTTCTATTGACACAACACAGCAATAATGATAGTATAATGATATATAGGTAGAGGTGCATTTTTTATCAGTAACCGTTCGGAGATATGTAACTTTCTGTGAAGTACGGCGAAAGGGAAAAATGCCGAAGTTCTTTCTGTGTTACAGCAGCAGGAGCTGGGCATACTGTGAACAGCAGTATGACTGTCATCATAAAATGATGGAGAGCTATCGCATATAATAAGACTATTATAGGCAGTAACTCTCAAGGTTGCTGCCTTATTTTAATCCAATGAAAGAAGGAATTTTTAAAATGAAACAGAATTACAACGTAGGTATCATCGGTGCTACAGGTATGGTGGGACAGCGTTTTATAATGCTTCTTCACGATCATCCGTGGTACAATATCAAGGTTCTTGCAGCTTCGCCGAGAAGTGCCGGAAAAGCCTATAAAGACGCGGTAGGCTCAAAATGGGCTATGGATGAGCCTATTCCTGAATCGGTTGCCGACATGACTGTTATGAATGCAACAGACGATGTTGAAAAAATTGCAGAACAAGTAGATTTTGTATTCTGTGCTGTTGATATGAAAAAAGATGAAATCAAGGCTCTTGAAGAGCGTTACGCTAAGGCGGAATGTCCGGTAGTTTCAAATAACTCCGCTCATCGTCATACTCCTGACGTTCCGATGATTATACCGGAAATCAATCCTCAGCATATTGAAATCATCCCCGCTCAGCGTGAAAGACTTGGCACAAAGCGCGGATTTATCGCTGTTAAGTCAAACTGTTCATTACAGTCATATCTTCCTGCAATGGCAGTTATTAATATGAAGTATCCTATCGACCACGCTCTTGTTACAACCTATCAGGCTATATCCGGCGCAGGCAAGACTTTTGAAACATGGCCGGAAATGGTTGATAATTTAATCCCTTATATCGGCGGGGAGGAAATGAAGTCAGAGGTTGAACCTAACAAGGTTCTTGGTAAAATTGAGGGCAAAGAAATTGTTCCGTCAGACGCTCTCTCAATCGAATGTCAGACATACAGAGTACCTGTTTCAAACGGTCACACTGCTGCAATTTTCTTCTCATTCAAGGATGGCGTAAACAAGCCGTCAGTTGAAGAAATTGAAAAGCTTTGGGCAGATTATTCAGGTGTTCCTCAGGAACTTGAGCTGCCTCATGCTCCTAAACAGTTTATTCATGTTTATACTGAAAAGGACCAGCCGGATCAGCCGCAGATTAAAACTGCCCGTGAAATTGATGGCGGTATGGCAATAAGCTGCGGAAGACTTCGTGAATCAACACAGTATGATTATAAAATGGTTTCAATGAGCCATAACACATTAAGAGGCGCAGCAGGCGGTGCTGTTCTTCTTGCAGAGCTTCTTACAGCTAAGGGATATATGGATTGATAAATAATTGTTTAGCGGTGCAAAAATTATTTTGCTTAATAATTTTTGTAATTTATTATTTATGTACTTTTGTACGTACAAAAGTACCAAAAAACGCTGGGGAGAGAGGGCGCTCCTTGCAACCGTTGGTTGCTGCGCTCGCTTATC
>JALEPO010000187.1 GCA_022768695.1 Clostridia bacterium
ACACTGCGAATACCGCTAATATCAAGCGTGTTAAGTGTTACCATTGTTTTCGACTTGTAGTCGGGCAGACATAATGAACACACATCTGTTTCTATTCTCTGAATGGCTTGATAATTTACATATTTTTCACCTATATTTTACCCGAACTTGGTTGATGATTATTTTGAGTGATGATATAATTATCTGCGAAGGAGGTAAAAATTATGAACCAAGTAATTAAAAAAATATTATCAATACTTTTAACAGGAGCATTACTGGCGGGCAGCGTGCCGGCGGTTATTGCAAGTGAAGGCGAAACAGCGACACAAATCAGCAGTTTAACGCTGAAACAGAGCAAAGGCTTTGAAAACGGAAAAGCTTCTCTTGACGTTAAACAGCTTGCACGCTATGATTCCGGCATGACCAACGCAGACGGCGGAGTTATGGAAATCATTGATTATAACGCAAAAACAGGCTGGGCATATGCTGTAAACGGTCAGGCAGGTGTTTTGAGCGCAATTCCGCTCAGCAATCTGACAAACACAGGTAAAGTCAAGCTGCTTGACGGCAATGATTTTGAGGCAAAAACAGCTGAATATCTTCCGAATTACTTCAACTGCTCAAATGACAGCATTGACGTTGACGACCGTTCAAACAAAAAAGGTCCGGAGCCGGAAAGCGTAACCGTTGGAACAGTTGACGGAAAAACATATGCGTTTGTTACCTTGGAGCGCATAGGCGGCATAATGGTTTATGACATCACAGACCCTGAAAATGTCAAATACACAAACTATATAAACAGCCGTGATTTCTCAACGGAAACCGGCGCAGATGATTCTCCGGAGGGAATTAAGTTCGTTCCGGCTGAAAAAAGTCCGACACAAGAAGCGCTGCTTCTTGCAGCCTGCGAGGTCGGCGGCACTGTGGCAGCATATGAGCTTACAAAGAGTCTTAGTGCAGACGGAAAAATTTCAATCTACTTCACAAATGATGTACATTGTGCTTATGAAAAATATGATCAGGTTGCAACGGCTGTAAAGGATAAGGATATTCTTATAGACGCGGGCGATAATATTCAGGGTGATCTTATCGGAACACTTTCAGACGGCGGCTATATGGTAGACATATTGAATTATATCGGCTATGACGCGGCAGTACCCGGAAATCATGAATTTGACTATGGTATGGACCGTTTCCTTGAAATAGCAAAGGGTTCGGAAGAAAAGGAAAAGCTTGCGGACTACGATTATATTTCCTGTAACCTTCGTGAAATCGCAACTGGCACATCATTGCTTGACAGCTATAAAATTTACGAGGCTGAGGGCAAGAAGGTCGCAGTAGTAGGTATCACAACACCTGAAACACTTGTAAAATCAAATCCGTCATGCTTTAAGAATGAAAACGGAGATTGGATTTATGATTTCTCAAATGACCTGACAGGAGAAGCCTTATATACGGCTGTACAAAATTCGGTAAATGCAGCAAAAGCGGCAGGCGCGGATTATATCATTGCAGTCGGACATCTCGGAACAAATGACGCGTCAAAGCCATGGACATCAACAGAGGTCATAGCAAA
>JALEPO010000069.1 GCA_022768695.1 Clostridia bacterium
ACAAATCGGTCCCATCGTCATAATTGGTATATCTCTGCCATCATCAGCTTTTATATTTGCTCTCATAAACATATTCTGACCAATCAGCCTGCCATCCTGTTCCATAACAAAATCAAGTTCCGGAACAAATGCCGGATCATCTCGCAGCTGATTTAAAACATAATGCTCAAAGCATCCCGGACGATATACATTCCAAAAGCTTTCTCTTACCAAATTTTCCACTTGACGATATTCTTCTTTTTTCTCTAAACGTATAACAATATTGTTTGTAATCATTTTTTTATCCTTTCTGATTTCTTTTATTTATTTTTGCAATGTTTTTAAATTTTTGTCTTTTCTCTGCCATGTAACCTTGTGTATCGTTCACATACCGATTCTCATTCATCAGTTTCTGATAGGATCGAAGTCGCTCAATCGGTAATTCACCACGCTCTACTGCCTCCTGTACCGCACACCCCGGCTCACTGCATGAATGAGTGCAATCACGAAAGCGACACCTTTGTGCCAGCTTCTCAATATCAGAAAAAGTCTGATCGATTCCGCTTTCGGCATCCCACATCCCCAATTCACGCATCCCCGGTGTATCAATCACCATACCGCCGGATGGCAAAAGAATCAGTTCACGATGGGTTGTCGTGTGCCGTCCTTTGTCATCATTCCTCAACCCATTGGTATCCAGATGTTTTTCACCCAGCAGACAATTGATTAAGGTAGACTTTCCTACACCGGACGAACCTATAAATGCGACTGTCTTTTCCTCGGCAAGATACGGATAAAGCTGCTCATAACCGTTTTGATTTATAGTGTTCGTCACTAAAACATCAACACCTGCTGCCACAGAAGATACTTCGAACAGTTTATTTTCCGGATCTTTGCACAAGTCCGCTTTTGTCAGGACAACAACCGGCACTGCGCCGCTGTTCCAAGCAATCGAGATATAGCGTTCCAATCGCCGCAAATTAAAATCATTATTCAAAGACATACACAAAAATACAGTATCAATATTTGCAGCAACAACCTGCTCCTCGTTTTTTTCACCGGCAGCTTTTCGGATAAAGCAGCTTTTTCGCGGAAGAACATGGCGGATTACTGCGTTGCCGCCGCTTGTGTTCCAATCAACCATCACAAAATCGCCTACTGCCGGATATTCTGATTTTGCCTGTACATCATAATGAAATCTGCCCGATATTTCTCCCAATTTCTCTCCCTGTGAAGAAACCAGCCGATATATTCCTTTTTCCTGCGACAGAACCCGCGAAACAGTCAAATTTGCAAAACGTTCGGCTGATTTTTCGACCGCTTCTGTTAAACCGTACTGCGACATAGTAATCTCGTTTCTCATATCATTCCTCCCGAATCCAACCATGACTTAGCATAAAGTGTTTTGTATGATTACGAAGAATTTCAACATACTCCTCATTTTCTCCTTTTTTATCGAACATACTGATAAGAAGAAAAAGCGGGGCATAATATTCTACCGCAAGCTGTCCGGGATTTTCTTCTTTCAACACACCTTTTTGTATCATCTCCCGAAATAAATCTTCCATATATGTAACCGGTCCTGCTGCAATACACTGACTGTAAAGCTCTGCCATTTCTGCATTGCGATATTGCTCCAATGTAAGCATTTTACGAAAGTCGGATGCAAAATCATCTTCTGTCCAAAATATAAACTGAGCAATTGTAAAATCCATGATTTTTTCAACAGATTGATTTTTATATGCGTTCGGTTGGATTTCATATTTTACTTGCGGTACTTCATATTTTTTCGCTCTTTGGGCATCAATTTGATACATTCTCTCAACAATGCTGTCAAAAATATCACGTTTGTTTTTATAATGCTTATATAAGGCTCCTTTTGTCATTCCCAATTCTCCTGCAATCGTACTCACTGAGACAGCCTTATAACCATCCCTTGCGAACAAGTGAAGTGCAGTCATTAATATTTTTTCCCTTGTATCAGACACTATTATCTCCTCCATTTGGTAAACGATCGTTTACCTATATTATAGCAAACAGTCGTTTACTTGTCAAGAGTGACTGTATAATAAATATTGTGGTATAAAAAAGCAGAGCATAATTGTTCAAAATCCTAATGCTGTTAAATCTGTTCTAAACGGTTTGGATTTCCCAGAATTACGGCAGGAAATAGAAAAATTGCAAAAGAGAAAAATGAGCTTGAAGCGATAATTACCGAAAAAAAGAGTTTTGCTCCGGCGCCCATTTCTATTGATGAAATTATTGAAGATATGCAGCAATCCGTAAGAGCTTTAAACAGTGGCAATTACAAGGCACTTATTAAAAAGCATGTAAAAAAAATCAACGCTTACAATGACGATTCTTTTACCGTTGTTGTAAGCATTGATACTACTGGCTCCTCCAGCTGGGCTCGAACCAGCGACATCATGATTAACAGTCATGCGCTCTGCCAACTGAGCTATAGAGGAATATGTTACTTTGTTTTAACTTTCCATGATACACCAAAGATAACGACTTTTGTCGTTATCTTCAGTACATCTTTCGTTCCGGCAACTTTCTACTTTCCCAGGCAGTCACCCGCCAAGTATCATCGACGTTAAGGAGCTTAACTTCTGTGTTCGGCATGGGTACAGGTGGATCCTCCTTGCTATCGTCACCGGATAAATGGTTTGAGGTTGTACCCTCAAAACTAAACAATGTATTCTCTGTAGAGCTTTTATCTCTGTTCTTGTATTCTTTTACCAATCGAGTGTTAGCGATTACACTCGCTTCTGTTTCTCTTTCTTTCAGCAACTTCTTTGCCTTCGGCAAACATACACTCCGCATTGTGTTACTCCGTAACACAACCGT
>JALEPO010000082.1 GCA_022768695.1 Clostridia bacterium
TAGTTCATCAATGCTTGCACATACGGGTGTAATAAGCTCAAGCTGATTTTCGCAGAAATCACGGTCAAGGTATTTATCGTCACCGAACGGGTGTGGAGCCTGTGAAAGCGTACCTTTTGCTGTCACGCGCAGGGTTTCACGTTCCAATCCAAATTGTCCTTCAAATAAATATTCATTGTTTAAATTCATATCATTACCTCGCGATATACACTTTATCTCTGCGCCAGTGCAAATATCTTTATATAATCCTCCATCGTTTCTCCGTTTTCTATGCCGTCAAGCATATCCTTTGCCGGATTGGACAGTGTATCCGCGCGTTCATAAAGCGGCTTTAAAAAAATTTCTTCGTTTTTCCCCCGCTGCTTTAAGCCGTCACTTGAAATATCAAGTATCTGACGTAAAACTGTTTTAAGCTGTTCCTTGTCCACAAAGTCCGGCAGCTCCTTTCGCGCAAACAGTCTTTGCAGTTCAGATGCGCTGTATCCGTGAGAATAATTTACAACAGGCATTTCTATTTCAATTCCGATGAAACGCCTCCGTTCGGATTTTGTCGGAGCAATATACTTTTCATATATTGCACTGTCTATTGTGGTTTGCTCCATCTCTGTTTTCTCCTTTGAATATACTCTAACAATATATTATACATTTATCATGATGTTATGTCAATCGTCTTACATATGAATAAGTTTTAATTTTTTTCTTTTTTAGTACAAAAAACCTATTATAAGCGAAATTGCCTATTGTCGGTTTCTTACTTTCAACATATAAACAAGCAAAAAATGAAATTGTTTCACTTGAATTTCACAAAATTTCATGATATAATATAAATATATTTCACAAAAGGGATGATTTAAAATGAATATTTCAGAATTTGCCAGACTTGCAGGAGTTTCAAAAAGCGCAGTGAGCCGATATTTTAACGACGGATATTTAAGCGACGAAAAGCGCGCGATGATAAAAAAAGCCATAGACGAAACAGGCTATTCCCCAAGCAGCTCCGCTCAAAGCGTAAAAACGCGTGTAACAAAGCTCATCGGCATTATTCTGCCAAAGCTTTCGAGTGACAGCTGCGCCCGCATTACAGAGGGCATAAGCGATGTGCTTACAGAACAGGGGTATGAGCTGCTGCTCGTCAACACTGCAAATGATTACAACAAGGAAATTAAGTATCTTGACCTGTTCAGACAAAATCGAGTTGACGGAGTGATTTTTCTTGCCAGCGTTTTCACACCGCTGCATAAATCGGTGCTGAATAAAATGCACATTCCCGTAATAATTGCGGGACAGCAATATGGTGGATTCAGCTGTGTGTGCCATGACGATTTTGGCGCGTCCTACGCTGTGACCGAGCTTTTATTGAAAAAAGGCGCAAAGCATCCCGCTTACATCGGAGCAATCGAGAAAGACCATGCCGTAGGCGCTGAGCGTAAACGCGGCTTTATGCAGGCGGCACAGGATATGGGAATTAAGGTTGCAGATGAACATTGCACCTGCGCGAATTTTTCTCTCGACTCAGGCTACAGCTGCGCAAAGCGTATTTTTAAAGCGAAGCCGTACCCTGACTGTATTTTCTGCGCCACTGATACTATTGCTTCCGGCGCTATGCTTTACTGCCGTGAAAACAACATCAAAATCCCCGAGGATATAATGATCGGTTCTGTTGGAGATTCAAAAATAGGTCGTGTTTTATCGCTTACCACAGCACATCTGCATTATCACACAGAAGGAGCGGAGGCGGCAAAAATGCTTCTTTCCGCAATATATCATCCCGACGCTATTCCGCGCACCATGCAGCTAAGCTTTGAATTGATAGAAAGAGGCTCAACGGCAAAGTAAAATATGAAACCCTGTGAAACCCACAAATGAAACGTATAAATTTAATTACTTTTACCAATAGACAATTTTGCTGACAATTGATATAATACAATCAAGATATGAAATCGATTTCACATTCAGAACGAAACTATAAAAAGAAAGAGGGTTGTATTATGGATTACAAAAAATCTGCTGTGGAAATTCTCTCAGCAATCGGCGGAAGCGACAACATTGTAAGCGCGGCGCACTGCGCTACGCGATTAAGACTCGTAATATCAGACAACACCAAGGTGAAAAAGAACGTTTTAGAGAATGTCGACGGTGTAAAGGGTGTGTTTGAATCATCAGGACAGCTTCAGATTATCATCGGCACAGGCACGGTCAACAAGGTATATGACGAATTTATCAGTGCGGCGGGCATTACAGCCGCATCAAAGGACGATGTGAAAAAGGCTGCCGCCGCAAAGGGCAATATTTTTCAGCGCATAATCAAGACATTGGGCGATGTATTTGTACCTATTATTCCCGCAATCGTTGCCGGAGGTCTTATCATGGGCATCATGGAGGCTCTGAACTTCATGGCTAACAACGGACTTATTTCGATAAATCAGGACGGATACTTTTTCCAGATAATCAATATGCTTTCAAATGCAGCATTTACTTTTCTGCCTATCCTTATCGCTTTCAGCGCGACAAAGGTTTTCGGCGGAAATCCGTATCTCGGAGCGGTGCTTGCAATGTTTCTGATACATCCAAGCTTGCAGAATGCCTATTCCGTTTCAACAGAAGGCGTCAAGCAAAGCTTTAGTATATTCGGATTGTACAGCGTCAACATGGTCGGATATCAGGGACACGTTATTCCTATTATTATGGCGTCGCTCATACTTGCGACAGTAGAAAAAAAGCTGCACAAAATCGTACCGGAAATTATTGACCTGTTTGTAACTCCGCTTATCAGTCTGCTTGTTTCCGGTATTCTTACCTTCACCTTCATCGGTCCGTTATTTGTCGCTGTTGAAAACGGTGTGCTGTGGTTTGTTCAGTGGCTTATCACAATCCCGTTCGGAATAGGCAGCTTTATAATGGGCGGTCTTTATTCATCAACGGTTGTAGCGGGAGTTCACCATATGTACACCGTAATTGATATGGGACAGCTTGCACAGTACGGCTTAACATACTGGCTGCCTATCGCGTCAGCCGCAAATGTTGCACAGGGCGGCGCATGTCTTGCGGTAGCATTAAAGAGCCGAAAGGCTAAGATAAAGAGTATTGCGTTCCCGTCAGCTCTTTCATGTATGCTCGGCATAACCGAGCCTGCCATCTTTGGTGTAAATATCAGATTTATGAAACCGTTTGTGTGCGGCGCAATCGGCGGCGC
>JALEPO010000190.1 GCA_022768695.1 Clostridia bacterium
TTGGTTTACATATTTCACGCTTTCAAAGAACCAATCATTCTCTTTAACATCGGTAAACGGATTTTTCCATTCCGGAGCAGTAGGCTCAACCGGCTGAGTCGGTTTATCAGGCTCTTTTTTGATTTCAGTCCACTTTGCATAAAGCGTAATATTTTTCGTTACCTTTGTATCAAAATCGTACTCGCTTGTAAATTCGCTGTCGGTGTACCAACCGTCAAAGATATATCCGTCCTTTGTAGGCTTTGTCGGCTCGGCTGCCTTGCTGTTACTTGTAACAGTTTGACTTGTGATTGTGTTTCCGCCGTTGGTATCAAATTTAACAGTATATCGTGCCACAGAGCTTCCGCCGCCGCCTGAGGAATACATGCTTACGCTTACGTCAACGATTTTTTCATTGTAGTTGCCGTCAGCCGGTGTGAATTTCATCTTAGCCGTGCTGTTCTCTGTGATAACCGTGCTTGGGTCTTCCCATGCAAAGCTGCCGTCTATAACAACGTTTCCTACGCCCAGCATTTCGCCATTCGTAACGAGCGCCTCCGCAAGCGTTCTGTTTCTGCGCACTCTTGCCGTTGTAAGCTTGGAGGTGTTTTCGGTAAGGTCTGCCTTTTCGATGTTCCATTCAAGATTCTTTGAGCCTGTAAAGTTGCCGTTAGCCGTTACCGTAAGGGTATAGTTACCGCTTGTGTTCACATCAGTCTGCTTGTTGCCCGAAATATCATAGGTTACATCATCGAACCCCGGAAGTGAAACGGAAACCTCCTGAGTCTGCTCTGCTCCGTTGTAGGTCAATTCCCCGTTTAAGGTAACGGTAGCGTCTTCTATACTCTTGGGCTGGATTTCAAAGGTCGTGCTACCGCTGACAACATAGTTGCCGCCTGTTTTATCTGTAAGTGTAACCGTTGCAGTACCTGCGTTTGTGTTATCCGAATAATCTACCGTGTATTCATCAGCAGGGATTTCGGTCTCGCCGTCATAAGCTTTAACAGCAGGCACAATTTCACTGCCTGTATAGTTTTTATCCGAGATAGCAGATATGGCTGCTGTAACCGGTTTTGGATTGATAATCAATCCACCTCTCAAAGTTACATCCAAAGCTTTGTATGTAGCATCCTCCGCTCTTTTGATGTTGACATCATAAGAACCTGCATTTGTGGGAGCGGTAACCGTTTGCCCGTCCTGAATATAAGAAACATCAAAGTCGGTAAATGATGTTCCTGTAATTGAAAATGCCTGTGCTGTTCCGTTATATGTGTATGATTGAGCATCGGTGCTAAATGATATATCGGGCTTTTCGATCCACTTTGCGTAGAACGTCTTTTCGCCCGAGTCTGTTGTGCTGATTTGCGTTACGGGATCTCCTGTGAAGCTACTATCTTCATACCAACCTCCAAAAGTAAATCCTGACTTTACAGGTGTGGGGAGCATTGCTCCTACGCTGTAGGTATATTCCGTTAATTCGTCACAAGAGTCGGCACCATTGGTATTCAATATTACATCGTAGGATGCATATGTCCAATGGGCAAAGATGGTGCTGTTTTTACTGAACACGGTATCCTCTGTGACTTCATCGCCGCCCTGTGCATCAGGGAACCAGCCTACAAGCTTGTAAAGCTCACGGGTGATGACAGGCAGATCCGGCTTTCCATCCGAGGAAGTAATAAGAGTACCTGATATACCGCCCTCATAATTCGGATCAAGCGTAACGGTATAGGTATGGCCGTAGGAAAACTCTACATAAGAATTATCTGAACTGTAAGAATATCCCGCATCTGCGGCAGCATTAAACGATTGTTCCGTATCGGTACGCCAATAGTAATGTTCATAGTTCATCAAATTCGGAGCAATTGTCAACGCTGCCTCGACAGCGGGTCTCGATGTGGTTAAGTCAGATGGTGGTAGTT
>JALEPO010000133.1 GCA_022768695.1 Clostridia bacterium
GCTGTTAAATCTACATTATTAACTCCAACCGGAAGATATACTGTATATTCTATCTTGCCGCTGCCGTCGTCTATCTTGACTGCCGTTACAACCTGCTCGTTGCCGTTTATGTCAACATATTCCGCTGTTATCTTGTCAAGATCTGTTCTTGCATTTGTGATGAAGATTCTCAGATACTGCGTGCTGCTCTGAGTATAGTGTGTACCGTTATAGTAGGAAACAGTTACAGGTACTTCATGATATGTTCCCTCTGCAAGATTAGGAACTGTTGTTCTTGTCGAAAGAGTTCCTATATCTGATGTTCCCTCTGATTCGATATTTACACGTTTATCCACAGCATCGAAGCCAAGATATGTAAGTCTTGCACTGCTTATAAGCGCATTGTGTACAATCTTACCGTCAGCATCTGTTACCTTATTCGCCAGCTCGCCTGATGTGCCTGTCCATTCAATGTATGCAGTAATGTCCAGATTTATCTCAGGAACTATTATAACGTGATACTGAGCGGTTGTTTCGCCGTCGGTTGCTCGTACATATACATATTCATCAACAACGTTTCCGCTTGTAAGCGCTATATCATTTACTGTATAGCTTCCGTTTGTAGTATACGGAATGTTTGTAAGTGTTGAGTCAGTATCAATGTACAAGCCTGCAAGAGCATTGTTGTTTGACGGTGTTGCCGTCAATGTGTCAACCTTGTTTATACCATACGGAACTCTTACAATAAACTCGTTAAATTCCTCAAGGTATGTAGTATCGGCTGTAACTGTCTGCTCAACGCCGTTAGCGTCTGTATAAGCTGCGGTAATGCTTACATCCGTATAAACATTCTTCGGATATATTCTCAGATATGCCTTTCTGTCAATCGGTATATTACTTGACGGTCTTACCGAAATTATCAGCGTAGCATTATCCGGAAGCTGATAATCAGAATATGTCCAGATATTGCCTGCGGTATTTGAAGGCTTTGTTCCGTCCGGTGAAACGTTTACAAGTGCCTTATCGCTCAATGCCTTAACAAACATATCTGCCTCAAGACCTGCTACCGTAGTTTCATATACATATACTGTTGAACCGTCTATTACCTCTGTCTTAATTGTCGGGTGAAGCTCTGACTCAGCAACCTTTACAGATTCAAGCTCAGTATTTGCTCTGTAGATTGTAAGAACATAGTTCTTATCATTCTTGCCTGATGACGGATAAAGTCCGATATTAATATTGGTTTCATCTGCCGTCAGTTCATAATCCTTATATTCGTCATATGCTGCCTTAGGTGTGGTATTCGGTTCGATGTTTACCTTAGTCGTTTTTGCTTCTGCAACCGCTTTAATGTCAACATCTGCCGTTCCCTCAGGAACTATTACAGCATATCTGCCGTCGCCTGTAGCTTCGGCTCTTGCAACTGCTTCTGTTCCATTCAGATCATATGTTACGTCAATATAATCCAGATTATTATTATCATTATCCGCATAAATTCTCAAATATGCAATATTGTTGAATTCACTCGGAATACCGCTCATACCAACCTTAATCTGAATTTCTGTATATCCGTCTGCACTCAGTACATACGCCGGACGATAGAACAGATTTGAATCATTGCCATCAGGTGTCTTAGCGCCATCCGGCATTGCTCCGGCTGTAAGATTTGCCGAATCGGAGTCAGCAAGAATTTCAAGCTTAGCATAATCGCTCTTGGTATGAACTTCATAAATATCAACCACTCTGCCATCGATTACCTCTGTGAGAGTAGTCGGATGATATTCTGTATCATCAGCATTTACGCTCTTCAGCTCAAGGTCTGCAAGATGGACATTCAGTGTATAAACCTCTGAATTTACTCCGTCTGAAGCGTTTACTGTGATAGTCTTTGACACTATAGGCGCTGTTACGTCATTCTGTGTATCAATATGACGCTGAGCGGCTGTGTTGCCGTCAATCTTCACAAATGCTCCGACTGATTCGGTTGTTGCTGTTATATCAACAATTTCAGACGGTTCAGTTGTTGAGATCCATGCCTCATATACTGTTGCAGATGTCTTGACTGCGTTTACTGTACCGGCTGTGCCATTATGCTCGTAGCCTATTTCTAAGCTTTCAAGAGCCGTGTTGTCCGATGCTTTATATACATTTAGATATACAGTTGTATAATCGTCAGCCTCGGCATCTTCTGCACGAACCTTAAATTCGTATGTTGTAAGCTCGCCTGTAAGCGCCCAATCTGTCTTTTCAAATACTGTTGTATTAACAGCACTCTGAGGAACAGGAGCTCCTACGCTTGCATAGTCACCGCTTACCATAGCGTTCTTGCCGCTTGCAGTAACTCTAATGTCAATATCATCCGCGCCGCTTATAATCTTTTCATAAACAGCGTTGCCGTTAATGTCGTCATAAGCCTTTGTAAGCGCCGTTGTCATATCGTCGGCATAAACGCTTATGTCGCCGATGTTCAGATTTCTTCTCTCAAGCTTTAATGTATAACGATATTCATCAACCTCACCGGAATTCGGATCAACCCACGGAAGCTTAACAGTTACAGGAATGTATATAGTCTTAATCTGAGGATCAAGATATACTTCTCTGCCAAAGTCAGTTTCAGTATTATACTCATGAGCTGCGCTCACATTGTAGTAGTCAACCTTTCCGCTCGCAAGCTGCGATGGTAATGTTAATTCTATCGTTGCTCTTGAATCAAGAGCTCTTACATTAATATCAATATTTGTATCAGTTTCACTGATTACCTGTGTATAAACGCCGTTTGCACCCTCGGTAAGCGTTGTATATTCCGCTTCGCCGTCAAGCTTTGTCTTTAGGAACTCAAGTCCGCCGACATAATCAGCTCTTTCAAGAACCAACATATAATCTGTTGACTTCTTACCGCTCTGCGAGGTTACTCTTACAACGTACTTAGTTGTTTCGCCGTTATCAAGAGGCATATCAGCGTCTGTCCAATTGCTCGGAGATGTTGTATCATCCGATACAAGGACGTTTTGTGTCTTGTCAAGCACAGTAATGATACCGTTGCCCTTTGCTGTAAGCGCTACATCTGCGGCAGTACCTGTCAGGTTATGCGCATTATATGATGTTCCGCTTGCAGCTATAGCGATGTTGTTTACAACAACACTGTCAAGCTCAGCTATTTCGCTCTGACGTACAAGCACCGCTCTGTGAGTCTGAGAAATATTTACGCCGTTTGTATCCACATCTGTTGCGATAATATCAAAATCAACACTGTAGCTTTCGGCATTTCCCGCTGTCGGAACATCTACAACCAATGAGCCGACTCTTGACTTTGAACCAACTCTTACGGTCGCTGTCGGATCCTCAGCTTCGATATATACCTTAACAGTCTGTACAGTATCGTTGATGTAAACATCATGCTCATCACACTGTACGTCTGTATCTGTATTATTCTCCGCTGCCGATTCATCTGATGTGCCCTTCTGAGCAATCACATTCTTTACTGCGGTATTCGCTGAAGCCTTATTCAGCCACAACGGATACAGCACTTCATTGCCCTTGCCGTCGCTTACATAAATTGTAAGTCTGTTGCGGTCATCTGTCAGATTTTCTATCTTCTCAGCGTCAATTCTGTACTCGAAGTTACCTTCAGCAACCTCTGTGCCTTCAGCAATCTTACTTCCCTGTCTGTATAATTCAAGCGAATAATCACTTGAAGAACCGTTCAGGCTGATTGTTACATATTCATCAGTATTTGCTGACGGAATTACAGCGACATACTCACCGTAATCATTTGCAGAAACGCGTCTTGAAGCCTCACTCAAATTATCCTGTACTGCTACGGACAACTGCTTTAAGTTGCTTGCACCCTTTGTTATCACAAGATTTCTGGTTGTGTATTCTGTGTAAGGATACGTTGATACATTCAGCGGAACTACAAACTCTGTCTTTCCTGTCGCGCTTATATCATAATCCTGTTCATCTGAATACAATGTCCAGTCGAAGGTGCCAATCTGTACCTTTGCATCAGGATCGCTCGCCTTAACGCTGATTTTAACCTTCTTAGCGTTCGGCAATGCCTGATAGCTGTACTGAATCTGGTTATATGTAAGCAGATTATCATTTGCTCTTACCTCTTCAAGCTCGGCTGCCTTCTTTGTGATTGTCAATGTGTAATTTTCTGTTGTTGTCTGTAAAGCGTCACCGTGCTTACCGTGTGATTCTACAGTAAACGGAAGCTTTACAGTATCCTTCTTGAGTGCGTAATACTTGGTTAGCTTACCTGTGTTACCCTCGGCAAGAACTGTTACACCGTCCTCATCGTAAAGAGTAATCTTCTGGTATTCGTTTACACCCTCAATTACTATATCGCCATAATTAGCCTGTGATTTAACTACATTTGCAATATAGTTGCTGCTGTCTGTTTCTGAAGCACCCGCCTCAGTGCCGGCATATGATACGCTCTTAAGACCGGTATCATCATCACCTGCATACAGAATCTGTAAATTATATGTCCTGCTCGACTTGCCGTCTGCCGCATTTATTCTGAACTTGAAGTTTGTTTCGCCGCCCGGAAGCTGCTCAACATTTTCAAATACACCGCCTGTATACTTTGATACCGGTGTTTCCATTGTGTCACCCCACAGAGTTACTGTTGAGAGCGCACCGTCAGGAATAATTGTAACATTAACAGGATCTTGTCTGTTTACAGTCGCAACATATGTATCATCGTCTATTAGTGCAAACAGACTTATATCTACATATGTATTCTTGCCCGGCTTAACCTCTGTATCGTTTACATATACCTCCTTAACATTCGGATTATCACGGTCTCTTGTGATATTGAGCGTGTAATTCTGGATATATGCGCCCGATGATGAGGTTGTCTGAATCTTATATGCTTCCTCTGTATTATTCAATACTCTGGTAACTATAAGCTCACCGTCAGCTATATCACCGTCCATCTTAATGCCGGTATATCCGTTAAGAGTTCTAACCTCTATAGTTGCCGGATTCCATACACTTGTAGGATCGTTGACATTATACGCAGGAATTGCAACATCGTAAATTGTCGGGTTACCCGGTCTTGGGGTAGCCTTTATTGTATTAACAATAATTTCTGCAATATCTGCATTATGAGAAGCTGTATACAATGCTATTGTATAAGTTCTTCTCGCATTAGGAGTAACTTCGTCGCTTTCATACAATTTTGACTGAACCTCAACTGTAATTTCGTTAAGCTCCTCATTCAAATCAACATCATACGGATAGCCGTCGTTATTCCATTCGTTAGAGCTGATGCTCAGTTCTTCACCGTTGATTGCTATAATCTTACTGTTAGCTGATGACAGAACATATGGCATTACTGTCGGATTTGCAACCATGAAGTTATACTGGCTGCCGTTATTTACAATATTGTCTTGTTCTTTTCCGTCAATCTTAACCTCAATCAGCGACAAATCATCATCCTCACCCTGAAGTCTTAGAATATGCTCTGTAGGCGCTCCGCCGTTATGCGGTACAACCGTAATACGATAATATTCATAATATGTGCTGTTAATTGCAACTCCGTCTTCAAGGTCGAATACCTTTGTGCCTCTTTCGGCATTGTCATATACAGGACGCTTATTCGGCGTAGCTTCACTCGCGCCTGTATCTGCCGCTACAATACGAACTACGCTCTTAATTGTAGCATGCTTGTCTGTCGGAATGATCTTAATTGTTGAAGTTCTCGGCGGAACCTTAGCATCCCATACAGCTTCACGCTTCTGGCTGTGGTATTCGCCCGGCTTGCCTTCTTCAATTATAATCTTACTGATGCTTGCATCAGCCGACTTTGACTTAATCTGAAGTGAATATGTGTTTTCTATGCTTGTGTTTTCCGCGCGGACTCTGATCTGATATTCACCGTTATTAACGTTCTTGTTGATTGTGCCAAGCTGAACGCTCATATTAGCGTCAACATCGGTGTAATCAGTCTGAATTGTCCAGCTGCCCGCCTCATACTTCCACAGGCTGACTGTCGCATTGGTTGACTGCGGTGTAAGAACCGCGCCTACCTCGGCAGTGTTATCGCTTGTGTAAACAATGTACTTATCAAGCTCTGAGTCATATTCTACCTCTGCTCCTACAGTGGTTGTTGTAACCTCCTGCAGTACGGCGGTTTCATTCTTTCTTGTTATCATAAGCGTGTAATAACCGCCGCCGTTTTCTGTGCCGTAAGGCGCTATTGTACCGTCCTGTGCCGTTACATAAATCTTTACTGATGCAACGTCCGGATCAGGTGTCTGGATTGTCTTTGTTTCAATCTTAACACTTGCCGGCGGATTTGTTTCTATACCTACCAGCGCATAGTCGCTTACAGCTTCTGCCTTAAGCTCGTATTGCTTAGCTTCGTAAGAAATACTTGCTTCAAATATACCGTTTACCTGTTCAATCTTTTCACCGTCTACATACAGTACAAGATTTGTATTATTATCCTTAAGAATTGCACTGAAGGTATATTCCTTAGTAAATTCCTTAATGCTTCCGTCAGCATTCGTACCGAACGAAGCATGAACAACTATCTTGTAATCCTGCTGCTTAAAGGTTGATCCTAATGCATTATCAAATGCAACAGTCTGGTCAATCTCATTTACAGCACCGGAATCATAAGCATTTGACGCGTTATTGACAGACTCAACTGTTATTGTTGTGCCTGCGGTTGAGCGTACATAAAGCGCTCCGCCTGTTTTACCGCTATCCTCAAATACATAATACTGCATCTTGCTGCTGTCGTATTCTGTAAGAGCCGCCTCATACTTGAGCTCTTCTATACCAATATCAAGATTATGAAGCTCCACATTTATAATGTAATTTTTCTTATTGCCCGCCTCGGCAGTAACCATTGCCGGGATATGGAATACATTATTCTCATCTCGTTCAACAAGGTTGAGCGAGAAGGTTACATTACCGTCAGCATCAGGAGTATAAACCGTACCGTTTACAGTCATGTGAGCCTTCGGGCTTGAAAGCTGAACTGTAAATGATTCAGGATATGCTTCCTTATTCGGATTTGCAGCATCTTCATTAGCAAATACTGTATAGTTAGGAATATTATCAGCATCATTTTCCGCAGTGGAATCGCTGTTTTCATATTCGGTTCCAGGATTAATGGTTACAATATTAATTCCGTTATCCTCAGACATCTTGTTTATATTCAGTATAATCGGAGCATCTTCATTTGAAATGATAGTTCCGTTATCCGCATAAACATAGATATTAACCTTTGTTGTTTCATTATCCTGATCTATAGGCTGATTCTTCTTTATTCTCTGACCGATTGTAATATCTGCACTCTGGTCGTAATTTGAAGAATCAAGGTCAAGCTTAAGAGTATCAATCCACAGACGCTCGCCCGGTGTCACCGGATCTGTAACACCTTCATTGTCTGTGCCTTCTTCTTCCTCACTTGTATCAGTGTTTTCACCTACAAGTACCGAAAGTACATCCGCACGGTTAGGAATTACTCTTATATCAACAACCTGCATATTGTTCGGAATACCTATTGAGTATTCGCCTGTGATTGTATCAAGCTCTGCCTCCATCCATTCAGGCTGTGAGCTGCCGTCGTAAATAACCTGAACCTCTACCTTCTTAAGGTTAAGATTGCTCTTATCCTCACGAAGCATCAGATATTCAATAGACTTCTTGCCGTTTTCAGCCTTGACTACCATAGGAACGAAGATACCCTCGCTCATGTTTATTCCTGAAGGCGGATTTGCAGCGTCAAGCACATATGCATTTGAAAGGTCAAGCATATAATCGGTTGTTGAATATTCATGTACCTTATATGCATTAACATCCGCGTCAACAGCTGCTATATAAGCGTCCTCAAGAATTGTACTTGCTGTCATACGCTGATAATCAGCAAGGCTTAAGAACTTGCCCAAAGCTACAGAAGCGTGTTCATCACTTGTTACAACCTTGATTGCAGCAGCCTTTGCAGCCTTTGATACTGTCTTGAAGTATCCGTTGAATTCAGTTGAATATACGTCTGCATTATCCTTGCTGCTTGTTGTCTTATCATAATTTGTCTTTACAAGTCTGTTTTCAATAGCCGCCGCATCGTCTGCTATATCCGACGCAAGCTCGCCTGCCTTGACATAACCATTATCAAGACTTGTATCCGACGACTGAATTGTCAGATATACATTGTAAATCTGATAGAAGCCTGATTCGCCTGTCACCTTGAACTTAACGTACTTAGGCTCAGCATCAGGATCTGTTACAATGTAATTCTGAAGCATCAGCATCTGCGTAAGCGTCTGACCTTCTACACCGGCATTTATTCCGCTTGTTCCGGCAATATATGTGCCTGAACCCGGAGCAGATTCAATTGAAACCTTCGCCTTATCGCTGTTTGCGATAATTTCAAGTGTTACTGAACCGTCATCAAGGTAATCCTTTTCCTTAACTGCCAGATAATAGTTATATTCCTTACCACTGTCTGCAGCAAGCTGCGGAACTACACCGTATTTTTCTAATTCTGTTACAGACTTGACTGTAATATCGTCCTCTACATGAAGCAGTGTCAGGATATAATCTGTTACATTGCTATCCGACTTAACACTCAGCTTGTAAATTGTCTGTGAACCATTGCTCAACGGCATCTTATCAAATACAACATAAGGATCACTTGTCTTTTCCGTCACCGACTTATATGCGCTCATGGTGTATGATCCGCCGCCGGCTGCAAGCGTTCCGATTGCAACCTGTTCATACGGATGATCAAGCATTACCTTTATTGAAGCGCCTGTCGTGTCAGGAATTATTCTGGCTGTAAGCTTTGTATTATCAGCCGCATCTGCCTCTGCTGTATAGTAGCCAATCATCTTGGCTGTCTTTGCATTTGCCTCGATACCTGTCGACTTCTTAACGACTGCAAGATTGTAAATTTCCTTCTGATAGTTATTATCAGCAGGCTCTACGCCAATCTTGTAATCTGTAATTATACCGTCTGTTACGCTGTTATATTCAGCTTGCGGAACATAGCTTGTAAGATCTGCCTCTGTCTTGGCAACTGCTGTGTTGGAGCCTGCCTGAAGACCGGAAGCCGTAATCTTTACAGGTCTTTCATCGCTGTAGTTTTCAACCAATGCGACATACTGACCCTGTATAATGTCATAATAAGCTTCAACTGTTTCAAGCTCATTATTTGTATCGTCATATACAGTAACAGTCAATTTACCCAATCTCGGGTCTGCCGACTTCTTGTACAGACGAATTGTCTTTTCCTGAGGATCTGCATTCTTCGGGAAGATTGTGAACGGTACATCAACAAATCCGTCATTATTAATCTTAGTTGAATCAATCTGATATTCAACCTCGCTTAACGTCGTTTCTATCTTACCGCTTTCGCCGATCTTTACCCGTCCGCCGTCAAGAATTGTCGATACTGTAAGAACTGCGCTTACCGCATCGTCTTCAACTGCTGTTACATACATATTGCCATCGCCTGATGGGAATACTCTGTTGTAATCAACAGCAACGTACGGATCATCCTCATTCTTGACTCTGAGAATATTTAATGTGTATTTTGCATTGCTGCCCAATACTGATACTGTTATTTGTGTTGTTACTATATCATCGCTGCCAAGAACAAATTTACTGTATACAGCCGGACTTGTCAGACCACCTCTGTCCTCATTGCTGTTAGTGTCATTTCTATAGCTGATTGTGGACTTATCAAATGAGGTATACGTTGTAATATCTGCAACATTGAAGGTTTCGGGAACTATTACCTGATATGTGGTATCGTCTGACTTAACAGCCGTATATACCTTTCCTTCTGTCTTTGACGCATCCTTAACTGTAATCTTTTCAACAGCTGTCGCAAATGACTGCTTGTAGATGTACAACGGATATTCCTTAACTGTACCGTCCTGAGCTGTTACCTTCAGCATAGTAACCGTAATATTACCGTTTGAATCTCCGCCGCCTATTGCTACATTCTGAGCGTCAAAGTATCTTTCATGATATTCGCTGTATGTATGGTCCTTATTAGCCTCTATACCGGCAATTGATACTACAGATGCTTTCTGACCGTCAATATAGACAGTTGCGCCCTTAAGCTCATTGCCGCTTGAATCATTGTCTTCAGCAACATAGAAGTAGCTATTGACAGTTCCGTCCGCATTCTTAACAGCCGTCGGCTGATAGCTTATACCCTCTGCCTTAACGTGAGCCGGCTTTGTTTGCATTTCCGCATCAGTATAAAGCGGAACTACCGAAATATTATGAATTGAAGCATCTGATGATGTTCCTATTATTGCAAGCTTTGTGGTCTTTGTGGTTCCTGCACTTGTATCTGTAAAGTCAAGATAATACAATGCGACCTCGTCAACCTTTACATGCTCAATGTAATAGTAATATTCATTATTTTCATCGGTTCTTACTTCAACCTGAAGAGGAATTATGTTGCCCTCGTCGTCTACAGTTGTTGCAGGATTACCGTCCTTGTCACGCAATGTCAGAGTATCCGACATTATCTGCGCCTTAATCTTTAGCGTACCTTCGCCGTTTTCTGCGATAGGCGCTACAACACCGTAAAGCTGAGTTAGTCCTCCCGCAAGAACGGTAGCCTCATATTCAACACCGTTTTCATCGGTTGCAGTCTTTACCGCAAATTCGCCGTTATTCAGGTATCCTCTCTCAAGGAACCAGTCTGTATCCTGCTGTTCACCCTCAGTTTCATCATATATCAGATATGTTACTCTGTCGTCAGTAGTTTCAATTACTGTAAATGATGCCTGAAGCTCAACAGGTGTTTCATTGTCGCTTACAGCAAGAACTGCCGTACCAAGATTCATACCTGTTACATTATGAGTTGTCTTGTCATAGCTGATTATGTCGCCTGTGCCGTCAACGTTTATAATCTTATATGAATATAAATCACTGCTGCTGTTTTCCGCCTTGGTTACATAGAATCTCGGAAGCTTAATTGCAACCTTGCGTATACCACCGTTATGAATAGTAGCCGCACTCGGCGAAATAGTTGAAACATCTCCCGCTACAACTCTCGGTTCAAGAATGTATGTATTTGTTGTATCAGTCTTTTGACCTATTGCCAGCTGTCCGCGGTCATTTACGCCGAAACCGTAAGCCATGCCGTTCTTTACATCAGCTGAATCATATTTGCTTCTGCCGATTATCGTGAACGCACCGCCGGTTGACATTGTAAGCGCCTGCATAACGGTTTCTGTGGTCTTATCATTCTGAGCATCCTTAACCTTCAGATACTGAGGTCTTAATACACTGTCTGTGCTGCCAAGACCTAATCTTCCGCTTTCGCCGTCGCCCCATACAGCAACACTCTGGTCACGAAGCATTGCAACATTGTGTGTTGCGCCTACTGCAATATCTACTACATAGCTGTTATCTATATCTGTCTTGTCAACAAGAGCAGGATAGAATAAATTCTTGCTTGCCGCTTCGTTTGTACCAAGCTGACCCTTTTCATTCTGTCCCCATGTAATAACATTACCGTCATTTAGTAAAGCAACAGAATGGTTAAGTCCGCTGTAAATACGAACTACCTGATTACTGTAGTCATTATTGCTTTCGTCAATAAGCTCTATGCGTACAGGTTCTCTGTACATAGCAATGTTAGAATCCTTAACTGAAATCTGACCGCTGTCATTTGCGCCCCATGCCCAAACGCTTCCGTCATAACGGATAGCATATATCGTCTGACCGCCGGAGCCGCGGCTGATGTCAACAATCTTATTCAGACTCTTTACTACTACCGGAACTGATGAGTATGTCTGTGTCATATTTGAGCCGCTTCCAAGCTGACCGTATTCATTCCAGCCCCATGTATAAACAACTCCGCCATTTGTAAGTGCAACTGTATGATATGTTCCTACAGATACCTTTACAATATCTGATGTGCTTGTTCGTACAGCCTCAGGAAGAGTTACTATATCACGGTTTGCAGGATCGTAACCAAGACCAAGCTGACCTCTGTTGTTCAGACCCCATGTATATACCTTGCCGGCATCTGTAAGTGCAACAGAATGATATTCACCCGCATAAACCTTAACGACATGCTCGCCATTTTCTGCAAGCTCATCAAAGAATGTAACCTTCTGCGGAATTGCCTGTGCGGCACTGTCTGTCGTGCCTATACCAAGCTGACCGTATGCGTTGTTACCAAATGCCCATACTGTGCCGTCCTGCTTAAGAACAAGTGTATGTTCTCTGCCGGAAGCCGTCATAGGAGCAACTATAGATTCCTCATTGTTGTCTATATTGGTTACAAAGTATACTATTTTTTCCGACGTATTAATTGTACCGTCTGCATTCTTTATTATTCTATCAACTATTACCTGTGTAAGACCGGTTACATCCTTACCTGTTACATAGAATTCACCGTCTCTTTCAGTAACATCTGCAATATCGCCATTAATGCTTACTGCTGTTGTTACACTTGTAGTGTTATAGTCAAGCAATAGGTTAAACTTAGAAATATCCGGTACATTCAGCTTTACTTCATCACCGTTTGATACTACAGTTACTTCATTATCACCGGCAACCAGTCTTGACTCACCGATCATAACAGGAGTATCACTGCGTGTTTCCATAGTTTCAATGCCGAAGGTATCAGCATTGCCCTGCGTATAATCACCAAAGCCGTATACAACACCGTTCTTATCCGCAAATACGCTGTACTTTGTACCTGCTGAAATATTCATTACAGATACATTGCTCAGGAACAGCTCATTGTCTGTAGGCTTAGTCAGATACTGGATAGTACCGTCGTTCATACCGCCTACACCAAGCTGACCTAATGAGTTATCACCGAATACATACAATGTACCGTTTGAATCAGCAACCATTGAATGGTTTTCACCTGCTGAAATATCAAACACATTGTTCTTTTCAACAGTCTGAATTTCTGTCGGCTGCTGAATATTACCATTACCAAGCTGACCATAGTTATTGTTTCCGAAAGCTGTTGCCATTGCGCCATAGCCAAGAACAAGACTATGCTGTCCGCCTGCCGATACTGCTACCGATGATGTGTTGATATATGACGGAACCTTAGTAGGAATTTTCACATCCTCAGTAAGTCCGAATATACCAAGTCTGTTGTCGCTGAAGTTACCTGTTGCATAAACTGTACCGTTCATCTGAAGGAACAGAGTATGCTCCTCACCGGCAGAAATATCTCTTACATTTGAAATTGCAATCTTCTGCGGTGTGTAGATATATTCGTCTGCGCCCAGACCAAGCTGACCGTGAGTATTATCACCCCATGCATAAACGCTGCCCTTATCTGTAAGTGCAAGTGTAAATCCATTGCCCGCAGCGATTGAAACAACATTTTCAGGGATTGCTGTAATCCTCTGGAATGTCGTTGAGCCGCTGTTAATCATACCTGTTCCGAGCTGACCGCGGCTGTTGCTGCCTGTTGTCCAAACCTTACCGTTCTTATCAAGTGCAACAGAATGGTCAAAGCCCGCTTCAACGTCTACATAAATATCATTTATTACGTTTGCCTTTACAGGTGTATCGCTTGTTACATTATCACCTGTTCCAAGCTGACCGTTATCATTTACTCCGTAACCCCAGATTGAGCCGTCGTAACGTACTGTCATAACATGGTTGGTACCCGCTTCCGCCTTCGGCTGGAAGTCATACGAAACGTTGCGTGGAAGAACTACAACCTTTGCAAATGAAGTCTTGCCCAAGCTGTCATTTTCCTGAACTCTTACATATGCTATACCCTCATTTACAGCCTCAACACTCTTACCGTCGTTGCTCAGCATAATTACTCCATCGTCAAGAGTAGCCGCATCGTTGTTTGTTGCAAATTCAAAGTTATACTTCGAGCTTGCGTCTGCCGCTGCTGTATATACATTAAACGCTTCAAACGATGCCTTAAGATGACTGCCTGTTTCTCCAACCTTAAAGTATAATGTACCATAGCCTGAGGTTACTGTACCGTCAGCAGCTACCTTATCAATCTGAATCTGGCTGTCGCCGCAGATTATAAACTTGCTGCTGTCCTGCGTATCGCCGTTTGAAAGCTGTCCGAGCGTGTTTTCACCGCTGCCCCAGACACGACCTTCAGCGTCGATTATAAATACCTGATTATAGCCCGCTGAAATGAATTCTGTTGACTCAGGCGCTGATGCAGCCTTTGTCGGAACTGATACGCTTGCTCCGTTTTCTGTTACGAATCCAAGCTGACCGCTGTCATTTGCACCCCATGCATATACGGTTGATACTCCGTTTTCATCAACAGCTACCGCATATGATGATAATGCGCCTGCGGCAATATCCTTAATGCCCGTCAAAGCTGACTCGCCGTTCATTACCTGAACGCCAATCTCCGTCGATTCAACCTCATTTCCAAGCTGACCATATGTATTATCGCCAACCGACCAGACATTGCCCTTTTCATCAAGCGCAAGCAGATGATTTCTGCCGGCTGCAATCTTGATAATTGACGCGTCTGCTCCGTTATTCTTAATTGAAACCTTCTGAGGAGTTCCTATGTTCTGTACCTGCCATACCATACCGCTTGTAGTACGCGCGTACATACCGCTTATCTGCGCAACTCCGTTTAGGTTCGGAATTAATGCTATTTCTCTTGATGTATATACAAAGTTTTCGCCAAGACCGTATACCTTGCCGTCCTTTGTAAGAATCAATACTGTGTTATCCTTAACAGATACCTCCTTGACATTTGTCAAAGGATTGCCGTCTGTTCCGTTTATAACAACAGGTGTTACTGAGCTTACACCGCTTACACCGCTGCCAAGCTGGCTGTATGTATTATCGCCCCATGCATAAACCTTACCGCTTGTTGCGCCGATTGCATATGAAGAATTTCTTCCGGCTGCGATATACAGAACATCCTCCGGTATTGCTACCTGACCGATTTCATCAACATCTGTTCTGCCAAGCTGACTGCTGTCGTTTGAACCCCACGTCCAGACTGTTCCGTTCGCCTTCAGAACTACTGTATGGCTCTCGCCGGCAGCTACCATCGGTGTGTACTTATCATCAGCGCTGTCGCCTGTAACTGTTACTGTTACATATGCCGAAGCGCCTCCGTTTGTTACCTTAAGAGTTGCCTTGCCTGCCTTCTTACCTGTCATATAATTGGTTACAGCAAGAGTTGTTGTATCGGTTTCTGATGTCACGTCAAGAATATCCTTGTTGAGCGACTCATAAATCGTCTTACCCGAAACTGCGCCTGTTATACCAAGTAAGTTAAAGGCGTCTGTTGCCTTGATAGTAAGCGAAGCGTCAATATCAGTCTTGATATTCTTCTTGATTGTCATTTCATTAGGCGTTACTGTAAGCTCACCCTTACCTACAAGTACGGGTTCTGCTGTGTTTGCCGTATCAAGATTACCAAGCTGACCGTCATTATTCAGACCGAAGGTCCACATATATCCTGTTGACTGTAGTGTTGACGTATCTCCGTAGCCTGCCTCAACAGCTATGATTGAGAAGTTATCGGAATCATCTGTGTAAACTGTCTTTATAGGATATGTTGAAATATTCACGTCCTTAACGCCAAGCTGTCCGTTAGCGTTATTACCCCATGTATAAACAACACCCTTATTTGTTATGCCGTCAGAAGCCTTTTCAAGTCTTAGCGCAACACTGTGATCCTTACCGGCTGAAATACTGATGATATTATCAAGCTTTGTGCCGTTCTCATTGATTACATATGTAGGATATTCATGTCCCTTATCACTTTGACCGTCACCAAGCTGACCTCTGTCACCGTCACCCCATGCCTGTACATAACCGCTGTCGTCAAGTACAAGCGTATGGTTTACAAGTGATGACATATCAACAATATTGCTTACCTTATCATTAATCTTAAATTCAGGACTTGTAGGATCTGTCGGAAGATACCATACAGTTCCGCTTGTCTTAAGCACATATTCTCCGCTTATCTTGCTTACGCGTTTTACAAGACTTAGCTGTACAGGCTCTACGCCGTAGCCTTCGCCTATATACTGCTTAAGCTCATGATTATAAGCAGCGTTTCCGAATGCATATGTATTTCTGTTGATTGCAAGAGGCACGCTTATCTTTGAACCGTCGATGTCCTTGCCTACATAAATACCTGCCGTACCGCCTGTTATTACATAGCTGCTTACATCTCCTGCAAATATATCTGCAATGGTAATTCCGCTAAGCTTATTTATACCATTGATTATACCTGCCTTAACCGGCTTTGTTGTATATGGAGTTTCTTCCTTGTCAAGACCCAGCTGACCCTGTGAATTATCGCCCCATGCCCAGATTGTTCCGTCTGAATCAAGAGCTATAACGTGTGACTGTCCTACTGCTATCTTTTCAATGTAAGCGCCGCTTGCCAGTCCGTCAAAGGTTACCTCTGTAGGAATAATATTCCTGTCAGTTGCTCTGCCGCCCTGACCAAGCTGACCTATTGTGTTTTTACCCCATGTCCAGACTGTTCCGTCTGCCTTAAGAGCTGCTGTAAAGCCGTCACCGTTAGCCATCTGCGGAGCAGTCTTGTAATCGTCAGCGTTGCCGCGAATTACTATGTTGGCTACCGCTGTCTTATTATTTGACTCATCGGCATCATCTGTGTATTTAACAACAAGCTTTGTTTCACCGTAATGAACAGGAGCAACCTCAACATAGTTTATACCACGCGAGCTAAGATCACCTGTTGTTGCAGCGGCTGTTGCAATCTGGTCGTTAAATGACTCAAATGTAAGCTTCTTTGTCTTTTCAAAGTCAATCTGTGTACCCAAGCTGAAGGATCTCATGTATGCCGCCGGAATTGTTACCGGAGCATCGTTATCATCAAGGGTTATATCATATTCGCCAAGAGCTATGTATTCCTCATCAACAATATTCGGATACATACCCTGCTCTGTTGTGAAGTTACCCAGCTGACCGTGCTCGTTCATACCCCATGTGTATACAAGACCGTCCTCAAGGAATGCCGCTGAGTGCATACCGCCTGAAGCAACGCCTACTATAGCCTTATCAGACTGACCGGTTACATTGCCGTCCTTATCATAGTCATAGTACAGACTCTGAATCAGATATGCCATATTCAAGTCGCCCGACGTACCTACACCAAGAGCGTCATTTTCATTTGAACCCCATGCATATGCATGATGCTCACGGTCAATAGCAAGCATATGTGTTACATTACTGCCGTCCTCAGCCGTATAGTAACCGATTGAGATATTTGCTATATTCTGAAGCGAAATATCCTCTGCGTCAGGATCCTCCGTATCCATGATAACCCCTACAGGAACATTTGAGTAATATGTAGTCTTATCTCCCGGTACGAATTCCGGATTATCCATATATCTCAAATCATCAGTACCAAGCTGCAGATGAGAGTTATCGCCCCATGTGTAAACCTTTCTGTTTCTGTCGTACGCATAAGCCTGTGAACCGTCAGGATTCATAATCGGAATACGGTTTCCTTTGTCATCCAGCTTATATGTTCCGTCAGGATTCATCTCATACAGATAATGATACTTTGACGAAATTGCCGCGAAGTTGTAACCCTTGCCGACAATTCTTGTCACCTCGTCAAGCTCTTCGTCATTGCCAAGATCCTTAACTCTTTCAAGCTGAGTATTGTACGTTGACTGAGTAATGCTGATACCTGTACCAAGCTCGCCTCGGGTGTTGCCGCCGACTGTCCATACTGTACCGTTTGCAAGAAGTACGGCTGTTGCCTCCTTACTTGCCGCGGACATTATTACATTGATGAGGTTACCTTCACCTACGCCCAGCATCTTCTTAGGCACATAGTTTGTAACGTCAGTATCACTTGTTACATTCTTTCTGCCAAGCTGTCCGACGTTGTTTCTTCCCCAGGTATAAATCTCGCCCTGAGATGTTACCGCAGCTGTGTGATATGCGCCTGCGGAAACGTCGATTATTACAGGTGGTGATTTCTTCTCCAGCTCTACCATGATAGGTCTGTCTGTCTTCTTAACAGCCAAAGGATCTATACCAAGCTGTCCGAAATCATTAGCGCCCCATGCATAAACTCTGCCGCTCTTGCCAAGTGCGATTGAATGAGTTTCGCCCACACTAATGCTCAGGATTTCCTCAAGCGGAGTTGTAATTCCGTTTGCGGCATCATTTGCATTTGCATAGTATCTATCTATCTGTATCGGAATTGTAAGCATAGTCTGCTTACTTCCCGTACCTGTCAGACCGTTTTCATTATTACCCCATGCCCACAGAGTACCGTCCTTCTTAAGGGCTACTGTAAAGTCCTTACCAAGCTGCATCTGCGCGTATGTTACATCATCTGTTACGATAATTCTGCTGAATACTGTCTGATTTGTAACTGTATTTGTCGCAACAACTCTTGTTTCGCCCTCAGTTACACCAAGCACGTTCGCCATCTTAGGCTGTGACGGATCTGTTGTAACCTTAGCGATTGAGTCGTCAAGCACCTTCCATTCAAATGAACCTACATTTGATGAAAGCTCCTTGTATATTGCGAACATATCAGCTCCGACAATAGTTATTGTTGTTGTACCGTCTTTTGCAAGAGTTGCCGTAGGAGGCATGATTGACATCTTTGCGCTGCCTGCAACCACAGGAACAACTGCAGTATCCTGACTCTTATCACCAAGCTGATACTTGCCGTTTGTACCCCATGTATAAACAACGCCTTCTCTTGAGATTGAAACTACATGCTCGCCATTTATTATTGCGGGAACCTGAATTATTGTATCCAGACGGTCGCTTGATGAGTCATCCTTATAAACAAGTCTTGCCTTATACTGATTTGTATTTTCAGTCTTATTGCCAAGAACTGCCGTTGATACACCCGAGTTTACATTTGAACCCCACATATACACATTGCTGTTTGCAGTAACCGCACCGCTGAAGTGATCTCCTGCGAATACAGAATGTATACCTGTCATCGGAACAGAGATGTCTGTTGTTACAATTTCACCCTCTATTGTTTCCGCCTTTGTGGTCCATGAGTATACTCTTGCAGTTTCCTTGTCAGTCGGGAACAGAACTACACTCTTAAGCTCATTGCCGTTTGCGTCAGTACCTGTTACAGTATTGCCGGCATCGTTAATATATCCGCCGTTCTTATATGCTGTTCCGTTGCCAAGAGCACCGTCGGCATTGCTGCCGTAAGCATATACTTCGTTTACAAACGATTGTACGGCTTCTCCTGCTTCATTCTGAGTGTCCTTATATTGATATAGATTCAATACAGCGTGTTCCTTACCCAATGCCGCATTTGCAACGCCCTCAAGCGCTTCGCCGTCTGTATCAAGTACAGGAAGTGCTATTGTTCTGTTATAGCCTGAATTTACATTGCCGTTAGCCCATGCCGTACCGTCGCCAAGTACACCGCTTGCATTGCTGCCCGCTGTATAAATTGTACCGTCACGGTTGACAATTGCAATGTTCTTTTCTCCTATAATAACGTCAACTGCGTCATCTATACCGTACATTCTTACCGGTATATTCTTATTTGCACTGGTTTCAATCGGTGTAAGCTCGTCATAACCTATGCCAAGCTGTCCGTATCTGTTTGAACCCCATACATATACTGTACCTTCCTCAGTAATTGCTGCGGCTGTTGAGCCTGAAGCAAATACCTTCACAACCTTGCCTGTGTTTTCACCGCCAAGGAATGTTGAGCCTGCCGGACTGTTTGCAGGAGTTGCGGCAACGTCGTAAACCTTTCTCGGAGCATATACACTCGTACCGGAGGACAGCTTTCTTCCAAGCTGACCAACGCCCGCGTCATTTCTACCCCATGACCATACGCTGCCTTCTCTGTCTACTGCAAGCGAGAAGTTATCGCCGGCTGCAATTGAAACGATATTGCCGAACGGCTTACCGTTAAGCTGAACTGCTGTCGGTTCCTTAATTGTCTTCTTATTTGTATTAAATCCTGCTTGACCCTTGGAGTTATCACCCCATGAGTATACATAACCATCACTTGTAAGTGCAAGTGTGAACTGGTTACCTGTTACAACCATAGGCTGAACAGAGGTTGATACATCCGCTGTCGGAGGAAGAACGTTTACATCAAATAATGAATATTTATCAGAATTTGCTTCGTAAACAACTATTCTCGTGCTTCCGATTGCTTTATATCTGATAAAGCCTGTTTCATCAACCGTTGCTACAGCCGGATTTGTAGATGTAAATCTGAAGTCAGTATTGTCAACATCCTTATGGAATACGTTGAACTCATCCATGCTTGCAGTAGTCTGAATACTATTGCCTGCTATGCCGAGTATAGCATTATTGCTGCCAACATTTTCTACATTTATTATACCTGAATATACATCTACAGGATACTGCTCATCATCAAGAATTGCAGTACCAAGCTGACCGCGGTCATTATTACCTACAGTCTTTATAAATCCATCTCTTGTAATGAATGCTGACATTTCGCCGTCGGCACTTACTGATGCTGCAAGTATATTTGTCAG
The DNA here is from genome assembly GCA_022768695.1 of Clostridia bacterium. Taxonomy (GTDB): domain Bacteria; phylum Bacillota; class Clostridia; order UBA1381; family UBA1381; genus JALEPO01. Next base: position 20,451 of record JALEPO010000133.1, read on the forward strand.
GTCAGTATTTTCATCTGACTTCACATTTGTAATTGCAAGCACATCACCATCTGTACCGGATGCAAGCTTATTACCATCATTTGTGCCGATAACCTGAACGCTGCCGTCACGCTGAACCATCATGGTTGCGTTACCGCTTGTAATATCAACCGCGCCGTTAAGAGCGCTGTTCTTTACAGGAGTAGTTATAGCAAGCGTATCTGTTGTAATACCTGTCTGGTAGCTGTCGTTATTACCCCATACATAGTATTCATTAGCAGATTCATTGCTGTTTTCTGTCATTGCCAAAGCATTACCCTTACCTGCCGCAACCTCAAGCACACGCGCGTCTATACCGCTTACGATTACCTGACGTCCGCCAATTGAGTTAGTGTCGCCCTGACCTGCCTCACCGCTGCTGTTGCTGCCCCATGCAAGTACCGGACCCATTTCCTGTACAGCATAGCTTGTGCTGAACTCATCGCCCTTTCCTGCTGCGATTGAGGTCATTCTTGTAACAGGCACATATGACGGTGTTGAAACAATCTCCTTATCAGAGCTGTCTACCTGATGGAACTTGTTGCTGCCCCATGCAAATACGTCGCCGTCTGATGACAGAGCCATAGCGTAGCTGTTGCCTGCACTTCCGCCTGCCGATACTGCCTGCATTACAACACCGTAATCGGTGAATGCTGCTACCTTCTGAGGTGACGGGATAAGTGTTTCCTTATTTGAAACCTCCAAAGGCTTACTTGCTGAAATAAATTCAGATGTATCTGTGCCGTTGCCTATCTGACCGTTATTGTTTCTGCCCCATGTATACAGATTTCCTTCTGTATCTATTGCCATTGAGAAGTCTGCGCCTGCGGCAATCTTTGTGAACTTAACAGGAACCTCCTTAGTAACTGTTATGTCATTACCGTCTACATCGGTTTCGGTTTCTGTTACAGTCTTTGTAATGTTAAGCTTCTGCGGCTTTGTATCGATACTGCCGACTCTGCCAAGACCAAGACCAAGCTGACCGTATGTATTATCACCCCATGCATAGATGTCACCGTTTGCGCGAAGTGCAAGAACGAAGTTATCTCCCGATGCAATCTGAGGATATGCAACATACTTTTCGCTGTCTTCAAGGTCAGTGTCATCAGGCAGTGAGATAACGTGTACGAACATTGTCTTCTGTACGTTATCTGTACCTGTTGCAGTAAATTTGATATATGTCTTACCTGTATCAGCGGCAGTTACATAGCCGTTTGTGTCAACATTCGCAACAGACGAATCAAGCGATGTATAATTAGCGCTTATCTGATTAATCTTTGTTTCGTCATGATACAGGTTGAAGCCCTGCATTGATGTATAACCAATCTGTTCGCCGCCCTGATTCTTCTTAACAAGAATCTCATTCTTATCAAGAGTTACTACAAGGTCAGAACCAACCTTTTCTGCAAGGTTGAAGTTATTTGTTACTGTCTGATTTGCAACCTGTCCCTTATTGTTGCTTCCGAATGCCCATACATAACCATCCTTATCAGCGAATGCCGAATGAGCGCCGCCTACTGATGAAGTCATGCTTAGTACATTACCGGCAGCCGTTCCGTCTGCTTTCTGTACTCCAAACTTAGCTGATAACGGATATACAGCCTCAGTTACGCCGCCTACGCCAAGCTGACCGCTTGATGCAAGACCACCCATTACCGGATTGCCGTTTGAATCAACAACATACAAGCTTTCGCCGCCGCCTATCAATACTGCATTTTCGATATTAGCAAGCTTTGTAGGTAACGGAATATCAATCTTCATATTGCCGAGTTCGCCGTTTGTATTAGCGCCCCACGCGAATATCGAGCCTGTAACGCCTGTATCTACAGTTATATCCTGTGCAAGGTTATATACAAGTGCCAATGTATTCTCAGCGCCTGCCGCGATTGCCATAGCACGGTATTCCATCTCGGCAGTACCGGCTCTGTAATCCTCATTATCTTCATTCTCGCCTGTACCGTATTCATAACGTGTACCCTTACCCTGTGAATATATTGAACCGTCAAGACGAAGCAGATGTGCGGTTGCGCTCTTGCCGATTGCAATCTGCTGTATCGATTCAGTCATCTTCACAGGAGTATTGAAGAATTCTTCCTTACCTGAGCTTATCTGATTATACGCATTGTCACCGACGCCGTAAACCGTACCGCCGTGTTCAAGGAACAGCGCAAAGCCTGCGTCGTTTGTCAGACCGCCTATAGCAATGTCTACTATATTATACATATAGTCAGCCATTGACGGATCTGCATTTAAGTCTGCCGGCTGATCACCGATTGTAACAAGCATCGGTGATGATAGCTTAGCCATTGTATATGTATCGCCAAGACCAAGCTGTCCCTTATCGTTTCTTCCCCATGCCCAGACGTGACCGTTTGTATCAAGTGCAAGAGCACTGTCACCGCCGGCAGCAATCTTAACAATCTTTGTATTGCCGTCGCCGAAGGTTATCTGTTCAGGGTAAATTGTTGTACCGAATATCTTGCCGTTTCCTAACTGACCGTATTCGTTACCGCCCCATGCCCAAACTGTACCGTTAGGCTTTAGAGCATACGTTGTATTTGTTCCCGAAACGACCTGCGGATATGCCACGCTTGTCATTTCAGCATCACCGTCAACTCCGCCGTCAAGCTGTGAATCCTTTGGACGCACCTCTACCTTAAACGTGCCGACTGTGAGTGAATCGTCTGCAAGCGAAAGGATAACATATGTTGTACCCTCTCCCTTACCTGTAAGCTTACCTGTTGCTCTGTCAACTTCAACTATATCGTTCTTGCCGTCCCATGTCTGCCATACAAGATTCATGTTTTCGGTAGATGTACCCTCTGAACCGCTAAGCAGGTTGAAGGATGAAATTGAAGGTCTGACAGGCTGTTCAACATCGTCTACTCTTAACGAGTATGTAAATTTATCGAACAGGAAGTAAGCTGTACCTACTCGTGACGGTTCATATCTGTCTGTTACAGTTCCGTCGCCGAGCATACCGTTTTTATTTATACCATATGCCCATACAGCACCGTTATCAGTTGTAACTGCGGAATGGTCACTGTATGTGCGTCCGTTTGCGGCAAGTATTACATTCTTGATATATCCGCTTACATCGGACTTACCGGCATTAACTCTGCCTGCCTCGTAAATAGGACTTCCAAGCTCTGCAGGATTTCCTTCTGAATCTGTTATAATTCCGCGTCCGATAGCCGGTCCGTATTCACCTGCCGACCACAGACTTCCGTCTGCATAGAATACCTGTACATAATCGGAGATGTCACCGCCAAGCGGGAATGAGCCTGTTGAAGCCATTGAGAACTTATCTGCTCCCGCCGGTGAATTTGCAACTGTCAAATATGCACCGTTGTCATAATCACTTACGCCAAGCTGACCCTTTCTCAAGTCGCCCCACATAACAACGCTTCCGTCAAGAAGAATTGCCATTACGTTGCCTGTGCCCGCAAAGGCTGCGATTACCTTTTCAGGAAGTGACGCACGGCTTGGTGAGGTTGATGTAAATTCACCTATACCATATACGCCGTTTTCATTATTACCCCAAGTGATAATCTGACCGTCTGCCTTGAGAACGTGCATTGTGTCACCGGTCTTATCGGCAATCAGCTTTCTTGAACCCTTAAGGATATTATTTCTTGAAGTAATATTTCTCGGTAATGTCATCTTAGCATTGTATGTGTCCTGAGGAGATACAACACCCTTGTAGTTATAACCCCAGCCATATACATTACCGTCAGCGTCTATTGCGAAGGAGTACTGCTTTGTATCTGATGAAGAATCAGCGCCCGTGCCTGCCGCCGCAATATCTATAATCTTTGAACCGTCATATATGCCTGTTGAGCTGCCTACAGCACTTTCACCAAGATAATAATCTCTTGTTGTACCGTAAACTCTTACAGCATACTTCTGAACATTCAGTTCTGTCTGTGAGCCGTTACCAAGAGCGCCCTTTACACCTGTACCCCAAGCATAAACGTGTCCGTCGCTTGTAAGAGCAAGGCTATGGTTACCGCTCGTTGCAATCTTTATAACATTTGTCAGCGCACTCGGCTTTGATGATGCCGAATCACGCTTTAATACCTGAACAGGAATGTCAACATATGCAGACTTGCTGCCGTTGCCTGCCTGACCATAGGTGTTATCGCCCCATGCCCATACAGTTCCGTCAGAACGAAGCGCTACAGTATGGTTTTCACCTACTGCTATCATAGGCATAACGTTGCTTGAATCTGCGCCTGCCGGAATTACATTAAGCTTGATTATACCAACATTTGCGCGTGAATCCTTAGCAATCAGGTATGTTACGCCGGTCTTGTTCTTGATTTCCAATGTACCGGATGCAGGATCTGTGAAATCTGCCACTGCTGGATTCAGCGATTCAAAGGTTAGATTTACAGGCTTATATGTTGATTCACCAAACAGTGTAAATCCAATAATACCTATAACATCATCCAATCTAATCTGGACGATATCGCCCTGTCTTACGGCAGTTTCAAGAACACCGTTTTCACGCATGATTGTATCATAGAACATATTCATTCTGCTTGATACACCATTACGCGTTAAATCTGCCTTTGAGAAGTCAATATATGCGCCGCCGCCGTCTATAAGAACCGCCGCCGGATAATTACGGTCATCCTGTGTACCGTCACCAATCTGACCTCTTGAGTTGTCGCCCCATGCATAAATCTTACCGATTTCGTCGAAGATTATGCCGTTTGCACCGTTTGCCGACGCTGCGATTGTCTTTGCGCCTGTAAACGGCTCATAGTGATGCTCAGGATCACTGTCACCTGCATGAAGCTGTGTAACAGCGCCGTCCATTACATCATAATCGTTTGTATCTATACCTAACTGACCCTTGTTTGAGTTGCGTCCGAGCACTCTTGCATGGTCGTTTGTATATGTTACGAAGCTGGATTCGCCGGCTGTTACACCGTTCGGAGTCCAATCCTCGCCGTCTATCTTTGCATTATATGTATTTGAAAGAACAGGTGTGTAAATTGTTGTATCAAATACATCAGCGCCGCTTTCGTCCTTTGTTGTTTCAAGACCTGCCTGGTTGTAATTATTATTACCCCATGCATAAACCTGACTTGTTTCTGACAACGCAAGTACGCTGTTTGCTGCGGCAGACATTGTTACCATCTTTTCGGTCGTATCGGAATATGTAAAGCCATTTCCGTCATATTCACTCTTACCGAACTGGCTGTTTGCATTGCTGCCCCATACAACTATATCTCCGCCTCTTGTAAGCGCATAGCTTGTATTGTTATTGGCAAATACAGCCGCCGCTCTCATGGATTCCTTCATATAAAGCTTCTGAGGCGTTGAATAATCTGTATCCGAAGCTGTTTCAGGAGATAGCTGGTATGCGCTGTTGTCGCCAAATGCATATACACTGCCGTCGTTTGTAAGAAGCAATGTATGATCTCCGCCGACCGCTATATCAACTACATTAACAATTCCTTCAACAAGTACCGGAGCATTCTGGTTAGCAGTCTTAATCGGAGTAATATTTCCGCCAAGACCAAGCTGACCGTGATTGTTTCTGCCCCATGTATAAACGTTACCGTTTGTCATTAATGCAACTATAAATCCATTGCCGACTGCAACCTTCTTAACATTACCGTTAATTGCAACAACAGGAGTTGTTGAATACGGAGTTGCCTCCTTGCTTAAGCCTGTGCCGAGCTGACCGTAGGTATTGTCACCCCATGTATACAGAACTCCGGTATCTGTTACGGCTGCCATTGTTGTTCCGCCTGCGGATACCTGCGGATATACAGTACTGTCATTATTAATAATTGTGTCTGCTGTGCTGTACTGAGTATCCATCGGCATTACGTTAATCTTCATAATACCGGTAGCACCCGTATCATTACCCTTTATGACAATATATGTTGTGCCAAGGTAAATAGCCTTGCCCTGATCTGTAGGAATTACAGTACCGTCGCTTGTAACAGTTGCAATATTTTCATCAAGTGACTTATATGTGTAGCCGCTGTCCTTAACCTTATAAGTACCTGTAATCAGATTGAAGCCCGGATCCTTCTCAACAAGCATTGTCGATTCATCCAGAACAAGCTTCTCACTGTGAAGAAGGCTTATTTCATAAGGTACAGGATTTGTCTGTGAATATGATGCCGTTACATTTGTATAGTTACCGTCAGCATCCTTTCTTATAACCTGACCGTCACTGATAAGAACATTTTCTGTCTTTCTTCCTATACCTACGATAACAGGAACATCTCTGTCAGTAACTGTACCGTCACCAAGCTGACTGCTTGGATTTATACCCAACGCATAAACATCGCCGTTGCTCTTGAGTATAACTGTGTCATCCTCGCCTGCCGAAAGCATAATTGCATCGCCTGCGACAGTATTATCCTCAAGATTTTCAAGAAGCTCAACTGCCATATTATTTGCTGCCGCAATACCGGCTGCACCCTTGATTGCATTCAGATTCTTACCCCATGTAAGCACATTCTTTTCTGTAAGAGTAAGTGCGTTCATGTGATCCTTACCGACTGTAATCTGTCTGATGTCGCCGAGTCTTGAAGCCGTCTGAGCATAAAGCACCTGAACCGGAATAGGAACAACCTTGCCATTCTTATTGTTGCCTACCTGACCTGAAGCGTTATCGCCCCATGCCCATGCGGATGTATCTGTCTTTATAGCCGCAGAATTGTTATATCCTGCATAAATCTTTTCAACATCCTGAATATCTGCCGCTACCGGTACAGTTCTTACTACAGCTGTTGATACAGTACCGTCTGCTTCCTGAATTCCCTCGCTTGTACCTTCACCAAGCTGACCATAGGTGTTGTCGCCCCATGCCCATACACTGCCGTTCTTATCGAGCGCAAGCATATGATGCGAGCCTGCGGCTATTTCAACTATGTTTTCAAGATAGCTTGATACACTCTTGCTCTTTCCTGCAAGAACTCTCTGAGGAGTAGTCTGAATATCATCAATCTTGTTAATACCAAGCATACCTGTTGTGTTGTTACCAAACATCCATACAAAACCGTTCTTGTCAAGAGCTGCTGTAAAGTCCTCGCCGGCTTTTATATCAATGATGTTTGACAGATAACTGCTTGTATCTGTTGGAGATGTAACTGTTGTTACAACCGGAACAGGGATAGTGTTGTTATCCGTATTGCCTGTACCAAGCTGACCGTTATCATTGCGGCCCCATGTATAAACGTAACCGTCTGATGTAAGAGCTACACTGTGGTATGCGCCCTGCGCAACCTTAACTACATCTGTCAGATACTTATCGTTTATAGGATTGCGAACCTGTACAGGTGTATATGATGTCATTACTGACCTATTACCCAGCTGTCCATAGGTATTATCGCCCCATGTCCATACTGTTCCGTCTGACATAAGCGCAATTGAATTTGAAGCGTTTGAAGCTACCATCGGCGAAGCAATAATCGTCTTGCTCAAAGGATCGCTGTCTACAGCTGACGCTCTGTATTCAATTTCAAATGTCTGGGAAATATTTCTTGTTCTGTCCTTAACAATCAAGGTAGTAACTGCATATTTATTGTCAATAGCCTTTTGAGTAGGTGTTACAATCCAGTTATCATCAACATTAAACAGACTGTTATCAGCTGTTATCATGTAGATATCCTCTACCTTAAATTCGTCTTTGCCTGTTTCTGACTCTATGTTCAGATAATATCTTAATTCATCGTATACAGAATTCTTGTCAAGTACAAACTGCTGTACATTGCCTTCTGCATCATTTGTTAATGTAATAGTTCTTGGTACTGTATTTGCAGTATCATACACTTCATCATCTGATACAGCGAACAAGCTGATTGAATTATCCGCGCCGTACAGCTCAACAGTTTCTATGTCGTCGCTTAACGAAAGCATACTGAATGTTGCAAATTCTGTAGATGTTACTATCTGATTTTCACGAGTATCTGTAACAATCTTTGCACTTCTTATTGTAAGCTTTGAGTTAGCGCCTACCGCAACAGGAACAAGCTGCTCGTCATATGTGCTGTTACCAAGCTGACCTGATTCATTTGCACCCCACGCATACATATTGCCTTCTTCTGTAAGCGCGATTACAAATCCTGTGCCTGTCGCTACACTCTTAACGTTCTTAACGTCACTCTGCATAACAGGATATAATCTGTCAAAGTATGAAGCGTCACCAATCTGACCGTGGTTATTGATACCCCAGTTGTATACTCGGCCGTTGCTTCCTACAGCAGCTGCGTTATTTAGTGAAGCGGAAATTGCCACAATGTTTTCCAATGTACCGTCGCCTGTTACTCCTGTAACAGCTTCAGCATACGCTCTTACGCCGCCCTTTGTACCGTTGCCGAGCTGACCATAGGTGTTATCTCCCCATGTATATACAATTCCGTCATCAGTAAGAGCCATTGAGTAATTGCCCGCTGCCGAAACTGCAACCGCATTTGTAATGCTTGTACCGTCCTTCTTCTTAACCTCAAGAAGTCTTGCACTTGTCTTTGATTTGTATGTTTTTCCATCTATTACGGTTGTTATTTCAATTGTGTTTTGACCAAGCTGACCGTATGAGTTGTCACCCCATGCATATACCGTTCCTTTTGTTGCATTATTTACATCGGTTGACGATACAACAATACCCAAGGAATGACGTTTACCTGAAGATACTGACATAAACTTGTAGTCTGATTTATCGTTGGCTACAAGATATGCATTCTTTATAAAGTTTTCATTTGACGGCGAGGTTATTGCAGTATTACTATTGCTTACATTTAGCTGATAACCAAGCTGATTATATGAGTTGTTGCCCCAGCTGTATACTCTTTTGTTTGATGCAGTTATAACAAGTGTGTGTGTCTCGCCTATTTCTACTTTTGAAACAAGCAGCTTTGTACCTGTTTCTTCATTATAAATAGCGTCAACAAGAGTCGGGTAAGCTATCAGTTTACCGCTTACACCAAGCTGACCGTACGAGTTATCACCCCATACATACAGCTTACCATCCTGGTCTATAGCCGCTGAGCTGTTAGCACCTGCAGATATGTACTTAATCTTCTTCAGAAGATCGGTGTTGCTCTCGCTCTGACCTATACGCACCTGTCTTGGAACCATCTTGTCAGCATTTACATTACCGCTTGTACCGTCACCAAGCTGACCATAGGTATTATCGCCCCATGCCCAGATTGTACCGTCTGCGCGCAGTGCAAGAGTATGTCCGTAACCTGATACTATCATAGGCGTTACAGTTTCTGCACCAATCTCTGCATCCTCGTTCACCTGAACGTTGAATGAATATGAACTGCCAAGAATATTGTCTGTTACTGTTACGGTGGCTGTTCCTATTCTGCCAAGACCGGTAATTATACCGTTTACAGCGTCAACTGAAAGTACATTCGGGTTATTTGTTGTAAATGTCACTCTGCCCTTGCTCATTTCAAAGGCAGTGCTGTCGTATACTGACAATACATCAAGATTTGCGCGTCCGAAAATAGCTTCTGTATCTATCTGAAGAAGCTGACTGCTTGTCATAACAACAGTTGCAGGAAGCGGATTACCCATTGTATAATCAGTTACAACATTATCATTATGCTTAATCTGAGCATAAACAACATTAAGCTCAAGCTCTTTCTTTTCCTCATACTTAACAGGTACTGACGATGATATTTCCTTACCGTTAATTGTACCGTTACCCCATGCATATGTCTGACCATCTGCCGTAGATACAGTTATCATATCGTCTACGCTGCCAAGCTTAACAATAT
>JALEPO010000137.1 GCA_022768695.1 Clostridia bacterium
TTATGCTGCTTTCCATGATTCCGTTTGTCGGCTCTTTATTTGCGGCAATAAATTTCCTTTTCTCACTTGTATATGCAATGTTTATCAGCCTGTTCCTCGGTCTTGTACAGGCAGGCTTCTATGATATGGCTGAAAATTCAAAACCAATATATTAAACGATTATCATGACGGTTTGTACCGTTTCAAAAACAAAAAAGCGTTTCAAAACGAAACGCTTTTTTATTTTGAGGGCAAATTGCCATCATCCTTTAAACATAGGATTATTCCTAATTAATTTTTATTCATCTATTATGTCATTTTTCAGCTCTTCTTCGTATTTTGCCAAAATTTCCTCTTCAAGCTTAGTTCTCATATCGCTGTTAATAGGATGCGCTATGTCTTTATATTCTCCCTCAGGGGTTTTTCTGCTGGGCATAGCCGTAAATAATTTGTCCTGCCCCTCAATAACCTTTATATCATGCACAACAAACGCATTATCAAAAGTAACAGATACTATAGCTTTCATTCTGCTGTCAGTTGTAACCTTTTTTATACGAATATCAGTAATTTCCAATTAAATTCACCACCTTCCATAATAAGAGTTTTTATATGTAATTCTCAGGTCTGTCCAGTGATGTTATTCTTAACTAATATTATAATACAAAAAATATCAAATTTTGTCAAGTCTTTGTGCATTTTTTATTAAAACTCTTTTTAGATACCAATCTCTTTTGTAGTAAACATGAAATTTTTAAAAAAGGTGTTTTCATTTTAATATCTGAGGTATATAATTATTATATTAGTTTTTTTTAGTATTTATACTGCTCCTGTATGGACATGCATATTAGCTGATTTATATATCTGCAAAGCATTTGGTATTTACGGGACTTGTCCCGTTCTTTTTAACGCATTGTCTGCCCGGATATAAAGCGTTAAATTTTTTATTATTATTTGAAAGGCTGTGGAAATTATTATGGAAAGATTTAAAATGGAAGATATAGCTCCCAATTCACATATCCATTTTATAGGCATAGGCGGAATCAGTATGAGCGGACTGGCTCAGATAGTTTTAAAAAACGGCTACAAGGTGTCCGGCTCTGATTGGAATAAAAGCGAAATTACGGAAAAACTCGAAAGTATCGGCGCTAATATCGTTTACGGACGTGACGCAGTTAATGAAGAAGGCATTGCCAACGCTTCGCTTGCAGTGTATACTGCTGCGGCAAAGGCAGATAATCCGGAAATAATAGCCGCAAAGGAAAAAGGTGTACGCCTAATAGACCGAGCCGAATTTTTAGGCGCAATTATGAAAGGCTATACACACGCAGTAGGCGTGAGCGGCACACACGGAAAAACCACAACCACATCAATGCTTGCACACGCTATGATTTATGCTGATCTTGACCCTACCATAAGCGTGGGCGGAGAGCTTGACCTTATAGGCGGCAATATAAAAACAGGCAGCTCTGATTATTTTGTTACGGAAGCCTGCGAATATACAAACAGCTTTTTAAAATTTTATCCTACAATCGCTCTTATTACCAATATTGAAGAAGATCATCTTGATTTCTTTTCTGGTATTGATGAAATTATCGAAAGCTTCCGTCAATTTGCAATGCTGACAAAAGATATCGGCAAGGTTGTCGCGCTTGGAAGCGATGAAAATATCCAAAAAGCGCTTAAGGATACAAATCTTGATATAACCACTTACGGCATGAGTGACGCTTACGATTATTATCCTATGAATATTAAATATCATGCAGGATTTCCAAGCTTTGATGTTTATAATAACGGTAATAAATTATGCAGCGTACGGCTGAACGTGCCGGGTGAGCATAACATTCTTAACGCGCTTGCTACAATTGCAGTCTGCTGCATAGCCGGAATTGAGCCTCAAACTGCCGCGGAAGGAATCGAAACCTTCAAGGGAACTCACCGCCGCTTTGAGAAAAAGGGCTTTGTAAACGGTGCAGTTATAATTGACGACTATGCGCATCATCCCACTGAAATCAAGGCTACCTTAAAAGCCGCAAAAGAATTTGACCGAAACCGCGTTATATGTATTTTCCAACCGCACACCTATTCAAGAACGCGTACTCTCTGGAACGAATTTAAAGAAGCGTTTGACGATGCAGACGAGCTTATTTTAACACATATCTATGCCGCAAGAGAAAAATTTGACGGCGTTACAAAACCCGAGGACTTAGCGGAACAAATTAAAGAACGCGGCGTTAATGCAAAGTTTATTGATGATTTTGACGATATTATAAAATATGTAAAGGAAACCGCCGCTGCCGGCGATATAATATTTACAATGGGAGCCGGCGACGTAACGGAAATAGGTCCAAAGCTTGCGGAATAATTTAAAATTAAACTGCTCACCTTACGAGCAATTTCCCATATAACAACAAAACAGGGCTTGCACATTAGATGCAGCCCTGTTTTGTTACAGCCCTGTTTAGTTGGGTACTTTTTTATCTTGTAACAACCTTATAAAGTCTGTTTACGGTTGTAATCGCTTCTTGAACGGTATATGTTTTCTTTGGCAGGAAGCTGCCGTCTGTACCGTTCATTATAAACCTATTTGAAACCCACGCAACAAACGGTCTTGCCCACGGAGAAATATCTCTTGTATCATCATAGTAAAGAGTATCATCATCATCGACATATCTAAACAATGCAGCAGTACGGCATACCAGTGCCGCCGCCTCCTCACGCGTTATAATTCCGTCAGGGTCAAAAATCCCATCCGACTTACCGTTTACAATTCCAAGCGAATACAGCATATATACGGAATTATCAACACCATAGCAATCCGAAAAATAATTTGTCAGATACGCTTTTCCGTGCGCTTTCATATAATCCTCCAAAGAAACATAATTGCCCGCAACACGAATCATATTTCCTAAAAGTATACAAAATTCCTCACGAGTTATATCGTTGCTGTACTTATTCACAAACTCATACGGTACCAAACAATGAGCCGCCGCGTCTTTAACGGTACTCTGCGCCCATTTATCCTTAGGCATTTTCAAAAAATCTCTGTCTGTCTTGACATGAATTTCTTCGCCGTTTGATTTAATCGGCTCATCCTTAAAAATAGTGTCAATATACATCAAACTGCCTGCGTCCACATCGTCAGCCTGATAACACATATATGTAACCGTTCCATACATACCAATCTGAACGCCTGAGTTTAAGTAATAGCTCTGAACTCCAGACTCGGTATATAAATTCACCGCAGTACCTCTAAACGGCGTTGCATTTATTGTACGGTTAAGCTTTATATCCGCCGCAAGGGAAAAAAATTCGTTGATTTCATCATTTGTCATTTCGATATACTTATTATCCTGCGGATTTGATATTGTAGCCCTTGTAATTTCAGAAACATCAAAAATACCCAGTGCTTCAGCCATCGTCATGCTTTCCGGCAAATCCACAACATTATACGCATACACTGATACCGACATCAGCAGCGTAATCAATAAAGGTATTAAAAATTTCACTTTACGTTTCATTTTTACCACCTGCTTTCTTAATATTTTACGCAATTAAAATACGCAGTATCTGCTCATGTAATCCTCCATCTTAGGCAGAATATCATTGTATGAACCATTTTCCTTCAGATATTCATAAATATCCTTAACAGTAATTATAGCATGAACATTAATTCCAAAGTCCTCCATCACCTCCATGATGGTAGTTTTTTCAGGATTCTGACCAACCTCACAGCGGTTTACTGAAATGAACATATCCTTAACTTCGACATTTGCCGCATTTTTAAGTATAGGCATCGTTTCACGAACGGCAGTGCCGGCTGTTATAACGTCCTCAATTATAATAACCCTGTCGCCATCGTGCGGCTTGTAGCCTACAAGAGAACCGCCCTCGCCATGATCCTTTTCTTCCTTTCTGTTGAAGAAATAGGGCTTGTCAATCTCATATTCGTTGTAAAGTGCGGCAGCGGCGGCAGTTGCAAGAGGAATACCCTTGTACGCCGGTCCGAACATACAGTCAAATTCTTCGCCGCAGTTCTCTTTTATAAGCGCGGCATAGAATTTACCAAGAGTTGCAATCTGCTTTCCCGTTTTAAAATTACCGGTGTTTACAAAATACGGTGTGTTGCGTCCGCTTTTTGTAACAAAGTCACCGAAACGAAGCACCTCTGCTTCCATCATAAATTCAATAAATTCCTTTTTTGATTCTGTAAGCATTGTTATCTCCCTTCTAATCTCTGAAATATAAATTTTTAAGCTTTTTTAATAGCCTTCTTTCAAATCTTGAAACCTGCATCTGCGATGTATGCTTAAGCTCTGCGATTTCCTTCTGACTCATTTCTCTGTTATAACGGCAGTCAATAAACTCTTTCTCCTCGTCACTGAGGCGGCTCATGCAGAAATTAATAAAATCATTATTTTCTATCATGAGAAAGTTCTTGTCATCTGCCCCCAAAACATTTGAAAGGTTTAAAGCTCCGTCCGCATAAGCCTCATATTCAAGCGATTTTATAAATGAACCGTCGCCCCAATCGTAAGCTTCGTCGATAAGCTTTTCCGGCAGATTTAAAATTCTTGCGATTTCCGCATTAGACATTTCGCTTGAACCGCGTCTTATTCTTTCAGCCTTATAGAAAATCTCGTAAAGACGCCGCGGAATACGGATAAAATTGCCCTTATCCCGAAAGTATTTACGAATTTCACCTAACACCGTAGGAGTGGCATATGTAGCAAATTTAACTCCCTTTTCAGGGTCAAACCTCTCAACCGCAAACAGAATTCCCATGCAGGCAACCTGATATATATCGTCATACTCCACACCGCGGTTTATAAATTTCCTTGAAAGAATTTCGGCAATATATATATATGAGGCAACAATTTCATCACGAAGCTTCAAATCGCCGGTTCTGCGGTATTTAGAAAACATTTCATACTCAGTTAATTCTGTTTCCGCCTTTAAAACAGCCAAAATCCCTTCCCTCCTCATTCTAATAACTCTGCTGCCTGTCCGATAAAATTCTTATTGGATAAGAACGTTTGCTATTCTTATACTGCTTTCACTTGCCAAGGCATTTTTTTCATCATCAGCGTAATTCCTGCGGATAAGCACATATAAATCATCATTATATATGCTGTTTTCCTCCAAAAACGCACTGTTATCCAACTTTACGGCATAAGCGACTCCATCCTTTGAATAAAGCATACCTTGCTCAGGCATTGTATCTGCCCATTCAGAAACCGGCACATAAAGCTCAGAAGCGGAATCTCTGTTTATCATAAGCTCCGTCTGAGAAGCGTCGTACAGGAACAAAAATGAGCATTCGTTGTGGAATTCCAAATCAAGCTTTGTTTGTGAAGCATAGTCATATTCCTCACTGCCCATTTGATCTACAAAGTTGAGCTGCTGGAAGAAAATTGACTTTTCACCGTTTCCGTCAACATCATCAATATACTGTGATAATCCAACAGCAGCACGACTTATTTCATCATCGGTATAAATTTTATGACCGGCATAAGTCATTGTAATGTCATATTTTTCGCGTGTTACACACTGCGTAACAGTAATGGCTACACATATTATCACAAATAAAGTTATAATTGTATGTAATTTGTAATAGTCCCAGAAATAGCCCCACCATTCTTTAGTCCATTTCTGCGGTACTTCACCATATTTCTCTGCCATCTGTATTCCTCCTTGTATGGAATAAATTATTGTTTAGCGGCACAAAAATTATTTTTGCTTAATAATTTTTGTAATTTATTATTTATGTACTTTTGTACGTACAAAAGTACCAAAAAACGCTGGGGAGAGAGGGCGCTCCTTGCAACCGTTGGTTGC
>JALEPO010000195.1 GCA_022768695.1 Clostridia bacterium
ACCGTGCGGACCACCGGACACCAAATGTTTGAGTATAGAAAGGTAATTTTGGTAGCTATTTATTCTAAAATTTTAACTTAATATTTGCCATTTTTAAGGCAGTTGTTTCGTATCCGATTAATAATCAGTGCTATCAATACCAAAAAAGGCTGAGCAACTCTATTGACTTGCTCAGACCTTCTTAAAATAGCTTGGTACAAAATCAGAAAACCGTCTTCATCCCAGAGCAAACCTTTAATACGATCACTTCTCTTTCCACAGAAAAGAAACAGACTTCCGTCATACGGATTACAACCAAAATTCTGCTTAATTATTGCCGCCAGTCCATCAATGGAACGCCGCATATCCGTATAACCGCAGACTACTTTATCCATTCTAACCAACTCCATAGATTTCGTTAGAATGATTATACCATAGCAGGACTGTCATGGGGTAGTCGTGGCACTATTGATCGGATACTATTTAAGAGAGTTTATGTTTATAACTTCAAAATTATCTGCACGTAAATCTGCATCGTCTGAGTTCGTTACTTTTAAAGTGTAAGTGGGAGTACAAACTACATTTACCTCTTTGCTGTCTGTATCTATGTTATTTAAGGGTGTTATAGGTAAATAGTCTTTGCTTGAAGTAATGTTATATACCCTTTTAGGGATTGAAATTACATTAGAAACTTCGGCTAAATTACCTACAGTAAAATTATCCCTGTCTGTTGAAAAATTAAGCTCTAACAAACCTTTATTACTTTTATCAAATAATGCCGGTTTTCCTGAGTAAGACAAATTTACTGTGAACGAAACATCAGGAAGAGAAGTTTCTGCTTCTGCTTCTTCCTATTTCTCTGCCTTTTTAAGAGCAACTGTATATACCCTTCCCTCTTTAGGTGAAGTTATCATCTTGCGAGAATTAGTTCCAATAACCTCATAATCTTTATCACAAGAAATTACATCTATAAAGTCACCAAAAGCACTGTAGTCTACAGCTACAGCACCATTTGCATCAGAAGTATAAGACTTTATTACACTATTTGTTGGTGTTGTACATTTAATTTGTACATTCGGTAATACATTACCACTTTCATCTTTTAAAATCAAAGTTATAGTTGATGGTGTAACCTCTTTATTCAAATCGAAGCTTAAAGGTGAATTTATATAACCACCATAAGTAGCAGTAGTAGGCTCTGGATCACCTGGATCACTATAAGTATAAGATTCTATCTTATATGTAACAGGATCATTTTTTACTACTACTGGATTTGAACCCTGAATCAATGTTAA
This sequence comes from Clostridia bacterium, assembly GCA_022768695.1. GTDB lineage: Bacteria > Bacillota > Clostridia > UBA1381 > UBA1381 > JALEPO01. The sequence goes on from JALEPO010000195.1 coordinate 1,275, forward strand.
ATAAGTGTTTTCAGAAGAACTTGAAAAAGCAATGCTTATTTCATCACCTGCTGAAAAAGAACCAATGTTACAACTACCCGAATATGCTCTTCTATCCGAGTCAAAATTATCCCTTGTCAGAGTCAAAGTATCTGAGCCATTTTTGCCTGTGATTGATAATGTAATATCAGGTATATCATGGTTTGAATACATAATATCTGATACATGAACAGCAATATATAACGTATCATAACTTTGATGCTCTGTTTGAGTTGCAACAATCTCTGTATTTGCGTCTACTTCTGGTTCTGCTATTGTAGCGGTTTTTTCATCTTCATTATATAGCACATTCGCTGATATTTGTAAATCCGCATTGATATTTGTCACAGCTTGCTTTGTTGCACGGTTTAATAACACAACCGTTTCTGCTCTCGTTATACCTTGTGTCGGACCAAAATTTCCGTCCGGATAGCCGCTTATTAAGCCCCTCTCGCAAGCAATACTAACATATGGCATCAAACTTGGTGAAATGCTACTCCCGTCATAAAATTTTCTACCTGCATAGTTTTTGTCATTAGCATCACTATCTGTAAAGCCCATCATACGAACTAATGCGACAGCAATATCTTCTCTTGTTGCATATTCGGTGGGATGGAATGTAGGAAGTCC
>JALEPO010000170.1 GCA_022768695.1 Clostridia bacterium
AATCATAACCCGCCGAACCTGTAGTCGCGCGTTTTGGCAGCTTTATTGTGTTGTATATTTCTTCAATATTATAACCGCTTCCGAAAGTATCTGTCCAATCCGACGCAAACTGTTCATAGCTTACTTTCTCAAACTGTGCTATTCTTTTCATAAATCCTCCTACTTTAAAAGCAATACTATCTTATCAAGCTCAAGGCTCTTTTTAACATCTATAACGTTCTGATTGGAGCTTCCTCTCCACGGCAGCTTAACATTACGCAGCTCTTTGACATATCGACCGTCAATCAGCACATCTACCTTACTTATAAAAGATAAATCTTTTACGTCCTGCCATTCGTATCCTGTATACATCCATATCGTTTTATCAGGAAACTTTTCTGCAATTTCTTCAACAAGCTTGCCTGTATCTTTACGGTTTTGCGTATGTAAAGGATCTCCTCCCGAAAAAGTAATTCCCGAAACATAATCCTTTGAAAGCTCATCAAAAATCTCGTTCTTTGCAGCTTCGTCAAATTCCAGTCCGTCACATATATCCCATGTAATCGGATTATGACATCCCGGACATTTATGCTCACAGCCCGAAATCCACAAAACAACCCGCAGTCCGTCACCGTTGAGCATATCATCTTTTGTTATGTTATGATAACGCATTACATACTTTTCCTTTCAGCAATTTCCGCCATTTTTGCAGAATTTAATCTTGTGTCGCCTTTTACGCGCGAATACGAAAGATAACCGTTCATTCTATCAATTTTGGTCAGATTTTTACTTCCGCATTTTGGGCATACATCCATTTCAAGCTCCTCATATCCGCAATCATCGCAGTACGCCAGTGATAAATTGACTCCTTCATAAAAGCCCAAATTCATCGCCCTACGGATAAGCGTTTTAATAGCTTCTTTATTATAGCTTATCGGATATTTTACATACTGGATTTTACCGCCGTTTGAAAGCTCCCAGAAACGCTTTTCGAGATTTTGCTTCTGAATAGGCGTAATATCCTCTGTGACATGACAATGGAAGCTGTTTGACACATATTCTCGGTCAGAAACATTTTCGATTACGCCGTACTTCTTTCTGAACTGTGTAACCTGCAAGCCACAGAGTGATTCTGCCGGAGTGCCGTAGATTGCATATAATCTGCCATCCTCTTTTTTGAATTCCTCTACCTTTTTATTTATATGCTCAAGTGTTTTAAGAGCAAATTCGCCGTCCTCAACAAGTGATTGCTTATTATAAAGCTCCTGAAGCTCGTTAAGCGCAGTTATACCGAACGAAGCAGTTGCCGATTTTAATAGCGGCTTTATTTTATCGTTCAAGCGCAAATTACCGCCGTAAAAACCGCCCTCGCAATACGCAAGCGGATTAGTTGAAGCGCGCATTTCACCTAAGTAATCATATGTTCTAAGATGCAGCTGTCTTATAAGATTCAGATAATAATCAAGCAATTCAAAGAACGGAATATTTTCCTGCATTGATTTCGCCAAAATCATCGGCAAATGAAGTGATACCGCACCTATGTTAAATCTTCCGACAAACACCGGCTTATCATTCTCATCAGCCGGACTCATACCGCCTCTTTCATACCATGGTGATAAAAACGCCCTGCAGCCCATAGGTGACACTATTTTTCCATATTTTTTATACATTGAAGGAACATATCCCTCGCCTGTAAGACTCAGCCAGTCAGGATACATTGTTTTTGAGGAGCACTCAATACCGGCTTCAAATACGTCTTCAAGCTCACCACCTTCACCATGGAGATTTTCATCATATAAAAATACAATTTTCGGGAACAATACAGGCTTTTTATTTCCTTCCTTGCCCTGTCCCTTTGCATGAACCTTAAGCATAGTTATAGATGCCATTTTTGCAAAACGTCCTGTTCCTGTTCCGATTGTCACTGTTATAAACGGATAATCGCCGCGGCTTGACGATACTGAATTGAACTTGTATTCCCAACCCTGAAAGCCCTGTTCAAATTCCTTCTCAACATCCTTCAAAGCTATTTCCTTAGCCTTTTCCTCATCTATTCCGAGTGAAATATATTTTTCAATACATCTTTTATATGACTTTTCCGCATACGGCTCAAGAATAAGATCTGCGCTCGGCACTGTAAATCCGCCGTACTGCTGACTTGCGGCTGACAAAACAATATCACCGATTACATCAAAAGCCGTGTCAAGAGTTTTAGGCTCATTATACCACAAATTACCCATTTCAAATCCGCCGGTCAAAACATTCTGCACATCAAAAAGACAGCAGTTCATAGTATCGCGTCTTGCAGACATATCATGAATATAGATATATCCGTCACGACACGCCTGAAGCTCCTCGGTTGTAAGGAAAAACTTTTTATAGAGTTCCTTATTAAGCTGATTGAAGATAAGACTTCTCTTTGTTGAAACAAGCGCACTGTCAGTATTGGAATTCTCCTTGTCGCCGATATACATTATAGACTGACTTTTCTTGTATACCTCATCAAGCATCTGAACAAAGTCCTGCTTATAATTTCTGTAATCACGATAGCTTTTGGCAACCTTGGGATTTACTCTTTCAAGCGCGCCCTCAACAATATTGTGCATCTCCGCAATCTTAATATCTTCCTTATTCATCTTGCGGGCTTCTTCTTCTACGAACTTACATATAAATTCAATATCCTCATCGGAAAATTTTTCAAGCGCACGAAATGCGGATTTATTAACAGCTACAACTACCTTTTGTACATTAAATTCTTCTTTTGTTCCGTCTTTTTTTACTACTTTCATTTTTCTTACACCTCTCTCCAATTGTATGTTTATTATATTTTAACCACAATATGTTGTGTTTTTAGTGTCTGTTTTAGATTATAACACCCAAGATATACAAAATCAATTACAAACACTTTGTTACTTTGTTACAGTTCTGTTACAAAAATGTGCATTTTCCAAGCAGATAAATAATGCAAGTATTTTATCGAATATTTGTTCGTAATTATTATATCACCAATAATTACCCGTGTCAACAATATTTACATAGTTTTTTAATTATATTATTGACAGATAATAATTGTAATTCTTTTTAGGAGTGGTCTTAGATTATGAAAATTATCTCGGTTTCCTTTATCTTGTATTTTCTTGGGATATGTGTATCTTTATATTCCTCTGTTCTTAATATGCGAATAAATTATTTATTGAAGAAACACATATCTCTTTCAGATAAAATTACAATAAAAATGGCTCACCACTGTTATATCCTGCAAAAAAAATTCATTGCCGTTGAGGATAATCTTTTGACAATGACGACAAAAACATAATAATTGCCGGTGATTTTGCCTTTTTAAAGTTTTCTTTCCGTGCCAAAAAATTGGCGGGAATCATCGGTGCTCGCTGTAATTTTGATTTTTTTAGAAAAACAAACTTTCCTGAAGCCAAAATTTTTTGGTATATTTTTTTATTTTACTTTTAGTTGATTTGTCAGTTTTATTTCTTGTTTTTTATGCAAAAGTATCAAAAAACAACCGTTTTTTTATTCATATTACTATTTATGTAAAAAAAATATAAAAAATTTGCACAAAACATATAAAATATATTCTTAATAACTTGATTTTATTTCAAATTAGTGATATTATATATACATGTATGTTACAATTATAAGACACACAAATTATAATATAGGAGGAGATTCCGATGGCAAGAAAAATGAAAACTATGGATGGTAACAACGCTGCCGCATACGCTTCATACGCGTTTACGGATGTAGCTGCTATCTATCCTATCACACCATCATCCACAATGGCAGAAGTAACAGACAAATGGTCTGCTGCCGGACAAAAAAACATTTTCGGACAAACTGTTAAGGTTGTTGAAATGCAGTCAGAAGCAGGTGCTGCCGGTGCAGTTCACGGTTCACTTACAGCCGGTGCTTTAACAACAACTTACACAGCTTCTCAGGGACTTTTGCTAATGATTCCGAATATGTACAAGATTGCAGGTGAACAGCTTCCTTGCGTATTTAACGTATCAGCAAGAGCTTTGGCTTCACACGCTCTTTCAATCTTCGGCGATCACAGCGACGTTATGGCATGCCGTCAGACAGGCTTTGCTATGCTTGCTTCAACAAACCCACAGGAAGCTATGGATTTAGGCGCTGTTGCTCATCTTACAACAATCAAGGGCAAAATTCCGTTCTTACATTTCTTCGACGGTTTCAGAACATCACACGAGTATCAGAAGGTTGCTTGCTGGGATTATAAGGATCTTGCAGATATGCTTGACTGGGACGCTCTTAATGAGTGGAGACATTCATCACTTAACCCTGAACACCCTGCTCAGAGAGGTACTGCTCAGAACGGTGACGTATTCTTCCAGGCAAGAGAAGCTTGTAACGAAGCTTACAATAAGATTCCTGCTCTTACTCAGGAATACATGGACAAGGTTAACGAAAAGATCGGCACAGATTACAAGCTGTTTAACTACTACGGCGCTGCTGATGCTGAACAGATTATCGTTGCTATGGGTTCAGTTTGTGACACAATCGAAGAAACTGTTGACTACTTAAATGCCAACGGTCAGAAGGTTGGTCTTGTTAAGGTTAGACTTTACAGACCATTCTGCGTTGAAAAGCTTATTGAAGCTATTCCTACAACAGTTAAGAAGATTACTGTTCTTGACAGAACTAAAGAACCAGGCGCATTAGGCGAGCCTTTATACTTAGATGTTGTTGCAGCTTTACAGGAAAGCGAAACATTCAAGAATGTTCCTGTTTACGCAGGTCGTTACGGTTTGGGTTCAAAGGACACAACTCCTGCTTGCATCATCGCTGCATTCAAGAATACAGAAAAGAAGCACTTCACAATCGGTATCAATGACGACGTTACTAACCTTTCACTTGATCTTGATGAAAACCCGGATACAACTCCTGAGGGCATCACAAGCTGTAAGTTCTGGGGTCTTGGCGCAGACGGTACTGTTGGTGCTAACAAGAACTCGGTTAAAATTATCGGTGACCACACAGATATGAATGTACAGGCTTACTTTGACTATGACTCAAAGAAGTCAGGCGGTCTTACATGTTCACATCTTCGTTTCGGTAACCCAAAAATCACTTCAACTTATCTTATCAACAAGGCTGACTTCGTTGCTTGTCACAAGGCATCATACATAAGACAGTATGATATGGTATCAGACATTAAGCCGGGCGGCGTATTCCTATTAAACTGCTCATGGAATGCTGAGGAGCTTGAAACTCATCTTCCCGGTCAGGTTAAGAAGTACATCGCTGACAACAACATTCAGTTCTATACAATCGACGGTGTTAAGATTGGTAAGGAAATCGGTCTTGGCAACAGAATCAACACTGTATTACAGTCAGCATTCTTTAAATTATCAGGTATCCTTCCTGAAGCAGACGCTATTCAGTACATGAAGGACGCTGCTACTGCTTCATATTCAAAGAAGGGTGACGCTATAGTTAAGATGAACCATGACGCTATCGACGCCGGCGCTCAGCAGGTTGTTAAGGTAGAGGTTCCCGAAAGCTGGAAGAACGCTGAATATGAAGATTTATCAGTTAAGCACGAGGGCGACAGCGACCTTATCAAGTACGTCAACGACGTTCTTGTTCCTATCAGCCAGTTCAAGGGTGCTTCACTTCCTGTTTCAGCATTCTCAGATTATCAGACAGGTGAAGTTCCTCTTGGTTCAGCCGCATACGAAAAGAGAGGTATCGCTATCGACGTTCCTGAGTGGAACTCAGATACTTGTATCCAGTGCGGTAACTGTTCATATGTATGTCCTCACGCTTGTATCCGTCCTGTAGTGCTTACTAAGGAAGAATTGGACAATGCTCCTGAGGGCATCAAGTATAAGGACGCTATGCAGCTTGACGGCTTATATTACACAATGGCTGTATCAGTTCTTGACTGTACAGGCTGCGGAAGCTGTGCTAACGTATGTCCTGTAAACAATGCAGGCAAGAAGGATCCGGCTCTTGCAATGAAGCCGCTTGAAACTCAGCTTAACGAGCAGGCTAACTATGATTATGCCGCTGACTTAGGTGAAAAGCAGGCAGTTCTTGATAAATTCCCTGCAACAAAGGTTAAGGGTTCACAGTTCAAGAAGCCATATCTTGAATTCTCAGGCGCTTGCGCAGGCTGTGGTGAAACACCTTACGCTAAGCTTGTTACTCAGCTGTTCGGTGACAGAATGTTCCTTGCTAACGCAACAGGATGTTCATCAATCTGGGGCGGCAGTGCTCCTTCAACACCTTACTGCAAGGACAAGAACGGCAACGGTCCCGCATGGGCTAACTCATTGTTCGAGGATAACGCTGAATTTGGTTTGGGTATGTTTATTGCTCAGGATACATTGAGAAATACAAACATCGAAAGACTTGAAAGAATTGCCGCTGAAAATGCAGACGTTAAGCCGGCTGTAGATAAGTTCATCGACACAAAGAACGACGCTGTTGCAAACAGAGTTGCTACTGATGAGTTGCTTGCTGCAATCGCTAACATCAATTCAGAAGACGCTAAGAACGTAATCGCTGATAAGGAATATCTTGCTAAGAAGTCATGCTGGATCTTCGGCGGTGACGGTTGGGCATACGATATCGGCTTTGGCGGCGTTGACCACGCTCTTGCTTCAGGTAACGATATTAACATTCTTGTATTCGATACAGAAGTTTATTCAAATACAGGCGGTCAGTCATCAAAGGCTACACCAACAGGCGCAATCGCTCAGTTTGCTGCTGCCGGTAAGGAAGTTAAGAAGAAGGATTTGGCTGCAATCGCTATGAGCTATGGCTACATCTATGTTGCACAGGTTGCTCAGGGCGCTAACCCGCAGCAGCTGCTAAATGCTCTTATCGAAGCTGAAAGCTATAACGGTCCTTCACTTATCATCGCATACGCTCCATGTATCAACCACGGTATCAAGGGCGGCATGAAGATTGCTCAGACAGAAGAAAAGAAGGCTGTAGACGCAGGTTACTGGCACTTGTTCAGATATGACCCAAGACGCGCTATGGAAGGTAAAAACCCATTCCAGTTGGATTCAAAGGCTCCTACCGCTTCATATGAAGACTTCATCATGGGCGAAGTTCGTTATAACTCACTTGCTCGTTCAAATCCTGAAAGAGCTAAGGAACTGTTCGCAAAGGCTGTTAAGAATGCAGAAGAAAAGTATGCAAAGCTTGTTAAGTTAGCTGAACAGGACTAATTTAAAAATAATATTAAATCACTCGGCAACTCTGCCGGGTGATTTTTTTGTACTACTATTCCCTGCTGTGATGTAAATATTATAATAAGGTAAATTATTGTTTATAGGCGTGCGCGTCCGCACGCCGCCCGAAACTGCGTTTCGGTCAATCTCAAAACAGAGTAATTAAAAAAGTTCCCGAAGAAACTTTTTTAATTTTAAGCAAACTGACGCACATGTCGTCAGTTTGCAAACACCTCTCCGCCCTTCGGGCACCTCTCCTCAAGGAGTGGTTTGCAGAGCAACGCAATTAATACAATAGAAAACACATAAGTTAGAGGG
>JALEPO010000172.1 GCA_022768695.1 Clostridia bacterium
TTTCAATAAAGAGCAAAACACCGTCATTCAATGTTCCAGAGTCGGATTATACCACCAAAAAAAAGTAAGCGGTACCCGCCACCTTAAAGGCGGATACATCTTACTTTTAGTGATAATTTATTTGTCCTTATTTTATAAGCAAATACTTCTCAACTAATGACGCACAATCCTCCACACAGCCTATACACGGACGCTTTTTATAAAAGCCTTCTGTTCTTGGCGTCGGTACTGCGCCATTATCCTTCGGTCTGTTCATGCCAAGAAGATCACCGCAGACAATAGAGCCGTTCGTCTTTTCAAATTCATTTGCCATTTTCTGAACTGTTTCGTAAATTTTGGTGCGTGTTTCAGTGTCACCGCCCTGTGCTTTACTGTATTTCAATCCGACAAGCATGAACATTCCCGATACAGCTCCGCAGGTAAGACGCATTCTGCCCATACCGCCTCCAAAGCCCTCAGAAACCTTCATAGCAGTATCAAAATCCATACCAAATTCATCACAGAATGCGCCTATCACAGACTGCGAGCAGTTATATCCAGACTGAAATAATTCAATCGCCTTTTGTACTCTATCCATTTTTTACCTCACAAAAAATATTAATCACCAAATGAAATACCTATATCCTTTGCCGCCTTGATTTCTTCACAGTCTACAGGTACTTTTTTTAGTTTTCCCGCAACCTCGCTTAATGGCACGGGAACAATCTTTTCATTTTGCAGCGCTACCATAAAGCCATACTGCTCATTTTTAATTAATCTTGCAGCGGCAGCGCCAAATCGTGTGCACAAAACTCTGTCATATGCGCACGGGCTTCCGCCGCGCTGAAAATGCCCCGGAACTGTTACTCTTATTTCATGACCTGTTTTTTCTCCAAGCTCCTTGGCAATCTTATATGAAATAGACGGATACGGCATTGATGCGCGCGCTGCCTTGAATTCCTTTTTCTTCATAGCGGCCTCTTCCTTTGAAATAGCCCCTTCGGCAACAGCAAGAATCGAAAAGCGCTTGCCTTCTCTTTCTCTCTTATCTATTACCTCTGCGATTTTATCAATATCATACGGGATTTCAGGAAGAAGAATTATATCAGCTCCGCCGGCAATTCCGGCATAAAGATTAAGCCAGCCAACCTTATGCCCCATTACCTCTACAATAAAAATACGTCCGTGAGATGTAGCAGTAGTATGAATACAGTCTATTACATCAGTTGCAATATCAAGCGCACTTTGAAAACCAAACGTCATTTCTGTGCCCCAAACATCGTTATCAATCGTCTTAGGCAGACTTACCACATTAAGTCCTTCCTCGCTTAACATATTTGCAGATTTATGCGTGCCGTTTCCGCCAAGCACAACAAGGCAATCCAATCCCATTTCCTTGTAATGCATTTTCATATTCTTAACCTTATCAATGCTTGTTTCATCATCAATCACACGCATTTCCTTAAACGGCTGACGAGATGTACCTAAAATTGTACCGCCGACGGTAAGAATCCCTGAAAAATCTGACTTTTTCATTTTTTTATAATCCCCATGAATAAGTCCGCGGTAACCATCCTGTATTCCATAGATTTCAATATTATCGCCCATTTCTTCATATAAAGCCTTTGCAACACCTCTGATAGCTGCATTAAGTCCCTGGCAGTCGCCGCCGCTTGTAAGAATTCCTATTTTTTTCACATCTATCAATCCTTTCAATCATCTATTATTCCCAAATTAAATTCTTGCTATTCCTGTTTTTCTTGCCGCATCGGCAACCGCCTTCGCAACATATTCGCATACACGCTTATCAAACGCATCCGGAATAATATATTCCTCATTTAATTCATCATCGCTGATAATTCCGGCAATAGCCTCTGCCGCAGCAATTTTCATTTCATCGTTTATATCGCTTGCCCGCACATCCAATGCTCCTCTGAATATTCCCGGGAACGCAAGCACATTATTAATCTGATTAGGGAAATCCGAACGTCCCGTTCCTATAACTCTCACGCCTGCCGCCTTTGCAGCATCCGGCATAATCTCCGGAACAGGATTTGCCATAGCAAACACAACAGGGTCATCTGCCATAGTTTTTACAATTTCCTCTGTAAGTATATTGGGTGCGCTTACACCTATAAACAAATCCGCCCCTTTTATCGCTTCTTTCAGACTACAGTTAATATTATCCGGATTAGTAAGCTCCGCAAGCTTTGATTGCTCAGGATTCATTTCAGGATTGCCGCGATACAGTGAACCGTATTTATCACACATAATAACATTCTTAAGTCCGCGTGATACCAGCAATCTTGTTATAGCCATTCCTGCCGAGCCCGCTCCGTTTACAACAGCTTTTATTTTTGTTATATCCTTTCCTACCACCTTAAGCGCATTCAAAACAGATGCAAGAACAACAACCGCTGTTCCGTGCTGATCGTCATGGAATACAGGAATATCACATTCTTCCTTTAAGCGTCTTTCAATCTCAATACATCTTGGCGCCGAAATATCCTCTAAGTTAATTCCGCCGAACGAGCCTGAAATAAGCTTTATTGTATTTACAATTTCATCAACATCCTTTGAGCGCACACAAATTGGAAACGCGTCTACATCAGCAAATGTTTTAAACAAGGCGCATTTACCCTCCATAACAGGCATTCCTGCTTCAGGGCCGATATCACCCAATCCCAAAACAGCCGTTCCGTCTGTTATTACCGCAACAAGATTTCCGCGGCGCGTATATTTATATGACAAGTCAACATCCTTTGCTATCTCCAGACAAGGCTCCGCAACCCCCGGAGTATATGCAACAGCCAATTCCTCTCTGTTTGTTACAGCAGCCCTTGAAACAACCTCTATTTTTCCCTGCCATTTTTCATGCTGCTTCAAAGCAAATTCTTTTTTATCCATTAGTAATCTATCCTTTCTCAGATTTCTTTTCACATACACTGATTATACCATATTGTGAAAAAAAATACAACGGTTTTAAATCTAAAATTATTATTCAGTATCTTAAATTATTTAAAAGACTGAAATTTATACAACATTCTTGGATAAAACACTTTTCTTTCCGCTTTGATTGTTATATAATATATTCAGCAGCATAGAAAGGAGGCGCTTGCATTGATTACGTTAAGCGGAAAACCTGTTTGCGGAGGTATTGTTTTCGGAAAGATATATATATATTCCCGCAAAGAAAGTATAATAGTACGCAGCCATGTATCAAGCAGCGATACTGAAATACAACGTTTTGAAAATGCCAGATTACAAGCGTATAACGAATTGGGTGAACTGTACGAAAGGGCTGTCGAAGAGGTCGGAAAAGCAAATGCTATGATTTTTCAAATTCATCAGATGATGCTTGAGGATCCCGATTATATAGAATCTATAAAAAATATTATAACCGACGAATTGCTTAATGCTGAAACAGCAGTCGGACAAACCTGCGACAATTTTGTGCAGATGTTCAAGGCAATGGAGGACGAATATATGCGCGAGCGCAGTGCCGATATCAGAGATGTTTCGGAACGCATCATACGGATTCTCGGCGGTAAATCACGCAGCGGCATCGATACAGATGAACCTGTTATCATTGTTTCTGATGATCTTTCGCCAAGTGAAACTGTTCAGTTTGATAAGGATAAAATCCTTGCATTTGTTACAGAAGGCGGTTCAGACAATTCACACACATCTATACTTGCAAGAACAATGAACATTCCTGCAATTATAAATGTAAAAAATATTGTTTCTGATGAATACAACGGTCTTAACGCTGTAATTGACGGTTTTTCAGGCACTGTATATATTAATCCTGACAAAAAAACAACTTTAAAATTACGTCAACTGCAAAAGAACTCGGAAGAAAATATAAAAAATCTTGAACAGCTAAAAGGTGTTCCTAATATCACAAAGGACGGTCAAAAAATTGAGCTTTGCGCAAATATAGGAAATATTCTTGATATACCGGCGGTTATTTCAAATGACGCTGACGGTATAGGTCTTTTCAGGAGTGAATTTATATACCTTGAAAACACAGCTTACCCCACCGAGGAACAGCAGTTTGAAGCATATAAATATTTACTTTCACAAATGCCTGATAAACGCATCATTATTCGGACTCTTGATATCGGAGCGGATAAACAGGCTGCTTATTTTAATATGCCTAAAGAGGAAAATCCGGCAATGGGCATACGAGCAATACGAATATGCCTTCGCCGCCCCGAAATATTTAAAACACAGCTGAGAGCTCTTTTTCGCGCATCAGTATTTGGCAGACTTGCTATAATGTTTCCTATGATTTCTTCGGAATGGGAAATTATAAAAATCCTTAATATTGTTGATGAAGTCAAGACTGAACTAAAATCTGAAAATATTCCCTATTCGGAAACTGTAGAGCTTGGATGTATGATAGAAACACCGGCAGCCGCAATAATAAGCGATATCCTCGCAAGGTATGTAGATTTCTTCTCAATAGGCACAAACGATCTCACACAGTATACACTTGCCGCCGACAGACAAAATCCTGACATAGGAGAATTTTTTGATATTCACCACAAGTCGCTGCTTCGTTTGATTAAATTGGTTGCAGATAATGCACACGCTAATGGAATTCGTGTCGGCATATGCGGCGAGCTTGCAGCAGACACATCGCTTACAGATTTTTTTCTATCGGCAGACATTGATGAGCTTTCCGTTACTCCAAATGCTATACTGCCGTTACGTCAGAAGATTATAAACACCGACGTTTCCAAGGTCAAGGAGTCGATTTTATCGGATATTTTAAATTGAATTTTTATAAGCTGCCGCTATGAATACGGCAGCTTTTTTAATGATATAAATTTTTTATACATTCAACCCGCAGATTGCTTTTCTGCGAGTTATGTGATATAATTTAACTAACAGATAAAACAGCAAAATGGCAGGTGATTTATTTTGAAAAAAGAACAATTATTACTATACGCGGTTACAGACCGCTCATGGCTTAACGGTTCCGCATTAGCTGACGCAGTAAAAAAAGCTCTGTCAGGCGGTGTTACCATGCTTCAGCTTCGCGAAAAAAATATGACTGATGACGAATTTATTAAATCAGCTTTGGAAATAAAAAATATATGCAGCGAGTTCAATGTACCTCTTATTATAAATGACAATATAAGAGTTGCTCTTGCCGTCAATGCAGACGGTGTGCATCTGGGACAGACAGATACTCCGCTTAGAGAAGCAAGACAGCTTTTAGGCAATGATAAAATAATAGGAATAACTGCAAAAACTCCCATGCAAGCTGTTGAAGCAGAAAAAAACGGCGCGGACTATATCGGTTCAGGCGCTGTTTTCGGAACAACTACCAAATCAAACGCTGTAAAAATGGAGCTTGATACTCTCCGCGCAATTACTTCCTCAGTAAAAATACCTGTTGCCGCTATCGGTGGAATAACAGCTGACAATGTATCCAAGCTTCAGAATACCGGCATTTCCGGTGCAGCAGTGGTATCAGGAATTTTTGCTCAGGAGGATATTGAAAGCACAGCAAAATTACTGTATAAAAAAATAAAAGCGATTGTCTGACAACCAATTAAACACACTATTTAATAATTATTAAACGATTTTGAAAGGACACATTTAAAATGAAAACAGTTCTTACTATCGCCGGCTCCGATCCAAGCGGCGGTGCCGGTATTCAAGCAGATTTGAAAACATTTATTGCAAACGGAGTTTATGGTATGAGTGCTATAACCTCACTCACCTCACAAAATACTACCGCTGTTCTTGATGTTTTCAACATTCCCGCAGCTGTAGTTTCGTCGCAGCTCGATGCCGTTTTTACAGACATCTTTCCCGATGCCGTTAAAATCGGTATGGTATCCTCTGAGGAAATAATCACAGTTATCGCAGAAAAGCTGAAAAAATACAAACCGAGAAATATAGTTCTTGATACAGTTATGATTTCCACAAGCGGATATAGTCTTCTTAACGAGAAAGCAAAAGCATCACTTATTAATGAGCTTTTTCCGCTTGCTGATATTATAACTCCAAACATACCGGAAGCAGAAAGCTTATCAGGTATGGCAATAGGAACAGAATCAGATATGAAATCCGTCGCAAAAGAGCTTGCAGAAAAATATAACGTACGCGTACTTATAAAAGGCGGACATCTTGACTGTTCTGCCGCTGATATTCTCTATGATAACGGTTCATATTTTACCTATTCACAATCGCATATAGATAATCCAAATACTCACGGTACAGGCTGTACTCTATCATCAGCAATAGCCGCAAATCTTGCTTTGGGATTAAGCTATAACGAAGCGGTTAAAAAGGCAAAGGATTACATCACCGGCGCAATCCTTGACGGAATGGATTTAGGAAAAGGCAGGGGTCCCCTTAATCACGGCTATAATATAAACCAAACAAAATAAGGGGGTGTCGCTTAACGCAACACCCCCTTTTAATTCAATTTTCAATCTGTGTTTTTACAATACTAACTCCGCAATATATTTCACGAAGCTTCGGCTTCTCTATTTTGCCGGTCGGATTACGCGGCACCTCTGCAAAAATTATCTTATGCGGACGCTTATACCTCGGAAGCTCATGACAGAATTCATTAATTTCATCCTCCGTACAAGTATAATTCGGCTTAAGTTCTATTATTGCCGCCGCGATTTCGCCCAATCTCTGATCCGGCATACCAATCACCGCAACATCCTTAATTGCATTATGCTTTCTTAAAAAGTCTTCAATCTGAACAGGGTACAGATTTTCACCACCGGAAATAATTACATCCTTTGCACGGTCAACCAGATAAATAAATCCGTCTTCATCCTCCTGCGCAACATCGCCGGTCAACAACCAGCCATCCTTTAAAACCTCATCAGTTGCCTTTTTGTCATTATAATAGCAAGTCATAACACCGGGGCCTTTGACGCAAAGCTCTCCTACCTCACCGCATTTTACATTATTTCCGTCTTTATCTATAATCTTTACTTCCCAACCATATCCCGGTATGCCAATAGCGCCTACCTTATGTATATTTTCAACTCCCAGGTGTACGCATCCCGGTCCTATTGATTCACTTAGTCCATAGTTTGTGTCATAAGCATGATTCGGGAAATATGTCTTCCATCTTTTTATAAGACTTGGAGGTACAGGCTGTGCGCCTATATGCATCAATCTCCATTGCTTAAGGTTATACTTATCCAGCTTCACATCGCCGCGTTCTATAGCGTCAAGAATATCCTGCGCCCACGGCACAAGCAGCCATACTATTGTACATTCTTCCTCAGAAACCGCCTGCAATATCCATTCAGGCTTTATACCCTTAAGCAAAACTGCCTTTCCGCCTGAAATAAGACTGCCGAACCAATGCATTTTAGCACCCGTATGATACAGCGGCGGAATACACAAAAATACATCGTCCTTAGTTTGTCCATGATGCTTCTGCTCTACCTTGCACGAATGAACCAAGCTTTCATGATTATGTAAAATAGCCTTTGGGAAACCGGTTGTTCCGGATGAAAAATAAATAGCAGCATTATCTTCATCTGTTATGGTCACATCAGGAGCAATTGAACGCATAAACTTTACAAGATAGTCATAGCTCTCGGCAAATGTAGGACAAGCAGGTCCAACATAAAATGTTTGCTTTACATTAGGAATTTTTTCACATATTTCCTCAATTCTTCCTATAAACTCAGGACCAAATACCAATACATCTGCTTCTGAAAGGTCAAGACAATATTTAATTTCATCAGCAGTATAGCGATAATTTAACGGAACCGCAACAGCACCTGCCTTTAATATTCCAAAATAAATCGGGAGCCACTCAAGACAATTCATGAGAAGAATCGCAACCTTGTCACCCTTTTTTATACCGCGGCTTAAAAGCAGATTAGCAAAACGGTTTGCGCGCTTATCAAATTCCTTCCATGTTATTTCCTGACGTCCGCATTCCATTGGATTTGTTTCAATAAGCGAATACTCGCGCCATGTCACCTTTGATTTTTCCATAACCTTAGGATTTATCTCCACAAGGCTTACA
>JALEPO010000173.1 GCA_022768695.1 Clostridia bacterium
CTTACTAATTGTAATGATTATAAGTATAATTATATTTGCAATGCTGCCGAGATTTGACGGATATATCAGAATTGTTAGTATATTGCTGAGAATGGGAACAAGAATATTGCTGTTGCCGGTAGTTGCGGGAATTTCGTATGAGGTTATAAAGCTTGCCGGACGCAGTAAATCAAAATGTGTCGGCTGGCTGTCAAAGCCGGGACTGTGGCTTCAGAAGCTTACAACGCGCGAGCCTGATGATTCACAGATTGAAGTTGCGATTGCAGCAATGCAGCCATGTATTCCTGAAAATAAAGAGGACGATCAATGGTAATTTCGGAGTTGATAAAATATGTGCGCGAGCAGCTTGACGATAATGCGGAATTTGAGGCGCGTCAACTTGTAATGCATATTATGGGAGTAAACCATACTGAATTAATATTAAAAAGCAGAGCAGAGGTGTCTGAAGAAATTACATCGGAGATTATGCGGTGTGTAAAAAGACGGAAAAATGGAGAACCACTCCAATACATAATCGGAACAGCTGAATTTATGTCTTTGGAATTTAAGGTAACTCCGGATACGCTTATTCCAAGAAGTGATACGGAAACACTGGTGGAAACTGTGATTGATTGCATAGGTGAAAGAAAGGTAACACTGTTGGATATTGGTTCGGGAACAGGATGCATCGGTATAAGCGCGGCACATTATACAAATGCCGATGTTACCTTCGTTGATGTAAGTCGCAGCGCTCTGAGCATTGCGGAGGAAAATGCAAAAAAGCATAATATAAATGCTGAATTTATTAATATGGATATTTTAAAGCAAATTCCAACCGGTAAATATGATATTATAGTATCAAATCCTCCGTATATAGAAACAGAGGTCATAGAAACACTTCAGCGTGAGGTAAAGGATTATGAGCCTGTGCTTGCGCTGGACGGCGGCGCAGACGGATTAAAATTCTATAGGCGTATAGCTGAAATTGCGCCGTCACTGTTAAATGCAAACGGAATTATTGCTTTTGAAATAGGATATAATCAGGGTGAGGCAGTTTTTGAAATTTTACAGAAAAATTTTGAAAATGTAAAGCTTATAAATGATTTGTGCGGTAACGACCGAGTTGTTATAGGAAGCTTAAAAAGGAATTGAAGAGAACTGATGTGAGCAAACTATCCTGTGCTGTAAGTACAGGATAGAGCAGCTTAATACATCAGTTTTTTGTTTTTGATATAATACTTTTTGCTTTCCATACAAGTCTGCGGTATAAGCTTTCTTTTGTACATATCTGTACTGCTTTGCAGAAACTGCCATTTTTGGTCATTTTCATGAATTTGTCGCGTTTTTTTGGAATTGATGCAGATTGTGATATTGACGAATTGAATTTTACGGCAGTATCAAAATCAACCTGCTTGTATCGCATTTTATCAGATATTGCGTTAAAAAGAAAATTTCCTTTTTTGGAATTTACCAACACAAGGGAGGTGCCTTTATCATCGTACATTTCCGGCAGTATGTTTTCGATACCCCAAAAATCTGCAAGCGTAATATCGCTTTCGCACTTCTTTGATTTTACCGGGCATTGATAGCAGGACGGACGCAGAGATAAGTCCTTGAGAAACGATTTCATAAATAAATCATCATGGTGCAGAATAACACAATCGGAATTATCAGAAAAGGATAATGATACCGAATAATGCTTCCAACCACTATCCTTTTTTCTGAAGGAGGGTGGTGTATTTTTGTTTATATCCTTGTTATTAACAAAACTCTGATGCTTCAAATATTCCTGCCATACCATAGGTGAGGGAACACCGTGGCAAACAATGTCCTGAGTTATAAGATTATCGTATTCCTTGCCGAGAAATGCTTTCAATCCGCTTATCTGACACGGAGTGCCTGAAAAAAGAACGAGCTTTCCGTTTGTTAGAGCTTCTTTGGCTTGCCTTAATATGCTGCCGGTATTGCTTTGCACATATTTTGAGCCACGGAGTTTTTTTAGCTGTTCCTTATTTTCGGCTTTTATATGATGTACATTCAGATTTTCATCAAAGGCGGCTCCGAAGACAATGCCGTTTTGATTTAGTGTATACTCGGCAATGAGAGTGAAAATTCCGCCTGATGAGCTTTCATTACGAGCTTTTTCATCATTGTTTATACAAGCGTATGCGGTTCCTTTTTGGTAGGGAGTATGACTGCCCTGACACAGATTTTTGCATAGACCACATTCGATACATTCCGATTTGTCAATATCGGGATAGATAAATCCCTCGTCGTCAGATTTTGCATGAATACAGTGCTTGGGGCATATATTTACACAAGCCATACAGCCGGTACATTTGTTTTTATCCGTGATTACTCTCATAGTATTTCCTTTCATATATCCAGATTTTCCTGAAGAAAATCAACGGAAAGTATTTTTGCCTTATCAAGGAGCGGGTGGTGATTGTTAAGCTGCCTGTCTTTTAAATCTATCAGATATTTCGTGTCAGAACGTTTTTTATTAAAGCAAAAACGCTCTTTTTCATCAAAAAGTTCAAGCAGATTGGTTATTCGGGAATCCATGCTTCCTAAATCTGTTCGTGAAAAAACAAAATGTTTTACTTGATATATATTTGAAAATACAACCGCATGGAAGCTGTCTGTTATTACATATTCCGCATTTTTGATGAGTGATATAAAATCATTTGGTGATAAATCGTAAATCTGCTCGTCACCGAAATTTAAATCTGAGAAGCAGATATCGCACAGGTGAGGCAGTGTAACAATTTTCAAATTCATTTTTTTTGCAAATGCGGATGCCGTTTTACGCATTTTGCGGTTTCTGCCAAGAAAATAACAGAATATGTATTTATCTGATATTTTTCTGCTGCCGCAAATTTTATCCCAGTCATTTCTTTCAAGCAGCAGAGTAGGATCAAGAACGTGTTTTGCTGTATTGCTGTTAAGTAATTTGTTTATGGCTTGGACGGTTTCTTTTTCGCGGACAGATATTGCGTCAAAACGTATAAGATGGTTATAAACCGTGTTTTTTCTTGACTGCGGTATTTGGGAAGACGGCATACTTGCAGCATATGAAATTTTTATTTTGTCCGACGGCGCAAAGTTGAGGAAATATTCCGGATTATACCATGCTAAATTCCATACCTGGTCACTTCCTGTTATAAATGCATCATAATTATATATGCAGTCAATAATGTTTTCGCGTGTGTATACATCAGTAGAATGCGGTATGCTTTTTTCAAATTCTTTAAACATCGCGGTTCGTGATGAAATATTATGATATATATCCTTTGCAAAAGCCTTTTTGACAGGCTCGCTGAGCTTGCGGCGCAGTTTTCTGAACAGTATCTCGAGTGTAAGATGATCCTCGGTAATAATGTCTTTTTTGAACGAAATTTGTTCAGCGTCAAAACCGAGCTTTTTCAGGAAGGCTGTAAGAGCATATGCCTGCAGTAAACCACCGTAATTTTTGTTCTGATGATAAAGTGATATAATTCCTATTTTTTTCATGTTAATAACCTCTTAATAAACTGTTTAGGGAAAAATCTTTAATTATTAAAATAATTTTATCATAACATATTTATCAAGTCAAGAAAAGTGATTTTTAACGGCATTAAAAGAGGTAAAATCATTTATTGGAAAAAATTGCTTTATTATCAAGAAGTTTTTGTCATATGTAACAGTTTTTTTGGGGAAAATTGCACAAAACTAACAAAAATAAAAAAACACCTTTCTTTTTTTTGTATTTTATAGTACAATGAAAAAGTAGTATTTGTAATATGGTGTTTTTGGTATGTTATTTCTATACATTACAAACTCATCGTAAAAAGGTAAAATGGGAGGAAAAAACTATGGAACAAAATTTACAACAGACGCAAGCTGTAACTATTGTTGCGCTTGCTATTTTTGCGTTGATTATGGTTGTGATAGGCATATGCAGCGCAAAAAAGACAAAAACAATGGATGGTTTCCTTTTAGGAAGCAGAAATATCGGCGCTTGGGTGAGTGCCTTTGCGTACGGAACTTCTTATTTTTCAGCTGTTATTTTTGTGGGTTATGCCGGACAGCATGGCTGGAATATTGGTCTTGGAAGTATTTGGATAGGTGTAGGAAATGCGGTGTTTGGCTGTCTGCTTGCGTGGATGCTTCTTGCAAAGCGTACGCGTACAATGACTCATACTTTAAATTCAAAGACTATGCCCGAGTTTTTTGAGGGGCGTTTTCAGTCAACAAAAATGAAGGTTTTTGCCGCTGTTATCATTTTTGTATTCCTTGTGCCTTACAGTGCCGCTGTTTACAAGGGATTGGGTTCAATGTTTACAACAATTTTCCCGACTGTGTCAGTGAATACGTGGATGCTTGTAATAGCGGTTCTTACGGCTATTTATCTTGTACTTGGCGGATATGTTGCAACTGCTTATACGGATTTTGTTCAGGGTATAATAATGATTGTCGGCGTATTTGCTATGGTCATTGCTATTGTCAAAAATCCGGCTGCAGGCGGTTTTGGCGGATTTCTTTCAAATCTTGGCGCTGTTGCGGATAACGGCGACAGTATTACAGGCGCGCAGCTTACAAGCATATGGGGCGGCAGCAGCTGGAAATTCCTGTGTATAAATATTTTGCTTACAAGCTTCGGAACTTGGGGACTTCCTCAGATGGTAAGCAAATATTATGCTGTTAAGGACGTGAAGTCAATTCATAAGGCTACGGTTATCTCAACTGCATTTGCTCTTATAATTGGTGCGGGCGCATATTTTGTAGGTTCGCTTTCAAGACTTATTCTTAATAATAAGCTTCCTGAAGGCGGTGTTGACTCAGTTATTCCTAATACGCTTCTTACAGCTTTGGGAGATCCGAACATATTAACAACAATTATTCTTGCTGTAATACTTATTCTGCTTCTTTCAGCATCAATGTCGACACTTTCATCAATTGTGCTTTCATCTTCATCAGCCATTTCGGTTGACTTTGTGCCTGTGGTAAAGAAAAACTACAGCGGAAAGAATCAGATGATTCTTACAAGAGTACTATGTTTGGTATTCGTTGCTCTTTCATACATATTTGCTACTGGTAATATTACAATTATAGTAAATATTATGTCTTTTAGCTGGGGAATAGTTTCGGGATGCTTTATAGGTCCTTATGTATGGGGAATATATTCCAAGAAAACTACAAAAGCAGGCGCATGGGCAGGAATGCTGTGCGGTTTTGGTGTTGTTCTTATATCAACAATTGTGCTTACTGCAATTAATGCGGGAAATGCGGATACATTGTATGCCGCATTTAAGTTGGCAGCAAAGAAAGCGCCTGAAATGGGTGTTGCGGCGATGGCTGTTTCATTGATTGTTGTACCGGTTGTATCGATGTTTACAAAGAAATATGATGACAAATTCCTTACGGACGTTTTTGCTGTTAAGGGTGAATAAAATATGTCAGTGTACAGAGGTTGTCACATTGCGGACAACCTCTGTATTACAAAAAAGATTTTTAATTATTTATTAGAGAGGTGCATAAATAAAATGCCTATTACAGAGTTTTTAGCGAGAAATGCAGAAAAATACGGAAATGATGTAAGC
>JALEPO010000002.1 GCA_022768695.1 Clostridia bacterium
TTCAGAGGTGATAATATGTTTGAAATAAAAAAGGGCCACGACTCAGTAAGCAAAACATTTCGTTTGCCTGTTGAAATGGCAGAAACATTAGAACAACTTGCTCAAGAAAATAAAATATCATTAAACCAACTTGTGATACAATGCCTTGGCTATGCGCTCGATAATCTTAACAAAAATGAAAAATAGCACAAAAAAAAGCAGAAACGTTACTGTTTCTGCTTTTTAATAGCCGAATATTAGTCCTCAACTTTTATAACTTCCTTGCCGTTATAATATCCGCAAGACTTACAAACCTTATGAGGCATCTTAAATTCGTGGCACTGTGGGCATTCAACCATGTTAGGCACGGTCAGCTTCCAGTTGGCACGTCTTTTATTTCTTCTGGCTTTAGATACTTTACCCTTAGGTACTGCCATTGTAGATACACCTCCATAATTTACTCTGTTCCGTTTGCTTGACTGATTACAGTCAAATTGCGGAAACCTGTTTATTCTTTATCGCTGTTTAGTATATCAACTAAACCTGACCATCTCGGATCAACATATTCTTGATTACAGCCGCATTCACCCTCGTTCAAATCAGCGCCGCAGTTCTGACATAAGCCCTTGCAGTCCTCATCACACAAATACTTCATAGAAGTATTCAGAATAAAACTGTTAATAATTATATCATCAATATCAACAGTATATCCCTCGAAAAGAATAACATCCGCATCGTCAGATACAGCGTCTTCATTATTCTGAACAAGATTTTCCTCAACAGGAAATTCAACATTAACATCAATATCCTTCAAACAACGCGCGCACTGTGTCTTTAATACACCGCTGCAATCCGCCTTAAAGGTGAGCGACTGACCGTTGTTATAGATACTGCCCTTTATTTTAACAGGACCGTCAAAACTGAAGCTGTCATCAGTAACAACAAGCTCGTCATTAATATCAATCTTTCCGCCGAATTCTTTTAATATGCTTGATACGTCTATAATCATTATATTCTCCTGAATAAGAGTTAAATTACTTTAATTCTACCTTTGCACCAGCTTCTTCAAGCTCAGCCTTCATCTTTTCAGCCTCTTCCTTAGCTACAGCTTCCTTAACTGTACCCGGAGCGCCGTCAACAAGAGCCTTTGCTTCCTTAAGACCAAGACCTGTGATACCTCTAACAACCTTAATAACGTTAAGCTTTGATGCACCAGCGTCTGCAAGAACTACGTCAAATTCTGTCTTTTCATCAGCTGCGCCTGCGCCGCCTTCAACTGCACCTGCAACCATTACAGGAGCTGCTGCGCTTACACCAAACTCTTCTTCCATCATCTTTACTAATTCTGCAACTTCCAATAACTTTAGTTCCTTGATTGAATCAAGAATTGCATTTAAATCTGCCATTTTATTTTCCTCCTATAAAATACTTTTTTCCTTATTAATTATTCAGCAGCCGGAGCTTCCTCTGCGGGAGCTTCTGCCGGTGCCTCTGCTGTCTCCTCAGCCGGAGCAGCTTCTGCGTTCTTCTTTGCAATTAAATCTGCGATTTCCTCGCCGCCGTCTGCGATAGTAGCAAGCAAACGAGCAAGATTTGATATAGGAGCATTCAAGCTTCCCATCATCTTTGCAATTAGAGTTTCTCTGTTTGGAGTAGCTGCAAGCTTCTTGATTTCATCAAGAGACATAACTGCGCCATCCATAAAACCAGCTTTAATTTCAAGCTTTTCATTTTCCTTAGCAAAATCAGCCAATACCTTTGCCGGCGCTACTGCATCCTCGCTTGAAACAGCGATAGCTGTCGGGCCATGAAGTGCTTCGTCAAGACCTTCAAGACCTGTTTCCTTTGAAGCTAAACGAAGAAGTGTATTCTTAATAACAAAATACTTTACGTTTGCAGCTCTTAGCTTATTTCTAAGCTCTGTATCCTCCTCAACGTTAAGACCTCTGTAGTCAACAAGTACACCTGTCTGAGCTGACTTCAATGTTTCAATAACCTCAGCAACCTGTGCTTTCTTTGCTTCTAAAACCTTTTCACTTGGCATAATTCATTTCACCTCCTGTAAGAATATTACCTTTGAAAATCCAAAAGTAATGCTTTCTTACATATAAAAAAGCTCTCAGTCGCAGACCAAGAGCTTGTAACAATCATTACTAAACACCCTCGGTAGGACTTATGTCTGACGGCGTACGCCGTAAACTGCCGACTGTCTACGGATTTTCAACTGTTATAGTATAGCATATACTATATAATTTGTCAATAGTTTTTTTAATATTTTTCATATTTTTGCTTTTTGTGGGGAAATGCAGAACAGTATTCATAATCGCTATTCTTCATTTTAAAGTTTGTGTGAATTGTCCATACAGAAGTAAATGCACAGTTAGCCAAAGTGACAGCAGAGGCGACACTCCGATTTGCGTGTATGAATTTAAAAAATCCGGCAAATTAGAAACGGAAAAATAGATTAATTTCACCGATTTTGTGTCTTATATGCAAAAATGTCAGGTTCCGCCCTTGGAACCTGACATTTTTGTATACAGTCTGAGGAGTTGTGTACACAACTCCCATAGCTATAAAATTATTCTGCAAACATAGGCGTAGACAAATATCTCTCGCCCGTATCCGGCAAAAGCGCAACTATTGTCTTGCCCTTATTTTCCGGACGTCTTGCAAGCTCTGTTGCCGCCCATACTGCCGCGCCTGAGGATATTCCTACAAGCACGCCCTCTGTTCTGGCAATCGTCTTTCCTGTTTTGAATGCGTCCTCGTTTTCAACCTTTATAACTTCATCATATATTTTAGTATTCAGCGTATCCGGAACAAATCCGGCACCTATTCCCTGTATCTTATGCGGACCCGGTCTGCCCTCTGAAAGCACCGGAGATGTAGCAGGCTCGACCGCAACTACCTTTACATCAGGATTTTGTGATTTGAGATATTCACCAACACCTGAAATAGTTCCTCCTGTACCTACTCCGGCAACAAATATATCTACTTTACCGTCGGTATCGTTCCATATTTCAGGACCGGTTGTTGCTCTGTGATATGCCGGGTTTGCAGGATTTGTGAACTGGCTTGGGATAAAGCTGTCAGGTATATCATTTGAAAGCTCCTCTGCCTTTGCAATCGCGCCCTTCATTCCTTTTGCTCCGTCGGTAAGTACCAGCTCGGCACCGTATGCCTTCAATAAATTACGTCGTTCAATACTCATTGTTTCCGGCATAGTGATAATAATTCTGTAACCTCGCGCCGCCGCAACAGACGCAAGACCTATACCTGTATTTCCTGAGGTCGGCTCGATAATTACTGAGCCCGGTTTAAGCTTTCCCTGTGCTTCCGCTTCGTCAATCATTGCCTTTGCAATTCTGTCCTTTACAGAACCGGCAGGATTAAAATACTCCAGCTTACCAAGCACAGTGGCCTGTAAATCATTAGCTTTTTCATAGTTTACAAGCTCCAAAAGTGGTGTTCCGCCGATAAGGTCTGTTATTTTCTGATATATTTTAGCCATTTTAAATTCCTTCTTTCTATTACTTTACAGCATCAAATGCGTCATCAAGTGCCGCGATTAAATCGTCTATGTTCTCCGTACCGATTGAAAGTCTGATTGTGTTCGGCTTTATACCCTGCTCCTTAAGCTCCTGCTCATTGCACTGTGAATGTGTAGTTGTTGCGGGATGTATTACAAGCGACTTTGAATCAGCCACATTGGCAAGAAGCGAGAATATTTCAAGATTATCTATAAACTTATGAGCCTCCTCTACGCCGCCTTTAATCTCGAATGTGAATATCGAGCCGCCGCCGTTTGGCAGATACTTCTTATACAAAGCATGACTCGGCTCTGTCGGCAGTGACGGATGATGTACCGCCTCAACCTGCGGATGATTGTTCAGATACTCAACAATCTTTAATGCGTTGGAAACATGACGTTCAACTCTTAATGAAAGTGTTTCAAGTCCCTGTAAGAATATAAACGCATGGAACGGTGAAAGCGTTGCTCCGGTGTCACGAAGCAGAATTGCTCTTATATATGTTACAAAAGCTGCCGCACCCACTGCTGCTGTGAAGCTTACGCCATGATATGACGGATTAGGATCAACGAACTGCGGGAATTTTCCCGAAGCTTCCCAGTCAAACTTACCGCTGTCAACTATTGCACCGCCGATTGCAGTACCGTGACCGCCGATAAATTTCGTTGCGCTGTGTACTACTATGTCAGCGCCGTATTCAATTGGTCTTACAAGATACGGTGTTGCAAAGGTTGAGTCAACAACAAGAGGAATGTTATGCTTATGCGCTATCTTTGCAATTTCCTCAATGTCTATAAGATTTGAATTTGGATTACCAAGTGTTTCAATAAATATTGCCTTTGTATTTTCCTTGATTGCCGCCTCAAACGAGCCTTCAACCTCAGGGTCAACAAATGTTGTTGCTATTCCGTATGCCGGAAGCGTATGCTCAAGCAGATTATATGTTCCGCCATAAATTGTCTTTGACGCTACAATGTGGTCACCCGCCTGCGCCAATGCCTGAAACGTATATGTGATAGCCGCCGCACCCGATGCTACGCCAAGCGCTGCAACACCGCCCTCAAGCGCCGCAATTCTTTGCTCAAATATATCCTGTGTCGGATTTGTAAGTCTGCCGTAGATGTTACCCGGATCTCTTAAACCGAAACGATCTGCCGCGTGCTGCGAATTATGAAATACAAATGATGTTGAAGCATAAATCGGAACAGCTCTTGCGTCTGTAACCGGATCTGCCTGTTCCTGTCCTATGTGTAACTGCTTTGTTTCAAATTTCCATTCTCTTTTTGCCATATTAATTACCTCTTTCTATTTTAATTACTTGTCTGCTTATTTATGTATTTTGTTTAATCCGTATCAACATCGGAACATTCGCCCGCTGTAAATATTATTCAAGTATATAGCTTTCATATTGCACAGCCTTTCTTTTTTTATTTTTCCTATCGATTTACTATGATTTATAGTATACCATATTTTTCGTATTTGTCAATAGTTTTTATAAAACTTTTTTTAAAAATTTTTTAAGGGGGAAAATACAGCATAAATCTACGAATAAAAAGAGATTGAAAAATTAATAAATTCAATCTCTCTTTTCTAAATCCTTATTGTAAACTTAATTTATGACTTTAAGCCTTAGAACTATTAAATAAAATAACAGAACTCATCATTATCGTTCTCTTCCGCTTCTTTTACCAAATCCGCAATAGTAGTTCCGTCAAGGTAATTGTTAATCGTATCATACAACCCCTTCCAGAATTTTACTGTAGGACAGTTGCTTACTCTCGGACATTGATTTATCTCATCCTCCAAGCATGACACCGGAGCCATTTCTCCCTCCGTAACCCTTAAAATATCGCCTATCGTATATTCCTCCGGCTTGCGAAGCATCTTATATCCGCCCTGAGATCCTCTCTGACTTTTCAAAAAACCTGCCTTACTCAGCATATTTACAATCTGTTCAAGATATTTCAATGATATATTCTGACGCTTTGAAACATCCTTTAATGATACGTTTTCGCCATTTGAATGCTGGGCAATATCAAGCATTAAGCGTATTGCATATCTTCCTTTTGTTGATATTTTCATAAGCTTCTATCTCCTCAATAATTATTCATAGTTATCCTCTATGAATAATTATAGCACCTTTTCATTGCTGTGTCAACATTCTTTATCCAAAAATACCGTTCTTGACATAGGTACGCAGCAAAAAGCCATAGCGAAAATTCCATACAGAAATGATTGGGTTGCCGAATAGAACATATCCTTCCTCACTTTCCACTGTGGCAGGCATTATTCATTGCGCAGTCCTTGCAGCCGCAGCCGCAGGAAGTTTTTCCTTTTTTCTTATTCCTAAGCATAGTTACGACAATTGCCGCCACAATTGCGATTAATATCACTCCTATAATAATTGTTGCTATATTATTTGAAATCCATGTAATCATTTAAAAATTCTCCTTTGATTGCTATATGTTTTATGCCTTAATATTTACACTCTTTGTAAATTTATTTGCTTCCTTGTAGGGCTTAAACAGCATATACAGTATAAATACAAGCACTGCCAATGCGAAAATTAAGCCGATTGCGTTTAGTCTGCCTGTAAACAATCCTCCGAACTGATTTATCATAAGCGCAGCCGCATATGCGAAACAGCACTGATAGCCGATTGCGAACCAAGTCCATTTTGTGTTATTCATCTCACGCTTGATCGCGCCGATTGCCGCGAAACACGGAGCGCAAAGCAGATTAAATACAAGGAACGAAAATCCGCTGACTGATGTGAAGGTTTCCGCGATATTTCCGTAAACTGTTCCTGTTGCGCCGTATAGGATACCCATTGTACCAACAATATTTTCCTTTGCAACAAGACCTGTAATTGATGCAACGGCAGCCTGCCAGTTTCCCCAGCCCAGAGGTGCAAATATCCATGCAATACAGTTTCCGACTGCTGCCAGAATACTTGAATCAATCTGATCCTCTGCAAGCATTGTAAACGCTCCGTCAACAAATCCAAAGTACGTTGTAAACCATATAAGAATTGTCGAAATCAGAATAATTGTACCTGCCTTTTTGATAAACGACCAGCCGCGCTCCCACATACTGCGAAGAATGTTTCCGAGCGTCGGCATATGATAAGCCGGAAGCTCCATAACAAATGGCGCAGGATCACCGGCAAACATCTTTGTCTTCTTAAGAATAATACCCGAAATAACAATTGCCAGCATACCTATAAAGTAAGCCGATGTAGCAACCCATGCCGAACCACCAAAAATCGCTCCTGCAATCATTGCGATAAACGGAACCTTCGCTCCACACGGAATAAATGTTGTTGTCATAATTGTCATTTTTCTGTCGCGGTCATTTTCAATCGTTCTTGAAGCCATAATACCCGGAACACCGCAGCCTGTGCCGATAAGCATAGGTATAAATGATTTGCCTGAAAGTCCGAATTTTCTGAATACTCTGTCAAGAACAAATGCTATACGAGCCATATATCCGCAAGCCTCTAAGAATGCAAGAAGCAGGAATAATACAAGCATCTGCGGAACAAAACCCAGCACTGCACCCACGCCGGCAACAATACCGTCAAGGATAAGTCCCTGCAGCCAATCCGCACAATTGACAGCTGTCAGCAGATTTTCAATCAGAACCGGAATGCCCGGAACCCACACACCGTAATCAGACGGATCAGGTTCCGCATATTCATGGTTATCATAAACCGAAACCGCATCCAAAAGGTCATCATACGTTGCCGTTAATTCCTCGTCAGCCATTGTTTCCTCGTCAACAGCAACATATGTAACCTCACCAATATTTGCAGCTTCTGCCGCAAATGCTTCTAACTCTGTCCTTATAATTTCAGTATCGAATTCTTCATTTTCAGTGTCGAGTGCAGCTTCGATTTCTTCAGTATCAATACCATGTGACGCCGCAAACCCGATATATCCGTTTATAACCTCGGACGCACCTCCAAATTCTTCTACGGCTTCCTCATATCCGGATGAACCTATTCCGAACAAATGCCATCCATCGCCAAACAGTCCGTCGTTTGCCCAGTCAGTTGCACTTGTTCCGAGCGTCACCATCGAAATGTAGTATACAAGAAACATAACAGCCGCAAATATCGGTAAACCAAGCCATCTGTTTGTAACAACTCTGTCAATTTTATCCGAAGTTGTCAGCCTTCCGGCATTCTTCTTTTTATAGCAGCCCTTCATGAGCTGTGCGATGTATATGTAACGTTCGTTCGTGATAATGCTTTCCGCATCATCGTCAAGCTCTTCCTCTGCCGCTGCAATATACTTTTCTATATGTGCCATTGTTTCGGCAGAAATATTAAGCATTTCCAAAGCCTTGCTGTCACGTTCAAAAATCTTAACCGCATACCATCTTTGCTGCTCCTCCGGCATATCTACCGCTTCTTCAATATGCGTGATTGCATATTCAACCGCGCCGGCGAATTTATGCATAGGAACAGTTTTCCCATTCTCAGCCGCCTTAATTGCCATCTCGGCAGCTTCCGTAATACCTTCGCCTTTCAATGCTGAGATTTCAACAACAGGACATCCTATCTCACGCGACAGCTCCGCAATATTGATTTTGTCACCGTTCTTTCTTACAATATCTATCATGTTGACAGCAATAACAACCGGTATACCAAGCTCTGTGAGCTGTGTAGTAAGGTAAAGGTTTCTCTCTAAGTTTGTACCATCAACAATATTAAGTATAGCATCCGGTCTTTCACTGATAAGATAGTTTCTCGCAACAACCTCCTCCAAGGTATATGGTGAAAGCGAATAAATACCCGGAAGGTCAGTAATTGTAATGCCGTCATATTTTTTCAGCTTACCTTCCTTTTTTTCAACCGTAACACCCGGCCAGTTTCCCACAAACTGATTTGAACCGGTCAGAGCATTGAACAGTGTTGTTTTACCGCTGTTCGGATTTCCTGCAAGGGCAATTTTTAAATCCATCTTTATTATTCCTCCATTTCTATGCCGGCGTTTACTCTGTAAACATAACCACACAGCAAGTCTACCCTTTTCATGATTAGCTCAGTCTAACTGCCGGCCAAAAAAACTATTCTACTTCAATCATTTCAGCGTCTGCCTTACGCAAAGAAAGCTCATAACCGCGAACCGTTACTTCTACCGGATCACCCAACGGAGCAGCCTTATGTATATGTACTTCCACACCTTTTGTAATCCCCATATCCATGATTCTG
Source organism: Clostridia bacterium (assembly GCA_022768695.1). GTDB lineage: Bacteria > Bacillota > Clostridia > UBA1381 > UBA1381 > JALEPO01. The sequence goes on from JALEPO010000002.1 coordinate 8,728, forward strand.
CGCTTAACTGCCCCTTCTCCGTGAAGCTTGACAACCTTAACCACATCGCCGATTTTTGCTTGTTTTAATGTTTTCATACTATTTTCCCTCCTAAACTATCACACCATTATTTTTCTCGCCATTTCTTCGCTTATGGCAACACGAGCCTCCTTGACGTTTACAATTACGTTTCCACTTAAAGTGCTTATGACTCTGACATTTCCACCCACAACAAAACCGAGATTTTCAAGGTGCTTTTTTACCTCCGGCTTACCGCCGATTTTTTTAATAATGCCGGACTCGCCAACATTTGTAATTGCTAACGGTATCATGCTTTACCTCCATTCTATTAGTTTAGACTAATCGCAAGCTAAAATTTTTAGGTTAGCTTTCTCTAACCCATTTCATAGGTTAGTTTACCACAACTAACTCACGTTGTCAATACATTTTTTAAAATGATTAAATTTTATATCAAGGATTTTAGAAGACGATTATATACATATAATGGAAGTATCTAATGGTTTAGTAACTTATAAATCTACAATGGGCAAAGATATATCAAACGATTTTGATGCCTGTAATCAACCTTAATAAAACTATACTTCTCCTTACTATTCATATTGTCAAGTGTAAATTAAATATTTTTGAAAAAACTATATTTTCTAAATACTATTACTTACAAGAAAAAGACACAGCCGTTAAGCTGTGCCTTAAACATATGAATGTAACAAACTAATGTAAATTGAATATTTCCGAAACCATCAATACAGCGCACATTTTATTTGTATAGCGTATTTTGAAGGCACATTGAAAAAAACGGTGGTACACTATCTTGATATGTCAACAGCAATTTTAAATAAATCACTTTCAAAAATAGAAGATATGTTAAATAACACAGCTTTTATCCGTGTACATCAAAGCTACATTATAAATATGAATAGTATAACAAAATTCACATTATGTGGATTTCAAGCGCATTATTTATTATAAGAATTATTACGCGTATTGTTTGATAAAATTTATTTAACAAAAAAAACGATGGACTCAACCCATCGTTTTTTTGTTGCCGTTTTAATGTATAACGGCTGCCTCAAGTATCTGATTGTATGCCCAGTGTTCAGGCGTAACATCACTGAACGGATTTTGCGCGTTTATGTCCGCCTCGCGTCCCAATGCTCTATTTATCATTGTTACCGCCTCGGCGCGGGTGACATAATCATCAGGTCTGAATGTGCCGTCCTCGTAGCCGCCGATTATGCCCTTTTGGGCAAGCGCGTTTATATAGCCTGCCGCCCAATGATTGGAAACGTCCGAAAATTGAGAATCTTCACTCTTTATTATCTTGCCTTTTGCGATAAGCACTGCAAATTCCGCGCGCGTAATCGGGTTTTCTGGTTTAAACGTTCCGTCATCATATCCGTCTATTCGTTCAGCCATAACAAGCGTGCATACAATATCTCTATACCACGCGTCAATTTTTACATCTATGAATTTATTATCAAACTCATTATTTGGTTCAATTCCGTAAGCATTACTAATCATTGTTGCCGCCTCAGCACGGGTAATTGTATTGTCAGGTCTGAATGTTCCGTCATCATATCCTGAAATATACGGCTCGTGTGCCGCACCGTCTGCTGACAGACGAATTACGCTGAATGAATCGGCAGGTGCGGCATATGTAAAGCTGTTACCTGCATTTGTGATTTCACCGTCAACAGGCACGATTGCGTTTTTATTTTCAAGACTGTTTTCTAAGCTTGTGTCGCCCGACATAACGGTTGTCTTTGCCACATTGCTGACACTGTCGATACCGTTTACATTGATACCAACATTCACATCACTGTCAAGCGTATTCACAACCTTTACGATAACGTCGCCTGTTTCCTCGTCATACACGCTTGACGCGTAAACAGGGCCGTAATTTTGCGGCTTTGTGTATGAGCATATAAACTCACCGTTCAGATATGCCTTTATCTCGTATTCGCTTACTTCTACTTTTACATCATACCATTCGTTATCGTTTATATGCACACTGCCGACATATGACTGCTCTGCCACATTGCCGACCTCCGCGCTGACACCGTTTACAATATGCTGTATCTTTGCGGTAGTGTTGCCCCAGCCGCCTACATTTACTCTGTAATAATTTTTCGCATCCTCTGCCGCAACGCCTATCTGGAAGCCCTCGCCGCCGGCGGTTTTCCTTGCTTTGCAAGTAAAAGTATAGTCAGTTAAATCATCACGATTAACATAAAAGACACAGCCGGTTTCATCACTTGTCTGTTCAATAACCCCATCATCTCTTATTTTCCAATCACCGCTTACAGCCTCAAAATTTTTCTTATCCGCGCGTTCTTGTTTATCACTGCTTGTAATTATAAAATCTTTAAACTCGTTATGTGTTCCCCATGAACCGAGTACAACACCGCCTTTGAAAGTGTCATCCTTTTCAATACCGTTCAGCGTAACCTCTATCGGCAAGGAATAATCGCCTTGATTATTCGAGAAAAGCGATTGAACATAATAATTCGGTGTCAGCACATAATCTTCATTATTGAACCAAATCATATTTGCCGCCGACCACTGGGTATTGCCGTACTTCGCGAACATCGGCGCATAGCTTGCCATGCGTACCACGTCCGCGTTACGCTCAAGACCTGTCATAAATGCCGCCTCGCTTAGCGCATTGTACCACAAATTGCCCTTTGACGCATACTCGCCCAAAAACACCTTTGTGTTCGTGTCGCGTCTGTAATTGTCGTAGCGGTAAGCGTGTTGTCTGAACCAATCCGCCGTTTCATAATAATGCTCGTCCATACGGTCGGCTAATTCTGTGTTGCTATTCGCCCAGTTCCACGCAAGGTCATTTGAATTGCCGCTTGACGCCGTACCGGATGTTGTTACAAGGTTAATATCAGGGTATTTTTCGTGTATCTGCTTTGCAAATTCAGCGTAACGCTCAAAGTAAATCTCGCCGTACTGCTCGTTTCCGATACCGATATATTTTAGATTGAACGGCTCTCTGTGTCCCATTTCAATACGCTTCTTTGTCCATTCGTTATTTTCATCAGTGCCGTTTGCAAACGCGATTAAATCAAGCGCGTCATCAATATATGGCTGTAATTTATCCATTGGCACGAGATGCTCCTCGTCCTTTGCGCTGCCGCTTCTGACCTGACACGCCATACCACAGTTTAAAATCGGCACAGGCTCCATGCCCAAATCCTCGCACATTTGGAAATACTCATAGAAACCAAGTCCGTAGGTCATCATGTACGGCTCCGTTGCTGACGGGTTCCAGATGTTTATCATTTCCTTTCGCTCCGATACGTCGCCGATTGTGTCCTTCCAGTTCCATGCCTCGTCCATTGTGTGACCTTCAACAGCGCAGCCGCCCGGAAAACGCAGGAATTTCGGGTGCATTGCCTCAAGCTGTTCCATTAAATCCTTGCGCAATCCATGACCCTTGTATGTATCCTGCGGAATAAGTGAAATCATGTCTATATCAACATCATTTTCACCAACATTTTTCACTACAAGCAATGTGTTATCTGTATCGGCTGCTGATGTTATTGTACCGGTTAATTTTTGCCATCCATCTTGCTGCTCACTCTTTAAATTAACAGCATCTCCTGCAACTGATATGTTAAATTCACTTTCCCCTCTCGCATACATTGAAAAACTATATTTTTCACCTGCTTTTAATACCATACCTGCAAACCCATCATTTGCAATGCTTGAATTTTCTGCTATAGTTACATATGTAGGATTATTCTCATTCATCGGATTTTCGGTGCTTACCTTTACTTCACCATCTGTTTCCCATGAATACAGCGGGTCGTCCATTTCAAATGAACGATTCTGCACCAGCTCTGCATACAAGCCACCATCTGCGGCGCTGTTTATATCCTCGAAGAACAAGCCCCACATGATATCCGAAACGTCCTTAGAGCGGTCTGACGCATCAATGTTTATCGTATATGGATTTTCGCTTGTGCCTGTGACATATACGGTGTATTCCTTTGTAACACCGTCAACATCTGCCGCAAGCGTCACCTGCTCCGTATTTTCGTTATGCTTTACCGCGCCTGTTTCCACGTCAATAAGACCGAGATTATCTTTCTCGTACCATGTCAGC
>JALEPO010000185.1 GCA_022768695.1 Clostridia bacterium
TGCTCCCGCAAGCAAAGCTAACGCAGCAGCAGCGGATACAAGCCGCCTTACTCCTTTGCAATAAAATTTTCCTGTCATAATTAGTCCTCCTTATACCGTTTATCCTTCTGACTTGTCTATACTTGCATTATACTTTGACACATGCTATAATAAAAGACATAAAGAATAAAAAACTCGCCAAAAAGTATACTGCATATAAGGAGTGAAACAAAATGCTGCCGATGTACGAAATACGTCAAACTGATTTAACCGTAAAGCGAAACAATTATGAGCTGAAATTTCCGGAGCATATCCATAAATATATAGAATTGCTGTACGTTATATCGGGCAGACAGCGTATGAATATATGCGGTACAAATTATAACATTACAGCCGGAAACGGTATGATAATATTCCCCGATATAGTCCACTCCTATCTCGGCAACGAGGATAAGGCGGACGTTTTAATACTTATCTGTGACCCGAAAATATTCGGTTCGCTTTTCCCCGATTTTAAAAAGCTCAGACCTCATTCACCGATGATTTATGAAAATCAGATTTCTCCCGAGCTGAAATTTGCATTAAATGCAATCAGTCCTAACGACAGTAAGGAAATAAAATTTTCGTGGGCGTGCGTTATTTTATCATATATCATGAATATAATTCAATTCGACGCTGCAACAGACGCGCCGGTTGATGATATTGCATATAAAATTATAAAGTATATAGAAGAAAATTTTACGGATAATATAACGCGCGACACCTTGTCGAAACGTTTTAATGTAAGCAAATGCTATATTTCAAAAATTTTTACTGAGAAATTCAATATAAATCTGCGTAATTATCTCGGACTTATACGCGCGGAATACTCCGCTTCGCTTATACGCACCTCAAACGAAACATTAACCACCATAAGCCGTCTTTCGGGATTTGAGTCACTTCGTACCTTTAACCGTATATTCAAGACCGTGTACGGAATGACGCCGCATGAATACAAGAATAATATAAGTAAAATGATGAAATGACCTATTTTGTCATTGGCTTTTTGAATCAGCTCTGCACAATAAAATATTGGACAAATAATCGTGCAAATCAGAGCGGTTTTTTCTATATATTTTATGTTGCTTTATAGTGACAAAGCGGAGCTGCCACATCCACAAAACCGCATAAACTCTATATTCTTGGAGTTTTGCGCGTGGCTATAAAATTACTGAAATCGTAGGGGTGTAAGTTACATTCATTCCCTTTACATTTTCATTTTAAAAGACGCGATTCGCATTGAACCGCGCCTTTTTATATATGAATGTAACTTGTTTTACTGTTTTAAGGTTCTGCCACTATCTATTCTGATATTGTAACACTGCCGGAATAAGCTTTCGCTTCAGGAATCTGTCCCAAAAGGCTGTTCCAAACCATAACCTTATAGGTGTATGTTCCGGCAGGTACAGATGAAACATCAATATCTGCTGTATCATCTCCCGCTTCGGCAAAGTCCTTATTTTCTGTAAACACATTTGCAAGAATACCGTTTGCGTCATATATTGCGATGATTACAGCTTCCTCATCAGCGTCACCGCTGTTTATTTTGAATGCCGGTGTTAATTTATTTTCTTCGGAATTATATGTGCATCCGGTAATTTCAAGACTTTTCTCAACCTTCAATATGCGTCCTTCCCCGTATGGGTTTGCGTATTTTGAGTTTTCCAAAATTTTACCGCCGAGAGTATCTGTAATATAATCAATTAATACCTGATTGTCTATTGCAACTGACTCAAGCAGTGTTGTTGAATTTTTAAACATATTAAAGCCGTCGCCGTAGTCAAGCAGCATATAATTATGTCCGCCAAGCTTATACTTTTTGCTCGGGTCAATAGCTGTGCCGCCGACCTTTAC
>JALEPO010000034.1 GCA_022768695.1 Clostridia bacterium
ATTATTATTAAGAAAGAGGTACATAATTATGAAAAAGAAAATATTTAGCATAGCAATAGCATCAATTTTAGCAGTGACAGCCCTTGCAGGCTGCGGAGCAGGTACAGGCAAAGAAGCGGCAGAAACTACTGCTGCAGATAAGGTTACATTGACAAACGTATCATATGACCCTACGCGTGAGCTTTACGCACAGTACAATGAAGTATTTGCCAAGCACTGGAAGGAGCAGACAGGTCAGGACGTTGAAATCACACAGTCACACGGCGGCAGCGGCAAGCAGGCGCTTGAGGTTGCAAACGGACTTGAAGCAGATGTTGTGACACTTGCCCTTGAGTATGACGTAAAGGCAATTCAGGACGCAGGACTTATAGAGGACGGTTGGGTAAACGAATTTGACAAGGACAGCTCACCGTATACATCAACTATTGTATTCCTTGTAAGAAAGGGCAATCCGAAAAACATTCAGGATTGGGGAGATATTGTTAAGGACGGCATAGGTGTAATCACACCTAACCCCAAGACATCAGGCGGTGCAAGATGGAACTACCTTGCCGCATGGGCGTATGCAGATAAGCTGTATAACGGTGATGAAGCACAGGTTAAGGAATTTATAAAGAAGCTTTATCAGAATGTGCTTGTGCTTGACTCAGGCGCGAGAGGCGCGACAACAACCTTTGTTGAGAACGGACAGGGCGACGTTCTTCTTGCATGGGAGAATGAAGCGTATCTGTCTATTCAGGACCATCCTGATGAATATGAAATTATAACGCCGAGCATCAGTATTCTTGCACAGCCGTCAGTAGCTGTTGTTGACGAGGTTGTTGACAAGAGAGGTACAAGAGAGGCTGCAACGGAATATTTGCAGTACCTGTACTCAGACGAGGCACAGAGAATTGCCGGAGATAATTTCTATCGTCCGTCAAATCAGGAAATTTTGCAGGAATATGCAGATACATTTGACCTTGATATAAACCTTGTAACAATAAATGATTTCGGCGGCTGGGATAAGGCGCAGGAAACACATTTTGCAGACGGCGGAATCTTTGACGAAATATACGAAAAGAAGGAATAATCCATGAAAAAGAAGAAGAGCAAAAGAGTTATTCCGGGTTTCGGACTGAGTATGGGGGTAACAATCTCCATACTCAGCATAGTGGTTCTTATCCCGCTGGCATCGCTGGTAGCTTACACAGCTCAGATGAATTTCGGACAGATAATAGAAACCATAACCCGACCGCGTGTATTGGCAAGCTTTGAAGTGAGTTTTCTGACAGCATTTATCGCATCGGTCATAAATGCGGTTATGGGTGTAATTCTTGCATGGGTGCTTGTCAGATATGATTTTCCGATGAAAAGACTGCTTGACGGAATGATTGAACTGCCGTTCGCGCTTCCTACAGCAGTTGCCGGAATTTCACTGACAGCGCTTACGGCTGATACCGGACTTATAGGCGGATTTTTTGCAAAATTCGGAATTAAAATAGCATATACGCGTGTCGGCATAACGATAGCGCTTATATTTATCGGAATACCGTTTGTGGTGCGCGCTGTTCAGCCGGTACTCGAAAAGCTGGATTCATCATATGAAGAAGCGGCGGGAGTTCTGGGCGCAAGCCGCGCAAGGATTTTTCGCAAAATCATTCTTCCGGAAATACTTCCGGCGGCATTTACCGGCTTTGGTCTTGCTTTCGGCAGATGTATAGGTGAATACGGAAGCGTGGTTTTCATTGCAGGAAATATGCCGTATGAAACGGAAATAACTCCGCTTATAATCATGTCGGAGCTTCAGGAATACGACTATGCCAGCGCAACTGCTATAGCACTTGTAATGCTGATAGCCTCATTTGCTCTGTTGTTCTTCGTCAACCTTATTCAAGCGAGAAATACTAAAATTATAAAGGGAGGCTGATGAGATGCAAAACAAGGAAACAGGCTCAAAGGTAGTAAAATGGGTTTTAATAGGAATAAGCGTTCTGTTTGCGGTTTTATTTCTGATACTTCCTTTATACACTGTAATCACCGAAGCACTGAAGCAGGGCTGGGAAACGTATAAGAGCGCGGTAACTGACGAATACACAGTAAGCGCTATACGGCTTACTGTGGAAGCTACAGTTATTGCTGTGGTCATAAATACCATATTCGGTCTTTTTGCAGCATGGGCGGTAACGAAATTCCATTTCAGAGGCAAGAAGCTTTTAACAACCTTTATAGACGTTCCCGTAACGGTGTCGCCTATAATTGCAGGTCTTATCTTTGTTCTGACCTTTGGCAGACAGAGTATACTGTATCCGTATCTGCAGCAGTTGGACATAAAAATTGTGTTCGCAGTTCCCGGAATAGTGCTTGCGACAGTGTTTGTGACATTCCCGTTTATTTCAAGAGAGCTTATACCCGTTCTTGAAGCACAGGGAACAGATGAGGAGGAAGCAGCCGCGCTGATGGGTGCAAAGGGCTTGACGATTTTCAGAAAAATTACGTTCCCTCATATAAAGTGGGCATTTCTTTATGGCGTAGTGCTGTGCGCGGCAAGAGCAATGGGCGAATTCGGCGCAGTATCCGTTCTTTCGGGACATCTGAGGGGTAAGACAAACACACTTCCGCTGCACGTTGAGATTTTGTTTAATGAGTTCAAGTACGTTCCCGCATTTGCGGTGGCATCAATACTTGTCATCATGGCAGTGATAATACTGATTATACGCAGCATTATAGAATACAGAGGAAAGAGGGCAAAGTAAATGTATGTGGAATTAAATAACATCAATAAAAGCTTCGGCGATTACAAAGCGTCCGACAATGTCAGCTTCGGCATTGAAAAGGGAAAGCTAATCGGACTTTTAGGCCCCTCCGGAAGCGGAAAAACAACAATTTTGCGTATGATAGCCGGTCTTGAAACGCCTGATGGCGGCGATATTATAATAGACGGAGAAAGGGTAAATGATATTCCGGCAAGCAAGCGAGGTATAGGCTTTGTGTTTCAGAATTACGCGCTGTTTCGCTATATGACGGTATATGAAAATATTGCGTTCGGACTGCGTGTTCAGAAGACAGATAAAAAGAAGATAGATGAAAGGGTAAAGGAGCTTATAAGTCTTATAGGACTTGAGGGATTGGAAAAAAGATATCCGAGTCAGCTGTCGGGCGGACAAAGGCAGAGAGTGGCGTTTGCAAGGGCGCTTGCGCCGAATCCTAATCTTCTGCTGCTTGACGAGCCGTTTGCGGCGATTGACGCGAAGGTACGTCAGGAGCTAAGAAGCTGGCTCAAGGATATGATAGAAAAGCTGGGTGTAACGAGTATATTTGTTACGCATGATCAGGACGAGGCAATTGAGGTTGCGGACGAAATCATAATCACAAACAAGGGCAGAGTAGAGCAGATAGGAACGCCCTTTGAGATTTATCAGAATCCGCAGACTGCTTTTACAGCATCATTTTTCGGTCAGACATCATTTGTGGACGATTATACTAAATTCAAAACATTTGATGAAATTGAAAATGCGGATAAAGCCATTGTTCGTCCTGAATTTGTAAGGGTGACAAAAAAAGGCGAGGTGCAGAAGTACAAAAGCTCTGCCGCTGAGGGAGTTGTGGAAAGGACAGCATTCAGAGGAAACAGCATAGAGCTTACTGTACGTACCGGTGATACGGTTCTGACCGCAAAGCGCGGACTGGATGAAAAGCCGATTTCGACAGGAGAAAAGGTGGACGTATTCCTGTACAGAATTTTTGTGACATCAGGTGATAAGGCATATCTTCTGGAAAATAAATCATTGCAGGAGAATTCAATCGTAATTTAAGGGGAAATGACATTGAGAACCGAAAGAATTAAAACGGATATATTAATAATCGGCGGCGGCACGGCAGGCTGCTATGCGGCGATAACGATTGCAAAACAATCGGCGGCAAGGGTGCTTATATGTGAAAAGGCGCATATAAAGCGCAGCGGCTGTCTTGCAGCGGGTGTGAACGCGCTTAATGCTTACATAACCGAGGGACACACTCCGCAGTATTATGTGGATTACGCGAAAAAGGACGCCGACGGCATTGTGCGTGAGGATTTGCTTTTAACAATGTCCGAGCGTCTGAACGATGTTACAGCCGAGCTTGAAAAACTGGGTCTTGTAATATTAAAGGACGAAAACGGAAAATATGTTACGCGCGGAACACGTAACCTTAAAATAAACGGTGAAAATATAAAACCGATTTTAGCTGACACAGTAAATAAGCTTGAAAACACACAGATTCTTAACCGTGTAAATATAACAGATTTTGCGGTAAGGGACAATAAAATTATCGGCGCATACGGAATAGGCATTGAGAATGATACCTTTTACATAATTGAAGCAAAGGCGGTAA
>JALEPO010000041.1 GCA_022768695.1 Clostridia bacterium
AAAGGCAGTCAGAAATATATTTAAAGCCTTATACGCTGTTTCGGACTGATGTGAAATACACAGGTCAGCCGTAAGAAACTTATATGATCTGCCGGATGAAATACTGATTCCGGAAAAATTGATTACTCTTAATGCAATAACCGCGATAATTCCCCATACGATTATGCTTGATAAAACGGATATTATCATTAGTCTTTCTCTCCCTTATTACTTTCTTTAATAATATAAATCGGACGTTTTTTTGTTTCCAGATATGTTTTGGAAAGATACTGTCCCAAAATTCCTATGCAGAAGGTCTGGACTCCGGCGACAAGGAATATTATGCATACAAGAGAAGGGTAGCCCGCAACCGGATCGCCCAATATAAGCGTTTTTGCTATAATAACAAATATCATAATAAATGCTATAATGCAGAATAAAAATCCTATAATTGAAGCTATCGCAAGGGGTGCTGTTGAAAATGCCATAATTCCGTCAAGCGAATACAGAAACAGCTTCCAAAATGACCATTTTGTTTCTCCCGCAACGCGCTCCATATTTTCATATTCAAGCCACTTTGTGTTGAAGCCTACCCAGCCGAAAATACCCTTTGAAAAACGGTTATATTCGCCCATATCAAGAATTGCGTCAACCATCTTGCGCGTCATAAGACGATAATCTCTTGCTCCGTCAACAATTTCTGTTTTGGAAATTTTATTTATAAGCTTATAGAAGCATCGGGCAAAAAATGAACGGATAGGCGGTTCGCCCTTGCGTGTGGTACGGCGCGTCGAAACACAGTCATATCCATCATTTACAATGCTCTCGTACATTTCCGTAAGCATATGCGGAGGATCCTGCAAATCTACATCCATAATTGCGACATAGCTGCCTTCGGCATTTTTCAGCCCCGCATACATTGCCGCTTCCTTACCGAAGTTTCTTGAAAAAGAAATATATTTTACACGCAAATCAAGCTCAGCGTATTTCTTGAGAATGTCAAGTGTTTTATCGCGTGAGCCGTCATTAATGAAAAGATATTCAAATTCAACACCGAATTTTTCACGCATCAATTCCGACTGCTGTGTAATTGCGTCATAAAAGTAGGGGATGGCAGCCTCTTCATTATAGCACGGAACTATAATGCTTATAAGGTTATTCATTATATCATTCCTCCATCACACATTAAATCTGAACAGCACAATATCGCCGTCCTTCATGACGTATTCCTTGCCCTCGCTGCGTACAAGACCTTTTTCCTTTGCGGCGGTCATGCTTCCGCATTCCATAAGGTCGTCATAGTGAACAACCTCTGCGCGGATAAAACCGCGTTCAAAATCGGTATGAATTTTACCTGCCGCCTGAGGCGCTTTTGTACCTTTTGTAATAGTCCATGCTCTTACCTCCGGCTCACCCGCTGTAAGATAGCTTATAAGACCAAGCAATGTGTAGCTTGCTTTGATAAGTCTGTCAAGTCCGGATTCGCTCATGTTAAGCTCCTCAAGGAACATTGCCTTTTCGTCACCGTCAAGCTGTGCGATTTCTTCTTCAATTTTAGCGGAAACAGGCATAACCTGTGAGCCTTCCTTGTTGGCAAGCTCCTTAACGCGGTTTACATATTCGTTATTTTCAATTCCCTTTGAAAAATCATCCTCGGCAACATTTGCCGCATAAATAACAGGTTTCATTGAAATAAGCGCTATTTCCTTCATGATAGCCGCTTCGTCATCTGTATAATCTATGCTTCTTGCAGGCATACCTTCTTCAAGAGCAGCCTTTACACGTTCAAGCAATGCCAGCTCAGATGCAAGTGATTTGTCACCCTTCATTGCTTTTTTTGTACGGTCTATTCTTCTTTCAATCATTTCTATATCCGAGAAAATAAGCTCTAAACTGATTGTTTCAATATCGCGTATAGGATCGATAGAGCCATCGACGTGCGTAATATTGGGATCCTCAAAGCATCGTACAACGTGAACGATTGCGTCAACCTCGCGGATGTGTGAAAGAAATTTATTTCCAAGTCCCTCACCCTTTGAGGCACCCTTTACAAGACCGGCTATATCAACAAATTCAATATATGCGTGAGTAATCTTTTTAGGGTTGTACATTTCGGCAAGCTTGTCCAGTCTTTCATCAGGAACATCAACTATTCCGACATTCGGTTCAATTGTGCAGAAGGGATAATTTGCCGATTCTGCTCCGGCCTGTGTTATTGCGTTAAAGAGTGTTGATTTACCTACGTTAGGTAAGCCTACTATTCCAAGTTTCATTATGTTTTTCGTCCTTTCATGTGTCTGTTTTAGCTGTGCAGACACAAATTTGTAAAATTTTTATGAATTTATTATATAACATTTAAAAGATTTTCGCAATACTCTTTATTATTTTTTGTTTATGTGTTATACTTATTATATATTTTAACAGCAGGAATGAAAGGATTGGTGATAAAAATGTCCAATAATAAGGTTTTAATAGTTGATGATGATGACAATATAGTAGATTTAATACGGATGTACATGGAAAAAGAGGGATTTACAGCCGTAACGGCTAACAATGGAGTGAAGGCGGTAGAGCTTTTCAAATCGGAAGCGCCGTCGATTGTAATTCTTGACGTTATGATGCCTGAAATGGACGGTTGGCAGGTATGCCGTGAAATACGCCGTGTAAGCAATATTCCAATAATTATGCTTACCGCAAAGGGCGAAACATTTGACAAGGTGCTTGGCTTGGAGCTGGGCGCTGATGATTACATGGTTAAGCCGTTTGAAACAAAGGAGCTTATCGCGCGCGTAAAGGCTGTTTTAAGAAGAAGCGAAACCAAAGAAACTACGGCAGAAAAGGAAATTGTTTTCCCGGGTTTAATGGTAAATCTTTCGAACTATGAAATGAAAATAAATGGTGAAATTGTTGAAATTCCTCCTAAAGAGCTTGAACTGCTGTATTTTCTTGCGTCAAATCCAAACAGAGTTTTTACGCGTGAACAGCTGCTTGAGGAAGTGTGGGGATTTGACTATTTTGGCGATTCAAGAACGGTTGATGTACATATCAAGCGTCTTAGGGAAAAGCTTGAGGGTGTGGAAGCAAACTGGCAGCTTAAAACTGTCTGGGGAGTTGGATATAAATTTGAGGTAAGATAATGTTCAAGAGTATATTTCAAAGGCTTTTTTGGACATATGCCATGATTTTGCTGCTGGTATTTTTATCGGTGGGAGTTTCTGTGAGTATTTTTGCGAATAACTACACAACAAGAAAGCAGATTGAATCTGTCGTGTCAATAAGTGATACAGTGGAGCATTGGTCAGCTGCGATGCAGATAGAAAATACGGATATGCGTTTCAAGCAAGCGTATCGTCAGACGCTTAACTCATGGGGTGAGTTTATAGATGCTGATATAGTTGTTGTAAACAAAAACGGCGAGCTTACCGCCAGCACCTGTGATATTAGCACTGTTCCTGAGGAGGCGCTGGCAGATATTATAAACGGAGGACAGGTGGTAAAAAAAACTACCTTCAACGGCGCATATCCCAAGCGTGTGCTGACTATCGGACTTCCTGTAAGATATCAGGGCACTGTCGTGGGAGCGATGTTTTTTAATACTCGTTTGCCCAATATCAAGCGTACAACGATGGAGCTTGTGTTTTTATTTATGTTTTCATCCTTGTTTTCGATATGTGCGGCATTTGTGCTTGTATATCTTCAGTCAAGGCGGATTTCCAAGCCTATAGGAGATATAAACCGCGCGGCGCAGGATATTGCCGCCGGTAATTTCTCGGAGCGTGTAAAAATAACAAGCAATGACGAAACAGGTCAGCTTGCATCAAGCTTTAATTTTATGGCGGCTTCTATTGAGGACTTGGAAAATCAGCGTCAGAGCTTTGTTTCCGATGTTTCGCATGAGCTTCGCACACCTATGACGAGTATTTCCGGCTTTATTGAAGGAATACTTGACGGAACGATACCGGAGGAAAAACGTGAGGATTATCTCAGGATAGTTCTTGATGAAACAAAACGTCTTACAAGACTTGTGAATGATTTGCTTGAGATGTCTAAAATGTCCTCAAGCGAGTATAAGCTCGACATTAAAAGCTTTGACATAAATGAATTGATAAGAGTTTGCATAATTGGTCTTGAAAGCAGGATTACGGAGCGTAATCTTGACCTGAATGTGGATTTTTCAAAGGATACTCTTGATGTGCTTGCAGATCAGGACGCTATTAAGCGTGTTGTTATAAATCTTATGGATAATGCGATAAAGTTTAGTTATCTCAATACCACAATCGGTATAAAGACGTGGGTAGAAGACGGACGCGCTCATATTTGTGTCGGCAATTTCGGAGACGGTATTGACGGCGCGGATTTAAGCAATATATTTAACAGATTTTATAAAACCGATAAATCCCGTACAAGCGGGAAAAATAAATCCGGCGCAGGCTTGGGATTATCGTTTGTTAAGAATATTCTTACTTTGCATAAGCAAAGTATCTGGGTAGAGAGCGTAGACACCAAGGAGGGTAGCAAAGCAAAGTATACAAAATTTACCTTTACGTTGGAACTTGCCTGATTATTAGCTTGACATACCAATTAAATAGGTGTAAAATATTTATTAGTATTGAAAGTTTAGGAGGATATTAATATGGCAGAATTACGTTGGAATCCGTTGATAAAAGACTGGGTTATGATTGCTTCACATCGTCAAAACAGACCGCAGATGCCTAAAGACTGGTGTCCGTTCTGTCCCGGCTCGGGAAAGGTGCCTGATCATTTTACGGTATATAAATACGACAATGACTTCCCGGCACTTTCACAGAATCCGCCGGAGCCTGATGATGTTGAAACAAGAATTTACAAGACAAAGCCTTCATACGGCAAGTGTGAGGTTATTTTGTACTCGCCGGAGCATACTGTAACATTGCCTGAGCTTCCGGTAGAGCATATCAGAGAGCTTGTTGATTTGTGGACGGAGCGTTTTGTTGAAATCAGCAAGGATGAAAAAATCAAGTATGTATTTATATTTGAAAACCGCGGCGATGTTGTAGGTGTTACAATGCCTCATCCTCACGGTCAGATTTACGGTTATTCGGTTGTTCCGAAGAAGCTTGAGTTAGAGATGGCTTCATGTAAGGAGCACTTTGAGGAAACGGGTAATTGTCTGATATGTGATATGCTTGAAGACGAGGTTAAGGCAGAAAAGAGAATTATTATTGAAAATGAAGATTTTATCGCGTTTTTACCGTTCTTCTGTGAGTATCCGTATGGTATGTACATAGCTGCAAAGCGCCATATACAGAATTTGTCACAGATGACAGACGGTGAAAAGACAAATCTTGCAAAAATTCTTAAGGAAACAACAGGAACACTTGACAGTCTGTTTGATTATAATTTCCCATATATGATGTGTATGTACCAAAATCCTGTAAATGGTGAGGATGTATCTGATTATTATCATTTCCATATCGCATTCTATCCTCCGATGAGAAGCGCGGATAAGGTTAAGTTTAACGCTTCATCGGAAACAGGTGCATGGGCACATTGTAACCCGACTGCTCCTGAAGAAAAGGCTGAGGAGCTAAAGGCAGCGCATGAAAAATTCCTGAAGAAAATTAACGGCTGATTAAAATAATTTGGTTAAATATATTAAAAATCGAATGTAGATATACAAAAGCACTATAATTTTGATACGAAGAGTATTGAAGTTATGGTGCTTTTCTTATGTTAAAATTATTGATATAACAGGCGTATACCGAGATAAGAAAATAGTTTTTAGGTATTGAATGGTAATATGATTAACAGAAATAGGAGCTTTTGCGTTGCTGAAAAATATATAGAATGAGTGGATGGATTTAAAAATTTACACCGCAAAGGGAGCTTATTCCCGATAAAAAGGAAAATCCGCAGGACTATCTCTAATCCTGCGGAAAATACTTCCTTATAAATCTCCGATTTTTCGTATTGGGATTTTAAATTATTCTTCTGTACCAACAGATATTTCATCAGAGGTATCAGATAAATCTCCGCCGGCTGACGAGTTGCTGTCAGTATCTGATGATATTGAACCCGAGCTGTCAGCATCGGAATTATACGATGAATCTGAATTTCCTATATCTCCGGATGAACTGCCGTGATTTCCAGATGTGCCGCTTTGTGATGAATTGCCCGATCCATTCGAAACATTACCGCTTGATGAATTGCCCGATCCATTTGAAACGTTACCGCTTGATGAATTTGACGAACCGGAATTTGTTCCGGAGCCTATACCGGTGTTTCCGATGTTTGAGCTGTTTGTACCGGATTGCGATGATGGTTTGGATGTCTGAACAGCTTGGGGTGATGCGGTTGAAACTGTTACAGCTGTCGGTGTAGGAAGGCTTGATGCAGACGGTGAAGAGGAAGGAGTGCTTTTTACTGAGCCTGACGCATGCGAATAATTACACGGAGCTTTGGGCTGAGTACCATCTACAAAATATGATGTAGTGGACTCACATGTGGCTGTTGCAAGCATTCCGGAATGTATACATACATTCGCCTCGACAACGTTTATAGGCTTTGCAAATTCTTTTTTGCTTAGTCCGCTATGGATTTTTTCCATAACTGAATTCCAAAGATATACAGATGGATTTCCGGAAATACCGTGAGCCGAAAGCGAAGCCGGATTATCAAATCCAAACCATACTGCGCCAACATAATAAGGAGTATATCCGACAAACCATTTATCGCAGTCATCATCAGTCGTACCTGTTTTGCCGTAGGTAGGCATTCCGCTGTCAAGCAGAGCGCGCTTACCTGTACCAAGACTGCTGTTTACAACACCGTAAAGTAAATCTGAGGTTATAAATGCTGCCGCGGCACTGATTGACTGTGTACCTGTTTCGCGGTTTTCCAAAACTACAGTACCTGTGGAATCTACCACCTGAGTATAGGTGTGCGGTGTTATATATTGTCCGTTATTTGCAAAAACTGAATAAGCGCCTGCCATATCCCGTACAGTCACACCGTTTGTTAAACCGCCGAGCGCAAGTGAACTGTAGTTTTTATCACCTTCATCCAAGGTTGAAAGGTGGAACTGATTTTGAAGGTATCCGTATGAAGTAGAAACGCCAAGCTCATCGAGAACCTTTACAGCCGGAATGTTTGCTGAACGCGCAACCGCTTCTTTTACAGACATATCACCATAAAAGTCGTTATATGAATTTTTCGGTTTCCATTTATCGTTGCCTATTTCTATTTCTTCGTCAGTAATGACAGTGCTTTCAGTGATTTTTCCTTTATCAAGTGCGGGAGCGTAAACAGAAAGCGGTTTGATGGATGAGCCCGGCTGACGCTTTGCCTGAGTGGCACGGTTCCAGCCGCGTATATCTGTCTTTGTGCCAAGACCGCCTATAAGTCCTTTAATCTGACCGGTGTATGGGTCAATGACAACCATTGCCGCCTGTGACTTTCCTCCTGCATAATCGGAATTTTCAAAAGTATTTTCCATTATTTCCTGAATGCCTGTATCTATGGTAGCATAAATTTTAAGTCCGCCGTTATATACCTGCTGTGTAGCAAAATCTTCTGAATAACCCTTTTGCGACTGTAGGTCTGATATTACATCGTTTACAATCTGATCGACAAAATATGATGTAACCTTAGCCTGCTTCTGTCTGTATGATGTATCAAGAACAAGCTCGCTTGTTACAGCAACCTGATAATCAGACTCGCTGATTTTGCCAAGCTCATACATTTTACCGAGAACTCTGTTTCGTTTTTCAACATTATTTTCGGGATGGTTTATAGGCTCATACTCGGAAGGGTACTGAGTAATGCCCGCAATTGAAGCAGCCTCGGTAAGCGTAAGCTCTGAGGCATTTTTGTTAAAGTAGGTATTTGCAGCAGATTCTACACCATTGCAGTTGTTTCCGAAAAATACAATGTTGAGATACATATTAAGTATTTCATCTTTTGTAAGCTCTTTTTCGAGTGCGATTGCTCGCATAATTTCCTTGATTTTTCGTGACGAAGTTTTTTCGTTTTCTTTTGTTATATTTTTGATAACCTGCTGAGTAATGGTACTGCCGCCGTAATCTGCGCTGCCGATGCCGACCTTGGCAAGCGCATACTTTGCTGTGGCGCCGACTGTACGTTTTATATCAACACCGTGATGCTTATAAAAACGCTCGTCTTCTATGGAAACAATCGCATCCTTCATGTATTGTGATATTTGCGTTGAATCAACCCATATACGGCTTGATTCAGAGGCAATCTGGTCAAGCTCCTGAGTCTGACCGTATTTGTCGGTATAATATATGAAAGACGCGGTATTATGCGCAAGATTGCGTATATTCATTTCCTGAATTTCTTTTTTTACAGCTGCATACATTCCCACAGTTATACCTGAAACAATAACTATGCATATGAACAATGCTGCAAAAAGTGTAAGACGTAATCTTTTTCTGAAGCGTATCTGATTTTCTGTAAGCTGCTTCTTTTTTCGCTTTTTTGCGCCCGACTGAGGACGGCGCCGTCTTGTTGGAGGCGCAGAACTGCTGTTGTGCTGTGATTGCGCGGATGAAGCGGAGCTTCTTGAATAAGTGCGTGTATCATCATCGAGGATACGCTTGCGTGATGCTGCCGAGGATGAGGCGGTTGAGGTTAAAATGTCATATTCCTCCCAATTAAACTCATCGTTTCCAGAATTTTTTGAACGTCTTTTGTTATTTTTGTTATTATTTGCCAAAATTGATTCCTCCTTACATCTAAAGAAAGATATACAATTATATTATACCTCAATTTTAATAAGTTTGCAATACTATTTTAAAATAAAATGTAACGTGAAAATTCATATTAATAGATTTAGTAGTCCGGACAAAGCTCGCTTGAGAAAAATTTTCGGGGACTGTCTGACTTCGGTGAAATTGTTTATTGTTATTTAGGACTATTGATATTATTATGTATATAAAATTAAAATAATGGTAAAAATTATTAAAAAGAAAGATGACCGGCAATTTGTGGTTTTCTGTGTTTGGAGGAAAAGATATGAATATAATTAAGAATAGCTTAATAATCGCCTCATATGTATTACTTATAGCGGTATTTTTTATGTGCGGCTATGCGTTCGGAAATTATAAAATTGAACCTGCTGATGTTGCGGTGGCAACGTATGAGCCTGTATCGGAAGCTGTAGTGAATGCTGTAAAGATGGATGAAAAGGAAGAGGTGACAGTATATATGGTTTTAATGGAAAATGATGTCCTGAATTTGTACAGTGTAAATGGCGGAGAGAAAATCTTACTCGGAAGTGAAAAGATAAGTGCGAATATTTTTCCGCGGGAGGATATTGAAATGCTTAAAAACGGCATAACAACAGATAATTTAGCAGAAGCGCAGGAATTGTTTGAAAATTTTGTTTCCTAATTATGAACATTTTGTAAAAACAGATTAATTAAAGAAAAACAGAGCATTATTAAGAAAATAGAAGAAAATAAGAGATAATATGGTAAAATGTGCATAAACTGACGTTTGATTATTTATACGAAAAGGAACATAATAGTCTTGTTAGCACTCAAGAAGGTCGAGTGCTAACAATATAAAACTGTAAAAAATCTATTAGGAGGTAATATAAGTGACTATTAAACCATTAGCAGACAGAGTAGTAATTAAAATGCTTGAAGCGGAGGAAACTACAAAAAGTGGTATTATCCTTACTTCAAAGGCACAGGAGAAGCCTCAGGTGGCTGAAATTGTTGCAGTAGGTCCGGGCGGTGTTGTTGACGGAAAGGAAATAAAGATGGAGGTTTCCGTCGGCGATAAGGTACTTATTTCAAAGTATGCAGGAACTGAGGTTAAGCTTGAAGGTGAGGAATATACAATTCTTCGTCAGTCGGATATTCTTGCAAAGGTAGAGTAAAAACAGCTTTTCTAAATTTGTCAAGACAAACGTGGCAATGACGTATTAACATACTTCAAGCTTCGTTAAACGCAGAAAGCGCAGTTTTTTAATAAATTGTATAGTCGGCGGATTTGGACAATTGAAAGAAAAATCAAAATCAGGAGGTTAGAAAAAATTATGGCAAAGGAAATTAAATACGGACAGGACGCAAGACACGCTCTTGAAAGCGGTATTAATCAGCTTGCGGATACAGTAAAAATTACATTGGGCCCAAAGGGCAGAAATGTTGTTCTTGATAAGAAATTTGGTGCTCCGCTTATTACAAATGACGGTGTTACCATTGCAAAGGAAATAGAGCTTGAGGATGCTTTTGAAAATATGGGCGCTCAGCTTGTTAAAGAGGTTGCAACAAAAACAAATGATGTTGCCGGTGACGGTACAACAACCGCTACATTGCTTGCGCAGGCGCTTGTACGCGAGGGCTTGAAAAATGTTGCGGCAGGGGCTAATCCTATGATTGTAAGAAAGGGTATACAAAAGGCTGTTGACGCTGCTGTTGAAAAGCTTATAAGCACTGCAAAGCAGGTTTCGGGAAAGGAAGATATAGCAAGAGTTGCGGCAGTTTCAGCAGCTAATGAAGAGGTTGGCGAGCTTATTGCGGAGGCAATGGAAAAGGTTACTTCTGACGGCGTAATCACAGTTGAGGAGTCAAAGACTGCTGAAACATATTCGGAAATTGTTGAAGGTATGCAGTTTGACCGCGGCTATATCACACCGTACATGGTAACAGATACAGATAAGATGGAAGCTGTTTTGGATGACGCTTATATTCTGATTACAGATAAGAAAATTTCAAACATACAGGAAATTCTTCCTCTTCTTGAACAGGTTGTTCAGGCAGGCAAGAAAATGGTGATAATTGCAGAGGACGTTGAGGGCGAGGCGCTGTCAACACTTATTGTAAACAAGCTTCGCGGTACATTTGTATGTGTTCCGGTAAAGGCTCCGGGATTTGGTGACAGAAGAAAAGAAATGCTTCAGGATATTGCAATTCTCACAGGCGGTCAGGTAATCAGCGAGGAGCTTGGTCTTGAATTAAAGGATACTCAGATTAGTCAGCTTGGACGCGCAAGACAGGTTAAGATTCAGAAGGAGCTTACCATTATTGTTGACGGCGCAGGAAGCAAGGAAGCAATTGAAGACAGAGTTAAGGTTATCAAGAACTCAATCGAAAACACAACATCTGAATTTGATAAGGAAAAGCTTCAGGAAAGACTTGCAAAGCTTGCCGGCGGTGTTGCTGTAATTAAGGTCGGCGCGGCTACAGAAACAGAAATGAAGGAAATGAAGCTGAGAATTGAGGACGCTCTTGCAGCTACAAAGGCAGCAGTTGAGGAAGGTATCGTTGCGGGCGGCGGAACAAGCTATATAGACGTTATTCCTACTGTTGCAGAATTGCTTGACACAACAGAGGGCGATGAAAAGACAGGCGTTCAGATAGTATTAAAGGCTCTTGAGGAGCCGGCATGGCAGATTGCAAAGAATGCAGGTCTTGAAGGTTCGGTAATCGTTGATAAGGTTAAGAACTGCGAAACAGGCAAGGGCTATAATGCTCTTACCGAGGAATATGTTGACATGATTGCATCAGGTATTGTTGACCCGGTAAAGGTTACAAGAAGCGCATTGCAGAATGCAGCGTCTGTAGCATCAATGGTACTTACAACAGAGAGCCTTGTTGCGGATAAGCCTGAGCCGGCTCCGGCAGCTCCGGCTATGGATCCAAGTATGGGCGGAATGTACTAATCTAAAAACAGATATAAAAAATGACTGTACCGTTTTTTGGTACAGTCATTTTTCAATTATTTTAATTTCCTTTTTCCCACATATTTATAGGATACATATCTGTTGTCCACAGAAATACCTTGTCAGGTTCAAAATTTGCAGTCACATTGATATTTTCGCCTGTTTGTGTAAGCGTTACTTCCTGTAAGTCAGTCAGTGTGCCGTTGTCGTACTTTGCGGCATAAAGCTTTGTATATGAAAGCGTTTTAAGATTAAGAGTTATATTTTTACCGCTTACGCTCACAATGCTGCTGTTGCTGTAGATTCTTGCGTTATCTATGGTTACGCTTGCAATTGAATTAGATTTTGCCTGATTATAAAGCGAAATATATGTCATAGGCAGCTCCACATGAATAGCGCTTGATGTCATATTTCTAAGGCTAAGACCGCTTGCGCTGCCCATGGAATTTCCACTTGAATCAAAAATTTCAAGAGAAACTCTTGCACCGTTGCCTGTGCCAACATCTGCAAAGGTATATTTAAAAGTATATTCCTGACCAATAGTTATAGGTGTTGAAGTAACACTTGTCGCAGTACGTCCGTCTGCTTTCCAGAGTATATTTGCTTTATTTGTTCCTGATGCTGTCATATACCATCCGGCTCCGACTCCGTTTTTTGTACCTTCTTTTCGCGGCATAAACTTTATAAGGAAGCCGTCAGTGCTGTTTTTATCTTGGCTGCCGTTAGCCGGCATTGAGTTTATTTTAACCGTATGCTCAAGAATGAAAGTACCGTCATAGCTGCTAATAGGTATTTCAGACATAACGCTTGTTGTCGAACTCGTTTCATAAGTACCATTTATCGAGGAAATACTTGCCGGATTAACTGTTACAGTGAACGCAGCTGTTTTTTTCATAAATTCTACCGTTATAGTCTGATTGCCGAGAGTCTTAGGATCATATCCGGAAATTGTATAGTTTGTAATTTCCTGAGATGAACCGTCATTATAATATGCCGTTACAACAAGACCTGATGTGTTCAATGTCTGTCCCAGTGAAAGAGATGTATTTGACGGCGGTGAAGTAATTTCTATGCGTGTTACTTCTTTTACCGTTACGGTAAATTCGGCTGTCTTTCCCATGTATGTAATAGTTACGGCTTGGGTGCCGGATTTGTTTGGGTCATAACCCGATATAGCAAACGAAGTTATATCATTGGAAGAGTCGTCAATATAGTAAGCCCTTACTGTAAGTCCGGTTGTATCAAGAGGTTCGCCAAGCGTGTAAATTGTTTTTGCGGGCTGTGAAGTAATTTCTATTCTTTCAACATCCGGGTCAAACATTTCCTGACCCATATAAAATCCCACATGGGGAGGCTGATTATATGCAGTCTGCTCTGCCGCAATGCCGCTGCGATATACAGGGTCGTGCATAAGTGTTTTTATTTTATATTTGGTCGGAGTAGTGGTTGTGAATACTCTTAAGGCATTTCCGTCTGTTGTCGGATAAACAAGCTCCTCACGCCAGTCACCGAACAGGTCTGCCTGCAATGCAGGATTTGCTTTTGTGCCGTTAATCTGCACACAGTCATAGCTGCCTGCATTGAAGATTTCAGAAAGCTTGCGTCCGTTCCAGTCTGTTACGCTTGTTCCGTCAAGAAGATTGTCATACAAATCTCCGTCCCAGAAAATACGGAAGTTCTGAGAAAGATTAACCGAATTATCGAATGTAAAAACACCGTTTCCCATCGCTTTGTAGGGACCTGCATCAAATTTTATGGCACCGGCAGGAGGATTGGAGCTTTTAGCATGCGAAGACATCTGATAATATCCTCCTGCGCCAACATTTGCCATCATACCTCTGCCCGTATCGTTATCATTATTTTCATGGAACAGTATCTCGCCTGTTGCCGCGTCAATTACCGACATACCAAAGTCCATAGTAATATCTGTTCCACTTAAGGAGTTTGTGCCGCTGTCCTCATGGACTGTGAAAAACTCAAGACCTTTATGAGTAGGGTCATAGTCGCCGATATGCAGAGCGTCACCGTGCTGAAGATATGTACACCATTTCGGGCGGAATTGATTTTCGTCATTGACCTCCATACAAAGCGCACCTGTGATAAACTCGTCCTTGCCGTCATTATCAACGTCCGCGACAGTACAGTTGTGATTGCCCTGTCCGACATACTGATAAGCACCTTCATAATATCCGGGCTGACCTGATTGAGTATCGAAACGGTAATCGGGTGAAAGTCTTTCACCGTCAAAGCTTATACCCGCAATGCTTGTACGCTGTCTGCCGTTTCTGCCGAAATAATATCCGCGCATAAATACGGCATACGGCTTTTCACCGTCAAGATATGCGACATTTGAAAGAAAACGGTTTGAACGGTTACCGGAATCGTCACCGTAATCAACTCCGAGGTCAGTGCCGCGGGAGGTGGGCAGGTCTATTGTATCTATTGCCACGCCTGTTTCTCCGTTAAATACGGTAAGAAATTCTCTGCCTGTATTTATTACCCAGCCGTTTCTGTAATCGGTAGTTGCATTATCCTCGTCTGTTATAGCATATATGTCAGTATCGGGGTCTGCGGCTTTGGAAACGTAATTGCCCGATGCGTCCTTTGAGCCGAGAGAGGTCTGACACATCATTTCCGCCTTGCCGTCACCATCAAAGTCATATACTGTAAACTGAACGGTGTGCGCACTTGAAAATACATTCGTTCCAAGCTCTATGTCGTTCTGCCACATTTTTGTACCGTCTAACTTATAAGCGGCAAGATGGACCGTTCCCGAATATACGGGAGCATCACCGGGAGAACCAACATCACGCTCAGATGATGTCCATTTTACGATTATTTCATATTCACCGTCACCGTCAAGATCGCCTGCTGAGCAGTCCGCCGGAAAGAAAGGATATATAGCCGAAACGTTTCCGGAAGTGTCATATATTGTTTCATCTGCCGGCTTTGTGAGCGGAATTTCAAAATAGTTATTATCTATAGCTTGTACCGCATTGCATTTGTCACCCTCAATGCCGTTAATCACAGGCGCAACAGAGTAGCTTGTGCCGGCAGTGGTGTCGGTATAATTTGTCTTGTTTGAAACTTCGGCAATTTTTTCGTTGCCGCGATAAACATTGAAGGACACATTACTGTCCGCACTTCCGAAGCGTGCGTCCTCGCTGTCAAGCAAGCGCCAGCTTAAATATACACCGTCAGTGGTTCTGATGGCAACAAGACCTCTGTTAAGCTTTTCCATCTCTCGGGTGTATGTTTTTGCGTCGCCGTAGGAATAACTGTAGCTTATGGTTTCGGTAGCCTTATCGGTGTCAGCCGCATTAACGGGCAATGTAACCATGGCAGAAACCATTGCCGCAGTTAGAATTGCACTTACATATTTTTTCATAAATAGCCTCACTTTCTAATAAAATCCTCATTATAATTATACATCAACAATGGCAAAAAACCAATAAAATAACAGATATTTTAGTTTAAATTAACGACAAAATAAACATTTTCTTTCTTAATTACAATCAATAAAATAAAAATTTGTTACTAATAACGGTTGAAAAAACAGTATCATGTGTGGTATAATGATAAATTGATATAAAGTATTTAACGTCAGAAGGGGTTTAAATAATGAAGAAGAAAATCATAGCGTTCTTATGCGCCGCGGCTTTGGCAGTGCCAACGCTGTGCGTAAACGCAGAATATAAAGAAAGTGATTTGAAAGACGCTGTAAATGACGCAATAGAGTGGAAGGATGAGAATGACAGCCCGTTTTACAGCATAGGAACAAACAGCTCCAATTTGTATATTATGGCGCTCAAGCGTATGGGCAAAAATTATGACTATGCGGCATATTTGTCAGGACTTGACGGCATTGCGGCAGGATACGGCAGCGAGCATAATGCTTCTGATATGCAGCGTACGGCGCTTGCTGCGATGTGTGCAGGCGGCGATGCACAGAATGTCGGCGGCAGGGACTTGGTTGCAGACAGCACATATTACAGAGATGCAGCGGCACCGATTGATAAAGATGGTGTGGACGGATATTCATGGGCGCTTATAACCCTTGATTCAAACAGCTATCAGACGCCTGACTGGGCGATAAAAGACAGGAACAGTATAATTGCGGGAATGCTGTCACATCAGAATACAGATGGCAGCTTTGACGGGGACACCTATTCCACAGCAGTTGCCATAACGGCTCTTGCGCCGTATTATGAAACAAGCGGCGCGTATACAATAACGCAGAATCAGACAGGCTATACATTGGACTTGAGTCCGCGTGATGCAGTGGACAGCGCGCTTAATTACTTGTCAGAGAACCAGACAAAGGACGGTGACTGGGGCGATTTAAAATCAACTGCGATGACTGTTATAGCGCTTGACACAATGGGAATAGACTGTAATGAAGATGACCGTTTCACTGCGAGAAAGGGCACAGCCTTTGACGGATTGATGTCATATCAGGAAAAGGACGGCGGTTTTGCTTCCGGCGGAAATAAGTCTGACGGAGAAGCGACATCGTATGCGCTGTGCGCACTTACGAGCCACTTAAGAAAGGTGCAGGGCAAGTCTACGTTTTTCAATTTTGCTGTAAATGATGTAATTACGTTTGAAGCCCCTGCAACACAGAAGCCTGCTTCAAATACTTCGTCAACTACAGCGGGAAGTTCATCGTCATCAAAGGCAACCCAAAAGCCTGCATCAGTTAATAAAACGACTACAAAGCCAACCGCAAAGCCGTCAACAACAAAGAATCCTGCAAAGACAATGCAGCCTACCAAGACGACAACCCCGAGGTCTGAAGCAGGGACGGATTCCAAAACAACGCCAAAGCCGTCTGCAACTCCGAAACCGGCTAAGCGTTCTGCGCTTGTAGGACCTGTGGAAATGCCGGGACCTATGCAGCCGACTGATCCGCCGGAGATTAACAGTTCCGGTGCGTCGGAAAAGAAAACATCAGGCAGCGCGGCACCTGTAATAGTTGCTGTAATAATAGCTGTTATAGCGCTTGGAGCGTTTGCGGCATTGTATTATCTGAATAAAATAGGCAGGCTTCCGGAGATCGGCTTTATTTCAAAGCTTCTGAACAGAAAAAAGAAGCCGGAAGAAAGATATAAGGCTAAGCGTCACAGGAAAACGGAACAGCATAGACGATTTGAAGAACGTGAACGATATAAGAACAGAAAGAAATACGATAAGAGAAGAAGATCATGATAAAAAAACAGGCTGATGGATTTCAGCCTGTTTTTCATATTCAGCCCTCCATGTGTTTTCCGAGGAAACCGGCAGCGGATTCTGCAAGCTTTTCTTCAACCTCGGAAGGCTTTTCGCCGTCCTTCATGATGAAAAGTACAGAACCGATTGTATCACCCTCTGAAACTATCGGAACAACAACGCCGGCGTTGTACTTGTCTACGCCGTCCGCGATTGAAACAGGATTGCCGTCCTTGTAGCTTACCACAAGCTTTTCGTTCATAACGTTTTCAAGTTCAGAGCTGACAGGCTTTTCAATAAGCTCCTTCTTAGGCAGTCCCGAAACGGCTATGACGTTATCGCGGTCTGTTATACACGCGCCGTGTCCGCTTGCCTTTGCGAGTGTTTCAACGTAATTTGCCGCAAAATCGCCAAGCTCACCGATAGGTGAGTATTTTTTGAATATTACCTCTCCATCCTTTTCGGTATAGATTTCAAGCGGATCTCCCTCACGGATACGCATTGTGCGGCGTATTTCCTTGGGAATAACAACTCTGCCCAAATCATCTATTCGTCTTACTATCCCTGTGGCTTTCATAATAAATTCCTCCTGTATATTACATAATAAAATTATTTGCTATGAACTTATTATGATTTCTTTTCCTGCGTATTATTCAAAAAATTACATAATTCTTCTAAAGGGAAAAATAGGATATATCCATAATAAATATTGATTATAAAGAAGCGGTTGTCGTTTGGAATACTGATGTAAAAAATAATGACTGTACACCTTGATTTTTAAGCGGTATGTGATATAATTCAATCAATAATAACAATTAAACAATGTCAAATATCACAATAAAGGTGGTGTATAATATGACAGACAGTGAAAAAACTTGACTTAATTTTATCAAAAATTGATAGTATGAATTCAAGACTTGGTAATCTTGAAAATGAAGTTAACAACCTTAAAAACAAGTTTGACGATCTTGAATATCAAATTAAGTTAAAATCTTTGACTGTTGAAGATTCAATTAATAAAGCTATTCAGGCATTAGGCGAAGGACATCAACTCAATGCTGAACGCTTTGACAAATTGGATATTGAAACTGTCAGAAACAAGGCAGATATTTCAATAGCATTATCAAGATTAACAAGTGAAAAGGTTGACAGATTAATCGAAAAACTAAATCAATCAGCATAAATCATATTATAAATAGTGCAAACAACAAACGGTGTAAGGTCTTATAAGGGATTAAGACGTTACACCTTTTTGTTTATAAAAAAATATGGTATATCCGAGTCAGGATATACCATATAAAAATTATTCAACTGTAACTGATTTTGCAAGGTTACGCGGCTTGTCGATGTCGCAGCCCTTAAGCGATGCAACATAATATCCGAATAACTGCAAGGGAATAACCGTAAGCGACGGCAATAACATTTCGTGGGTTGACGGAATTTTTACAATGTAGTCCGCAACGTCCTCCATATGCTCGTGCTTTTCTGTTGTAACGCCCATTACAACCGCACCGCGCGCCTTGACCTCTTTTACGTTTGAAACTGTCTTATCGAACAGCTCCTGACCTGTCGCAAGCGCAACAACAAGCGTGCCGTCCTCGATAAGCGAGATTGTACCGTGCTTTAATTCACCTGCGGCATATGCCTCACTGTGAATGTAAGAAATTTCCTTTAATTTAAGCGAGCCCTCAAGCGACACAGCATAGTCGAGGTTTCTGCCTATGAAGAAGATTGAGTGGCAGTTGAA
>JALEPO010000070.1 GCA_022768695.1 Clostridia bacterium
TGGATGCAGCAAAGACTTACCGCTTGCGGTGTAAGACCTATAAATAATATTGTAGATATTACAAACTATGTATTGCTTGAATACGGTCAGCCGATGCACGCGTTTGATTTGCGCGACCTTGAAGATAACAAAATAGTCGTAAGACGCGCTGCTGACGGCGAGGTTATAAAGACACTTGATGAGCAGGACAGAACGCTTACATCAAACGACCTTGTAATCGCAGACGGCAAGAGAGCCGTTGCAATCGCCGGTGTGATGGGCGGCTTCAACAGTGAGGTTAAGGACGACACAACAACGGTTGTGTTTGAAAGTGCCACATTTGACGGCGCGTCAGTAAGACTTACGGCGCAGAGAGTGGGACTTAGAACAGAAGCATCATCAAGATATGAAAAGGGACTTGACTACAACAATACTGTTCCGGCAGTTGAAAGAGCCTGTCAGCTTGTGGAGCAGCTTGGCTGCGGCGAAAATGTGGGCGGAATGATCGATGTTATGGGCAACGTGACGGATATGAAAACACTTCCGTTCCGACCGGATAAAATAAACGCGTTCCTGGGCACAGATATTTCCACAGAGGATATAGTTAAGATTTTTGACGCGCTTGAAATAAAGACAGACCTTGAAAATATGACGGTTACACCGCCGTCCTTCAGACCGGATCTTGAGGGCGAGGCTGATATAGCCGAAGAAGTGGCAAGATTTTACGGTTATGACAAAATCCCTGTCACACTGCTTTCGGGCGAGGCAACCTGCGGCAAGAAAACAGACCGTCAGCAGGCGCAGGACAGAATTAATGAAATTCTTACGGCTCAGGGTATGTATGAAATTTACACATATACATTCACAAGTCCGTCGGTATTTGACAAGCTGAATATTCCTGCGGACAGCAATTTGAGAAACACCGTAAAGATTACAAATCCGCTCGGCGAGGACACGTCTGTAATGCGTACAACCACAATCGCAAGTATGCTTGATATTCTTGCGAGAAACTACAATTACAGAAACGCATCTGCAAAGCTGTTTGAGATAGGCAAGGTGTTCATTCCGACAGAGGAGGGCAAGCTGCCTGATGAGCCTGTAAAGGTAACGATGGGTATGTATGGTGACAATGTTGATTTCTACGACATAAAGGGTATCTGTGAGGCAATGTTCGCCGCGCTTAACGTAACAAAGGTTAAATATACGGCTGTTACTGATAATCCGACATTCCATCCGGGACGCTGCGCAAAAATCAGCGCGGGCGGCAAGACGCTTGGTATTATAGGTGAAATCCACCCTGCTGTGGGCAGAAAGTACGGAATTGAAACTCCTGTTTATATCGGCGAGCTTGATTTTGAAAATATATTCCTTAATATGAAGTCAGACATCAAGTTCAGTGAGCTTCCTAAATATCCTGCTGTAACTCGTGATATTGCAATGCTTGTTGATAAGAGAATACCTGTTGCAGATATTGAAGAAACAATCAGAAAAGCGTCAGGCAAAATGCTTGAAAGCATTACACTGTTTGATGTTTACGAGGGCACGCAGATTCCTGAAGGCAAGAAGAGCGTTGCCTACAGCGCGGTATATCGTGCCGCGGACAGAAGTCTTACAGGTGAAGAAGTTCAAAAGGTATTTGACAAGGCTGTAAGAAATCTTGAAGGACAGCTTGGAGCACAGCTGAGATAAAATCAGAGTATTATTTACGGGTATGGCAGCATACCCGTAAATATTTTTTTGTTGCATAAAACTAACATTTGTGTTATACTAAGAAAGATATTTTAAACTTGGAGGTCATACGAATGAATAATAAAACACTTACGAAAACACCGGTGGTGTGCGCACTGGCGATTTTATGCTGTATTCTTTGGGGCAGCGCGACACCATCCATAAAAATAGGGTATGAGGTTTTTAGTATTGCGTCCGGCGACACAGCTTCGCAGATTCTTTTTGCCGGAATGCGCTTTGTGCTTGCAGGTATACTCACGATACTGTTCGGCAGCCTTATAAGTAAAAAAGCGCTTGTACCGAAGAAAAAGTCGCTTTTTCCAATTGCAAAGCTGGCGATGGTACAGACGATTTTGCAGTATGTGTTTTTTTACATAGGTCACGCAAATACGACAGGTGTTAAAGCGGCGATTATAAATGGTTCTAATGTGTTCCTTGCGATATTGTTTGCCGTATTTATTTTCAAATATGAAAAAATGACGTGGATTAAGCTGCTTGGCTGTATAGCGGGCTTTGCCGGTATTGTAATAATCAATCTTACAGGCAACGGTATCGACATGAGTATGTCATTTGCGGGTGAGGGTGCGATACTTATTTCCGCTGCGGCATATGCGCTTTCGTCAGGTATGATAAAGAAATATTCGCAGAACGAAAATCCTGTTGTGCTGAGCGGTTATCAGTTCTTTCTCGGCGGCTTGGTAATGACTATAGCCGGACTTATCGCAGGCGGTAGAATTTCGGGCTTTACGCTAAGCTCAACAATGCTGCTTGTATATCTTGCGATGATTTCATCGGTCGCATATACAGTATGGGGAATACTGCTTAAATACAATCCTGTCGCTAAGGTTACTGTGTTTGGATTTACAAATCCAATATTCGGAGTTATTCTTTCCGCTATATTTCTTGGCGAGAAAAATCAGGCGTTTGGAGTGCAGGGCATAATTGCGCTTGTGCTTGTATCGTTTGGTATATTTATTATTAACAAGGCAAAGAAATAATTTACAAAGGGCTGTGGCACCTAAAGGTGCCGGCTCTTTTTTATTTTACAATCCTGATTTTAGTACTTTTTTTTGGACTGTGTTTATGATATACTGTATATACTATGATTTAAGCGGGTGAATTTTATGGGTTTGAGAATTATACGAGGCGCGATAGGCTCTGGAAAATCCGAGCTTTGTTTGCATGAAATAGAAAATATACACGAAAAATATCCTGACAGCAGGTGTATTATGATAGTTCCGAACCATTATTCTTATGAAACGGAGAAAATATTTGTTAAAGATTTCGGTGGTACCGGACTTAACAATATTGAGGTGCTGACTCTTAGGAAAATGGCTATCAATTACCTTACAGCGGCTGAGCTTAAATATCTTACACCGGCGGGAAAGCAAATGCTTATATACAAGGCGGTAAATGAATATTGTCAAAATACAGATATAACTGACGCCGGAATTATATCAGCAATGAAGAAACCGGGTTTTTTGGATGTAATGGATTCGCTTATAAGTGAAATGAAGCGTTATTCAGTAACACCTGAAATACTTCTTGGAAGTGCGTCAGGCATAGAGAATAACGAAACGCTCAGAAATAAAGTTACTGCGCTGGGTAATATTTACGGGATATACAACGAATTTGTATTAAATTCAGGATATACTGACAGTGAAGACGATGTCAAGCGTCTTGCCGATTTTATAGCCGGAAGCGATAAGTTTGATAAAAATACATATATCTGGTTTGATAAATTTGATGAATTTATGCCGCATCAGGTGCGGGTTATTGAAGCGCTGCTGCGTAGCTGCGTCAATGTGACGCTGTGCGTTACTTATCCGGAAAAAGACACCGGCATATATGCTCAGCTTGAAAATACGATGCAGCGTGCCGAGCTTTTGGGCTATGAATATGGATGCGGCGAGATAATAAGCCTTGACGGCGCTCTTAATCATTTGAAAAATAACCGTGAGCTTAAGTTTCTTTTTGAAAATTGGAATAACAATCGGGCGGTATATGACAAAACACCTGAAAACATTTTTCTTTTTGAGGCTCGTGATGCGTACAGCGAGGTAGAGCAGGCGGCTTGCCGCATTACGGATTTAATCCGTGAGGAGGGAATGCGTTTTTGTGATATTGCGGTGCTTTGCGGTAATGCTGAGGAGTATCAGCATCTTATAAAGACTGTTTTTGAGGAATATGAAATACCATATTTTACAGACAGTACAATAACTCTTTCCGATCATCCGATTGCAATGCAGGTTTTATCGCTGTTTGACATTTTTGACGAGGATTGGAGCTATGAAGCTGTGTTTGCGTATTTAAGGGCGGGCTTTATATACAGAGAGCAGGACGGAAAATTTAAGGCTGTAAATCAGAATGAGATTGACAGACTGGAAAATTTTGTAATAAGATGCGGTATAAGAGGTCAGAGCAGGTGGCTTGGCGAGGAAGCGTGGAATAAAAGCGAGAATATTATTTCCACGGCGTTCGGAGAAGGTGATGACAACACAGACGAGTTTATAGAACGGCTCAGACAGGAGATAATATCACCGATTAAGCTTTTTAAGGAGAAAACCTCTAACAGACGTGCAGCACGCAGACACGCCGAGGCTTTGTTTGAATATTTTGAGGATATAAGGCTGTACGAGGGACTGAAGTCGGAAATTAACCGCTTCAGAAGAAACGGTATGGTAAACGAAGCGGAGCAGTTTACACAGATATGGAATTTGCTCCTTGATGTGCTAAATCAGACTGTTGTAACGGTCGGTGAGGAAAAAATGAATCGTCAGGAATTTTGCGAATATATCCGTACCGGCTTGTCAAAATCCGAAATAAGAACTATTCCGTCGGGAATAGATCAGGTGTATGTCGGAACTGTTGAAAGAAGCAGTCAGTCGAATGTCCGTGCGATGTTTGTGATGGGAGCGGTCGGAGGGACTTTCCCTGATGAATTTGCTTCGGAGGGCTTTTTGTCAAATAATGACAGAAACACACTTGAGGAAAAATGCGCGGTAACTATTGCTCCCGATACAAAAAAGAAAATGGAAAAGCAGTATTTTAAGGTGTATAAAGCAATGTGCGCCGTTAAGGAAAAGCTGTTTTTAAGCTATCCGCTGCAAAATTCAGGAGGCAGAGCGTTAAGGGCATCAAGAATGATAATAGATATACGCAGAAAATTTCCGGAGCTTAAGGCGAAAAACAACATATCCGGCAATGACGACAGAGCGTATATATCATCACCAAAAGCAACAATTCATAAAATGCTTATAAATAAATCATTTAAGGGTAAGTCCAATCCTGTATGGGAGGCGGCATATAAGTGGTATGAAAAGAGCGGCGAATGGGATAATATGCTGGCAATGCTTGACAGTGCCGAAAGGTTTTCGGCGCGTGATATAAAGCTTGAAGGTGAGATTGCGTACGAATTGTATAAGGATAAGGGAGCGTATAGCGCAAGTCGTTTAAATGCATATGCAAAATGTCCGTTTAAGTATTTTATGCATTATGGAATAAAAGCTTATGAGCGTGAGGAATGGGATATAACTCCGGCAGATGTCGGAACATATGCCCATGCGGTTATAAGAGAATTTTGCATGAAGGTTGAGGAGGGAGCGGAAAACGCTTCGGAAAAGCTTGATTGCTGGAGAAGGCTGCGTGAAGTGAACGAGGAGGGGGATTCTCCTGCCCGTGAAGAAATTCTTGATGAAATAATAGAAAAAACCAAAAGCAATATGCTTTTATCAAACAGCCGCGACAAGGAAAAAACCGCAAATATTTTCGGCAGAATGGGTAAAACGATACGTCATGCCGCAAAAATTGTGCATATGAGCTTTAAGAACGGGCAATATACTGAGGACGGACTTGAACGTCATTTTGAAATTAATCTGACCGATAATATTGCCGTTAAGGGAGATATTGACCGTGTTGATGTTTATAATGAAACAGGCCAAGATGTAAAGGTTCGTATAATAGATTACAAAACAGGAAGAAATTCCTTTGATGTAGTGGATGTATTCAACCGTATTGATATGCAGCCGGTTATCTATGCGCTTGCGGCGCGTGAGATTATAAGCGAGGAATTTAATAAAAAAGCGGCTGTGACGGGGATTTATTATAATAAAGTCCGTGATGATTTTCAAAAGCTGAAATCCGGTGACGGTGCGGAAAAGGCGGATGAGAAAAATATTAAATCAAGAAAGCTGGACGGTATTACGTTTATCAGCAATGCCGGAGATAACCGTGTTATTTATGATATGGACAGCAATCTTGAAAACGGCAGTGAAAGTGCGTTTTTGGACATTTCTCTTGATGGTGAAGGAAATATCAAGGATACCGATTCAATAAGAACAAGAGCGGAAATAGAAGGGCTTATGGCATATGTAAAGGAAAATATTATAGGAATGGATGCTGAAATAGCGTCCGGAAAAATAGAATTGCTCCCTTACAAGGGGCTTGATACCTGTCAGTATTGCGAATATATAAATGTATGCGCATTTGACCGTGATAAGCGAAGTGAACGCAGCCGTCAGGGAAAAAAGGACGAAATATGGGAGCTGATGTATGAGAAGGGAGGGAGAGAATAATGGCAATTTGGACAAGCGCGCAGGAAAACGCAATAAGTGCGCCTATAGGTGAGGGCAATATACTTGTAAGCGCGGCGGCCGGCTCGGGAAAAACGGCAGTGCTTGTAGAAAGAATAATAACAAAAATCCTCAGCGGAAAAACAGATATTGACAGGCTGCTTGTGGTTACTTTCACTGAAGCGGCAGCATCTGAAATGAAGGAAAAGATTATTATACGTCTGCAAAAGGCGCTTGAGGAATCACAGAGCTATGCCGAGGAGGAAAGAATACAAAATCAACTCAGGCTTTCCGGCGGCGCCGATATTACAACTATTGACGCCTTCTGTCTTAGGACAATAAGAAATAATTTCCATGTGCTGGGTATCGACCCGAATTTCTTTATAGCAGACCCTGCTGAAGCGGAGCTTATGATGGACGATGCGATAGAGGAATTATTCAACCGTTTATATGTGGAAAATGATGAAAGATTTTTTCGGCTGATAGATATGTATGCTTCAAATCGTGATGACAGGAGATTAAAAAGTCTTGTTTTTAATATCTATAAATTCATTTTATCCTTTGCAGAGCCGCTTGAGTGGCTTGATGAAAAAGCGGCGATGTATGTTGAGGATATGAGTCACAGCGAATGGGCGCGGGAATATGTGATAAAGCGCGGCTGCAATAAAATAGGCACTGATTACGGCAAGCGCTTCCGTAAATTTGCGGAGAAAATGATTGGCACCGCCTTGGAATTTTTCGATGAAGAGGAAACAGGCGAGGATTTATATATAATATCCGAAGAAAATGATTACATGAATGAGTGTTGGGGAAATCTGTGGAAAGGTATATGCAAATGTATAGCCGCCGCCGATATGGCTGAAAATGTTGCGGATTGGGACAGCGCATATGAGTTTTATGAGAATTTTATTTATAAAAGCACAGCGATAGACAGTGTAACCCCCGGAAGAATACCGAAAAAGAAGCTTGTTTCCGATGAAATATGGAAATATTTCTGTGAGAAAAGAAATGAGATAAAAAAGGGATTTCGTACCGAATATAAAGCGATAATGAGCGAAAGCGCCGAGGACTTTAATGCAAATGTACACAGCGCAGAGCTTTGCAGAACAATACAGGAAATAGTCTGGCTTGTAAAGGAATTTGACAAAACATATATTGCAAAAAAGGAAAGCCGTTGCATAAAGGAATTTCATGATATAGAGCATCTTGCATACAGGCTGTTTTGCGAAAACGAGAATATTCGCAGCGAATACCGTGACAGGTATGATGAAATTCTTATAGACGAATATCAGGACACAAACGGATTGCAGGATGCGATATTTAAGAAAATTTCAAACGACAACAGAAATATTTTTATGGTGGGAGATTTAAAGCAGAGCATTTACTATTTTAGGGGAGGAGATCCTACTATATTCAAGGACAAAAGCAAAAGCTATATAAAGGATGAAACCGAGGACAGCTGCATTGTGCTTTCTCAGAATTTCAGAAGCCGTCAGGAGATTTTGAAAAGTGTAAATGATGTGTTTTCGAGCGTCATGTCAGATGTTGTAGGTGATGTTGTATATAAAGGCGATGAGCTGATAGTTCGTGATGAGGAAAGAGAATGTTATCCAGAACCCATATCGGATAATATTTCTGAAATGCACTGCATTTCTGTTATTTCCGATGATGATACGGAGGAGCTTGAATTACCTGACAGCGGCGGAAGCGTTTCTGACAGAACAGAGGCGGCATACATAGCCGACCGCATAAAAGAAATGCTTGAAAACGGTTATCAGGTGTATGACAAGGCTTTAAAGCGTTACAGAAATATACAGTGCAGAGATATTACTATTCTTGCAAAATCAGTGCGTTATGTGAGCGACACATATATGCAGGCATTATCGAGCAGGGGTATTGCTGCGTATGTTGAAATTGAGGATTATTTTGACAGACGTGAAATACGTTTGATTTTAACCTTAATTTCTATTATTAATAATCATTTGCAGGATATTCCGCTTGTGGCAGTCATGCGTTCTCCGATAGGCGGATTTTCGGATAATGAGCTGGGTAAGATCAGGTTATTTAACCCAAATTCGGAGTATTTTTACTGGGCTGTGTGCGATTATGGCAAAAACGGCGATGATGCGGTTCTCTGTGAAAAATGTATGAGCTTTATTGATTCACTAAGACGATGGCGCGAATATGCAAAGCAAAAAACTGTGGCTAATCTTATATGGTCGATTTATTCAGAAACCGGCTTTTATGATTTCATGGGCGCGCTTGAAGGCGGCGAGGAAGCACAGGCAAATCTTAAATTGCTCTACGAACGCGCAAAGAAATATGAGCAGTCCGGCTTCAGAGGTCTGTTCAATTTTCTGCGGTATATCGAAAAGCTTCGGAACAGACGCGATGATTTGAGCGGTGCAAAGCTTATCGGTGAAAATCATGACGTTGTGCGTATAATGACTATACATAAAAGTAAGGGACTTGAGTTTCCGGTTGTATTTCTTGCCGGCATGGGCAAAAAAATAAAAGGCAAGCCGAATACCGAAAGCCGTGTTATACTCCATAAGGAGCTTGGATTTGGCTTGCAGTATGCCGACGCGCAAAAAAGCTATTACAAGGACACCATGATGAAAAATCTTGTCGCTAAGGCGAATACAAGGGAGGAGCTTTCCGAAACAATGCGTTTGCTGTATGTTGCAATGACAAGACCGAAGGAAAAGCTTATTGTAACGGCGGTAAGAAAGTATTCCTCTGAAGAAAAACGTCTTTCGGAGGTTCATAAGTGGAGAAATCTGCTTGATATTGACGGTGTTATGGATATTAAAAATGCCGCTTCGGCTTCAAGCTATGCCGATTGGATTTGTCCGGCGGCAATGCGGTGTGATAATTGGAAATACGTTGAAGCGAATGTAGCCTCTCTTTCAAAAGCGGCAGAAAAAGCCGCGGAGGAAGAAATAAATGAAGAAGCGCTTACTGACGAGCTTGTAAATGCTGTCGGAAAAATATTGGATTTTTCATACAAATATCCTAAGAGCGGAGCAATTCCGTCAAAAACATCAGTTTCCGCATTAAAGCAGATGGAAAGCTATGAAGAGGACAATGCCGATATGGAAGCGAAACCGAATGAATTTGATTTTTCTGTAATGGTAAAGCAGCCTAAGTTTATGCGTAAAAATGCGCAGGGGAATGAAATAGGTACAGCGCATCATCAGCTTATGGCATACATAAATCTTGAGGGGATTAAAAATGCGGAGGATATTCGTGAATTTATAAATTCGGAAATTGCAAGAATTATAGACTCAGGACAAATTGACGCCGATGCGGTTACGGAAAATATGGCGGAGCATTGCGCGGAATTTTTTGAATCGGAGCTGGGGAAAAGAATGTTAAATTCGGACGGAGTTTATCGTGAGCAGCCGTTTCAGATAGAAATTCCGGCAAAGCTGTTTGATTGTACGCTTGACAATTCATATGATAATGAAACTATGATATTGCAGGGCGTTATAGACTGCTTTTTTGAAGAGGACGGCGGAATTGTTCTGCTCGATTATAAAACCGATAAGGTAAGCTCGGTTGACGATATAGTGAACAAATATCGTTTGCAGCTTGAGCTGTATGCAGAGGCGATAGAAAAAATTACAAAAAAAACCGTAAAACAGAAATATTTATATTTATTTTCTGTAAAAAGTGTGGTAGAATTGTAATTAAGACTAATATAAGGAGCGTTAGTGTAAAAAAACACACTAACAGATTTAATTGACCGTACGTTTTTTTCTTAATGAGAAAGCGCAAACGGAGATTAACAGTTATTTGACACCTTATCAAGCCCGCGGTTAAGGAGTCGGAATTTTTATTACTATTTGCGGGCGGAAAGGCTATGGTTATTAATATGTCGCAGCAGATATACGGTAATTTAAACGGAAAACAAAATAAAAAAGGCAAGAAGCTTCTAATTATATTAATATGCATAGCGGCTGCTGTTGTTGTCGTACTGGCGATTATTGGATTTACGGTCGGGGCAAATCCGGCGGAGCGTCAGTATATATCGTCAGCCATAACGGAAAATACGCAGTTAAGACTTCAGATAGATCAGCTTAATGAGGAAATTGAAAGGCTTAACGAAGAAATTGCGCGTTTAGGCGGTGAGCTTGAGCTTCGTCCTACAATCGCTCCGGAGCCGTATTCCGTGCCTGACGGCATTATGGAGGCCGTTCCGACAGCGACTCCGGCTGTTATATCACCGAGAAATTATTGATTTTGTTATCTTAAAGAGGAGAAAATTGTAAAATTCTCCTCTTTAAGATAAATTTATTAAAAAAAGTATTGACAAGCCCCCCCGCTTATGTTACAATGGTGTTGCTTAGAAAAAGCTCTTTTTTTTTGTATGCTAAAAGATAAGAGCGGTATATGAAAATCGGAGGTGTAAAAAATGAGAGTAAAGATTACATTGGCATGTTCAGAGTGCAAGCAGAGAAATTACAACACAATGAAAAACAAGAAGAACGATCCGGACAGATTGGAAATGAACAAATACTGTAAGTTCTGCAGAAAGCACACTCTTCATAAGGAAACCAAATAGTTTAAAGATAGTAAGGATGTGT
The DNA here is from genome assembly GCA_022768695.1 of Clostridia bacterium. Lineage (GTDB taxonomy): Bacteria > Bacillota > Clostridia > UBA1381 > UBA1381 > JALEPO01. The sequence continues at coordinate 10,868 of JALEPO010000070.1, forward strand.
AGAAATGGCTGATACAAATTTAACAAAGAAGCAGAGCTTCGGTGCAAGGGTTAAAAAGTTCTTTAAGGAATGCAAAGCGGAGCTTAAAAAGGTTACATGGCCGACAAAGGAACAGCTTATACACAACACAGGCATTATAATTGTATTTATTGCAATTATTACTGTTATCCTAAGTGTGTTGGATGTTGCTTTTGCAAAACTATTCCAGGTACTGACAAACATATTGTAATAAGTTGTTAGGGAAGGAGAATGGTTATGGCCGAGGAAGCAAAATGGTATGTGGTTCACACATATTCAGGTTATGAAAATAAGGTTAAAGCCAATATTGAAAAGTCTGTTGAAAACCGCGGTATTCAGGACTTGATTCCCGATGTAAAGGTTCCGGTAGAGGACGTAGTAGAGAAAAAGGGCGATGTGGAAAAGATTGTTCAGCGCAAGATTTTCCCCGGTTATGTGGTTGTAAAAATGGTTATGACTGATGAAAGCTGGTTTGTTGTTCGTAATACCAGAGGTGTTACGGGCTTCGTAGGTCCCGGTTCAAAGCCTGTTCCTCTTTCTGATGAGGAAGTTGAAAAAATGGGTGTTGAAAAGATACGCATGGCAGAAATTCAGTTCTCAATCGGAGATTTGGTTGAAATCAAGTCAGGTCCTATGGAGGGCTTTTCAGGTAAGATTACAAACATTGATAATGAAACAAGACAAGTTAATGTTGCCGTTTCGATGTTTGGACGCGAAACCCCTGTTGAAATTGATTATACACAGGTTAAGAGTGTTGATTAATAAACATCAGGTTTTGCAAATTGATTTATTTTGCGTATAAACATAATTGTTTATATATACGGTTACAAAGTAGCCGATAAGCTTTTGGCTGATTGTGTTATGCTGAAGGCTTGTATTATCCCTCTGGTAACAGTGGGAGAGCTTCAAAAGCTCGCAATTACCACAAAGCGGAATTTTTCCGTGTAAATTTTCAAGGAGGTGGCCATTATGGCACAAAAGGTTGCAGGTTATATTAAATTACAGATTCCTGCCGGCAAAGCAACTCCGGCTCCACCGGTTGGCCCTGCTTTAGGTCAGCACGGTGTAAACATTATGCAGTTTACAAAGGAATTTAACGAAAAGACAGCGAAGGACGCAGGTCTGATTATCCCGGTTGTTATCACAGTATATGCGGACAGATCATTCTCTTTCGTAACAAAGACACCGCCGGCTGCGGTTTTAATTAAGAAGGCTTGTAAGATCCAGAGCGGATCAGGCGTTCCTAACAAGACTAAGGTAGCAACAATCTCAAAGGCAGATTTACAGGCTATCGCTGAGCAGAAAATGCCTGACTTGAACGCGGCAAGCGTTGAAGCCGCTATGAGCATGATTGCCGGTACTTGCAGAAGTATGGGCGTACTAATTGGTGACTAATTGTTAAAATTGGTGGGAGAGATTTTTCTCGATTGACCACGAAGGAGGATAATAAATGTTTAGAGGAAAGAAATATCAGGATAGCGTTAAGCTTGTTGATAAGACAAAGCAGTATGAAGTTGCAGAAGCTATGAGTCTTGTTACAAAGACAGCTACTGCTAAGTTTGACGAAACAGTAGAAGCTCACATTAAGCTGGGCGTTGACTCAAGACACGCTGACCAGCAGGTCAGAGGTGCTATCGTGCTTCCACACGGTACAGGTAAAACAGCTAAGGTTCTTGTTTTTGCTAAGGGACCTAAGGCTGATGAGGCTAAGGAGGCCGGCGCTGACTATGTTGGCGATATGGACATGGTTCAGAAGATTCAGGGTGAGAACTGGTTTGATTTTGACGTAGTAGTTGCAACTCCGGATATGATGGGTGTTGTTGGTCGTTTGGGTAAGGTTTTGGGTCCTAAGGGCTTGATGCCGTCACCAAAGGCTGGTACAGTTACTATGGATGTTACTAAGGCAGTTAATGAAATTAAGGCAGGTAAGATTGAGTATCGTCTTGATAAGACAAATATCATCCACTGCCCAATTGGTAAGGCTTCATTCGGAGCTGAGAAGCTTCAGGAAAACTTCAATGCACTTTTAGGTGCTATTGTTAAGGCTAAGCCGTCAGCTGCAAAGGGACAGTATTTGAGAAGCGTTGTTGTTGCTTCAACAATGGGACCTGGTATAAAGGTTAATCCGGCTAAAATTGGCTAATTTATTGACACTAAAAATCGCATGTGAGTTGTGTACACGGGAGTTGTGTGCACAACTCCTTATTTTTTTGTCGGATTTTATTGCCTTATTTTTGTTATGGTGGTATAATTAAACTAATGTAAATGTGTGAGGAGGTTGTATTATGTGGTTTATACTTGCGCTGCTGTCCGCAGTTTTTGCTGCTCTTACTTCGATATTGGCTAAGATTGGTATTGACGGTGTTAATTCCAATCTTGCAACGGCGATACGCACGGTGATTGTATTAGCGATGGCTTGGGGAATGGTTTTTCTAACAGGTACTCAAGGAGGAGTGTTTTCAATCGGTAAAAAAAGCTGGATATTTCTTATTTTGTCGGGATTGGCTACAGGCGCTTCTTGGTTGTGTTACTATAAGGCTCTTCAGTTGGGAGATGCGTCAAGGGTGGTTGCTGTTGATAAATGCAGTATAGTTATTACGCTGATACTTGCATTTGTGTTTTTACATGAAAAATTTACTGTTAAATCACTTATAGGCACTGTTTTAATAACTGCGGGAACTTTTGTTATGATTTTGTAGTGATTATAGGTACAATTAATTTGTGATATGCTTGTATAAGACGGGTGAGATTATGGACAGAACTATTTTACATTGCGACTGCAACGGATTTTTTGCTTCTGTGGAATGTGTGTTAAATCCTGAATTAAGGAATGTGCCTATGGCTGTGGGAGGAGATCCCAAGAGCAGACATGGTATAATTCTGGCAAAAAATGAATTGGCAAAGCCTTATAATATCAAAACTGCTGAAACTATATGGCAGGCGAAGCGTAAATGTCCCGATCTTGTAATAGTACCGCCGCATCATGATATTTACAAAGAATATTCAAAACGTGTTAATGATATATATAAAAGATATACTGATTTTGTAGAACCGTTCGGAATTGATGAATCATGGCTGGATGTTACGGGCAGTAAAAGACTGTTCGGGAATGGTGAAACTATAGCTAATGAGCTTAGGAAAAAAGTCAAAGAAGAAACCGGATTGACAATTTCAGTCGGTGTATCGTTCAATAAGATTTTTGCAAAGCTCGGAAGCGACTACAAAAAACCCGATGCTACAACTGTATTTTCACGAGAAAATTGGAAGGAAATGATATTTCCGATGCCGGTAAAGGAATTACTGTATGTGGGAAAAACAACCGAATCGAACCTGCTGCATATGGGTATACATACTATAGGCGAGCTTGCGGCGGCAGATAAGAAGCTGTTGGAGAAGCGTTTGGGAAGGGCAGGAGCAATGCTCTATATTTATGCCAACGGATTAGACGATTCGCCTGTAAAGTCTGTTTATGAGAGGGAAGAGGTGCATTCTGTAGGGAAGGGGATGACCTTTGACAAGGATATTTCGGATAGAAGTGAAATTTCTCATGAGGTTAGTATACTTGCGGAGAACATTGCATATCGTATGCGCAGAAAAAAAGTGAAATGTACGACCGTTCAGGTTCAGATAAAAAATCCGCAGTTTCATACTATTTCGCGTCAAAAAAGGCTGGATAAACCGACATATCTTGCCAAAGAAATATCTGATGCCGCTATGGAGATCATAGACAGTTCGTGGAATATAAAAAATCCTATCCGTATGCTTACGGTTACGGGAGCGAATATCATTCCTGAAAGTGAGATTAACGAGCAGATTTCATTTTTTGACACTGATAATGAAGAACGGGAGAAGAGAGAGCATTTGGAAAAAACAATGGATAAACTAAAAGAAAAATTTGGCAGTAACATGATTAAATTTGGACATGGAGTTAATTGATATATAGAGAAAAGCAAGTGATTAAGCCATATTTTAGGTATTAAAATTTTTTTTTGAAAAATTTTAAAAAAAGTGTTGACAAATCGAAAATTGTCTGCTATAATAATTATGTTGTTTGCAGATGTGGCGGAATTGGCAGACGCGCTAGACTTAGGATCTAGTGTCACCGACGTGGGGGTTCAAGTCCCTTCATCTGCACCACATGGCGGCAATCGTTAGATTGCCGCTTCAATATGGAGAGATGTCTGAGTGGTTGAAAGAGCTGGTCTTGAAAACCAGTGACGGTTCCGCCGTCCGCGGGTTCGAATCCCGCTCTCTCCTCCATTAATGTTTAATATTTGTGCTTGCATACAAAGCTGATTGCTAATTAAAACGGCAGCAATTAATACTTACTGTATGCGTTTTTCTTTATGGAGAAGTACTCAAGAGGCCGAAGAGGCGCCCCTGCTAAGGGTGTAGGTCGGGAAACTGGCGCGAGGGTTCAAATCCCTCCTTCTCCGCCA
>JALEPO010000113.1 GCA_022768695.1 Clostridia bacterium
TTTTGAGTTTTAAAACGCATTTTCACCCTTTTTTAACCCCTATAAATTGGAATAAATTAGGTTAAATTCTATCAAATTTCGTCAAACAGGGCAGAAAAATCAAGGTATTAAAAAACCCCTAAAACCGCATAATTGCGCGGTTTTTCGGGGATTGCATACGAGAATTTATCTCTTTGAGAACTGAGGAGCACGACGAGCGGCTTTGAGACCGTACTTCTTTCTTTCCTTCATTCTTGAGTCTCTTGTAAGGAAGCCTGCTGCCTTAAGGTCAGCTCTGTAAGCCTCTGTATCAACTTCAAGAAGCGCTCTTGATATGCCGTGACGGATTGCGCCTGCCTGACCTGTGAAGCCGCCGCCTTCAACCTTAGCGATAACATCAAACTTATCTGCTGTCTTAGTAAGCGCCAAAGGCTGACGAACGATTAGCTTCAATGTATCAAGACCAAAATAATCATCAATTGATCTGCCGTTAATTGTGATGTTTCCGTTGCCCGGAACTAAACGAACTCTTGCAACAGAAGACTTTCTTCTACCTGTACCGTAGTATTGTTCTTTTGCCATTTCCTAAATCCTCCTTACTTTATTTCGCCTGTCCAAGCAATTGGCTGCTGTGCTGCATGGTCATGTTCTGTACCCTGATATACGCGAAGTCTTGTAAGAGCCTTTCTTCCGATTGTATTGTTAGGAAGCATACCCTTGACAGCGTACATCATAGCCTTTTCAGGCTCTTCTGCCATTAGCTTGTCATAGTGGATTTCCTTAATGCCGCCAATCCAGCCTGTGTGATAGTAACGAATCTTCTGATTAATCTTGTTACCAGTAAGGACTGCCTTATCTGCATTGATAACGATAACGTGATCACCGCAGTCAACATTTGGTGTAAATGTAGGTAAGTGCTTACCTCTTAAAATGCTTGCAACAGTTGATGCAACTCTGCCTAAAGGCTTATCGGCTGCGTCAACAACATACCATTTTCTTTCAACATCTTGTGGTTTCTGCAAATAGCTTGAATTCATGGTTATTTCCTCCTGTATTAGTCTATCATACGGTTCTTTTTGAACCAACATGGTGTATTTTACTATTCTTTTATTGAAATGTCAATACTTTTTTTGAAACTTTTTTAAAAATTCTTTTATTGCTTTAATTTTCTTCTGTTTTCTCGTTTATTCTCACTTATACTCACTTTTCATTTTATTTTTTATGCATTAAAATTGTAAATAAACTGCAAAAATTACATATATAATTATAGAAAAACTAAAATTATATGCTATAATAAATATAGCTTAGGCAAGTAAATAATATATAGAAAGGCAGTGACAATATGAATATACCCAATGATCCGATTATACTTTTCAGCTTTATAAATACTAAGCTGCGTGATTACTATAATTCACTTGACGCGCTTTGTGATGACATGAATCTTGATAAAGATGAGCTTGAAAAAAAGCTTAAAGCAATAGGCTATAGCTACGATGAAAAACAGAACCGATTCAGATAAATAATAAAAATCCGATGGGCTTTAACCTCATCGGATTTTTTTTCAGTAAATTACTCGCAAGGCAAGTAATTTTGCATATTCGAAATAAAACTTGGGGAGTAGGGGATTGTAATTTTTTATCACATACTCTCCACTGTATCAATACCTAAAAGACCAAGCGCAGTTTTAATAACCTGAGTAGATGCGTCAACAATAGCTAATCTTGCCTTCTTTGTTTCATCATCAACATCATCCTTCATAATCGGATTGGTATTATAAAACTTGTTAAACGCCTTTGTAAGGTTGGTAACATATCTGTTAATATAAAATGGTTCATTTTTATCAGCAGCGTCCTTTACGGCATCACCAAATGAATTAAGCTGCTTTACAAGAGCATAAGCTTCATCTGAGGTTGCCTTTGACAAATCAGCGTCACTATAATCAATTCCCTCGGCGCGGCGAAGAATACTTCTTCCTCTTGCATATCCATACTGGCAGTAGGGTGCAGATTCACCCTCGAAATCAAGCATTGTGTCCCACGCAAAAACAATATCCTTTTCCCGCGAATTTTTAAGGAACGTATATAAAATTGCGCCTATACCGATTTTCTTTGCAACTTCATCCTTATTTTCCATATCAGGACTGTTTGTTTCAATAATTGCTCGTGTTTTTTCTATAGATTCATTAAGAACCTCTTCAAGGAAAACAACATCGCCGTTGCGTGTTGACATACTCTTACCGGGAAGCTTTACAAGACCAAATCCAACATGCTTACAATTCTTGCTCCATTCCCAGCCCGCCTTTTCCATAACAGCAAAAATCTGCTTGAAATGCAGCGCCTGCGGTGTTCCTACAACATAAATATTTTTATCAAAGTTATATGTGCGGTGACGATACAAAGCAGCCGCTATATCACGCGTTGCATAAATTGTTGCTCCGTCTGATTTGAGAATAATACACGGCGGAACATTCAACTCTGAAAGGTCAACCACCTTTGCGCCTTCGCTGTCTGTCAGCAAGCCCTTTTCATCAAGAATATCAACAACCTCCTGCATTTTATCCGAATAAAAAGCTTCGCCATTATATGAATCAAACTTGACGCCGAGCATATCATAAACACGCTTAAATTCAACAAGACTCTGCTCTCTGAAATATGACCATAGCTTGGTTGTTTCTTCATCGCCGTCCTCAAGCTTTTTAAAGTATTCGCGCGCCTCATCTTCAAGCTCAGGATGTTCCTTTGCCTCGTCGTGGAATTTGACATATATTTTCAGCAATTCCTTAATCGGGTCCTTTTCTATAACCGACGGATCACCCCAGCGCTTATAAGCGGAAATCAGCTTGCCGAACTGAGTTCCCCAGTCGCCAAGATGATTAAGCGACTGAACATTATAACCAAGATGCTTGTAAATTTTCGCAAGAGAATTTCCTACTGCTGTTGAAAACAAATGACCGATATGAAAAGGCTTTGCAATATTGGGTGAAGAATACTCAACAAGAACAGTTTTTCCGTTACCTATATCAGAAGTACCCCAATTACCGTTTGAAGCCTTGATTGCTTCTATGGTTTCTTTTTCAAATTCTGCGCGGTTAAAGAAGAAATTCAGGTATCCGCCGACAGCTTCAACCTTGTCAAGCACCTCGTCCGAATTAAATTTTTCCGCAAGCTCCGCTGCGATAATCGGAGGCGCTTTACGCATAATACGCGCTAATGGGAAGCATGGAAATGCTAAATCACCCATTTTCTCCTCCGGCGGAACCTCAACAGAATTTTCTATAACCCCTTTTTCAAGCTCCGTCAGCTCCGCAAGCTTATCTATTACATATTCCTTGAAATTCATTATACATTTCTCCTATCTTGACTGATTATCTGTTATTATAACATCTAAAACGCTTATATGCAAGGCAGGTTTTTATTTTTTTACAAAAAAATTCCTTAAATAAAAATTTCAGCCTCATATCGCTTGTCTTATATACTGAACGCATATCACTATCAGATTTATTTACTGACTTTTGTTAATATAACATTCAAATACCTCCGACAAAATAGGATATTTGTACATATTACTGTTTTTTTGACAAAAATATTGTAATAACAAAAAAAGTGGTGTATAATATTCAAGGTTAAAATAAAACAGAAATAACAGAAACGAAGATAAAGTCTGAAGAATACTTGACGATTATACAGTCAGTTGTGTTTTTTGAAAAGCTGCTGCAGTATTCTTTCGGACATATTTGTGAAAGGAGCTATAAAATGACCAATCGCGAAAATATACGCAATATTGCAATTATCGCTCACGTTGACCACGGCAAGACAACTCTTGTGGACGCAATGCTTGCCCAGAGCGGAACCTTCCGTGAAAACGAGCAGGTGGACGAGCGTGTAATGGATTCCAACGATCTTGAACGTGAACGCGGAATTACAATTCTTGCAAAAAATACTTCATTATATTATAAGGATGTAAAAATAAATATTATCGACACTCCGGGACACGCTGATTTCGGCGGCGAGGTTGAACGAGGACTGGAAATGGTAGACGGCGTTCTTTTGCTTGTAGACGCATTCGAGGGCTGTATGCCGCAGACTCGTTTTGTTCTTTCAAAGGCGCTTGCACTTGACCTTCAGCCGATTATTGTGGTAAACAAGGTTGACCGCCCAAACGCGCGTCCTTATGAGGTAGTTGACGAGGTGCTTGAGCTGTTTATAGACCTTGGCGCAACAGACGAACAGCTTGATACGCCGGTAATATATGCGTCAGGTCGTGACGGCTGGGCAACTGCGGAATATAACCCCGAACAGCCCAACAAAGACCTTACAGAGCTTTTTGAGCTTATCCTTAATTCTATTCCGTGCCCTGACTGCGAGGATGACGCACCGTTTCAAATGCTTGTTTCAAATATAGACTACGATGAATATACAGGAAGAATTGCCGTAGGAAAAATAGAACGCGGAAAAATCAAAACAAATATGCCTCTTGCAATATGCCATCCTGACGGCAGCGTTACAAGAGGAAAGGCAACAAAGCTTTACACCTTTGAGGGACTTAACAAGGCGGTTACAGATGAAGTGGGAGCCGGAGATGTGGTTGCAATTTCGGGTATAGCGGATATAAATATTGGCGAAACAATATGCGATCCTGAAAATCCTGAGCCGCTTCCGTTTGTGAAAATTGATGATCCCGTTCTTTCAATGACCTTCAGCGTAAACGACAGTCCGTTTGCCGGTAAGGACGGCAAGTTTGTCACATCGCGTCATTTGCGTGACAGACTATTCCGCGAGCTTGATTCAAACGTAAGTCTGCGTGTTGAAGAAACAGACACTACGGAGTCGTTTATTGTTTCGGGCAGAGGTGAGCTTCATCTTTCGGTATTGATCGAAAATATGCGCCGCGAAGGCTATGAATTTCAGGTTTCAAATCCGGTTGTAATTTATAAGGAAATTGACGGCATAAAATGCGAGCCGATAGAACGTCTTACAGTCGATGTCCCTGACGAATATACAGGCGTTGTGATGGACAGCGTTATAAACCGAAAGGGCGAAATGACAAATATGTCGCCTACAGCGCAAAATTATACAAGACTTGAATTTTTAATTCCGTCACGCGGACTTATAGGCTACAGAAGCGAGCTTATGACTGCCACAAAGGGTACTGCAATAATAAACAGCATTCTTGAAAAATATGAGCCGTATAAGGGCGATTTCCAGGGCAGAAGCCGCGGTACACTTATCGCATGGGAGGACGGCGAAACCATTACCTACGGACTTTATAACGCGCAGGAGAGGGGAACTTTATTCATCGGACCGGGCGTAAAGGTATACGAGGGTATGATTGTAGGCGAAAATGCGCGTCTTGAGGATATTGTTGTAAATGTCTGCAAGAAAAAGCATGCTACAAACACAAGAGCTTCAGGCTCTGATGACGCGCTCAGACTTGTTCCGCCCAAGGAGCTTAGTCTTGAACAGTGTCTTGATTTTATCGCTGATGATGAGCTGCTTGAGGTTACTCCTAATCACCTCAGAATGAGAAAACGCATTTTAAAAACTGATTTAAGAGCGAAGGCTCAAAACAGAAAAAATAAATAAAACGATATATAAAAAATGAGCTGCCGCGCCTTCTGAGCGCAACAGCTCATTTTTTATATTTATTTGCAAAAAACATGCTTGCCTATTCTTTTTATTATTGGTCTTGAACGAATCCATGAGTTGGTTGCGGTAGCCGGATTATAATAATAAATTGCGCCGCCGCTTGGATCCCAGCCGTTAAGCGCATCCTTTGCCGCATTGAAGCAGGATTGCTGAATCGGCTTGTTTATCTGACCGTCATCTACAGCCGTAAAGGCGCCCTTTTGATAAATCACTCCGGCAATTGTATTCGGAAATGAAGAATGACGTACGCGGTTTAAAATAACTGCTCCTACCGCTACTTGTCCTTCATATGATTCGCCTCTCGCTTCTCCGTTTATAGCCATAGCAAGAAGCGTTACATCATTGGAAGATGTTACACTTGATGAGCTTTGTCCCGCAGGCAGACCGATTTTGGCGAGTGTGGCAGGCCCCGCAACACCGTCCGGCGTTAAACCGTTTTTTCGCTGGAAGCTCTTTACCGCCGTTTCTGTTTTTGAACCGTAAACTCCGTCAACAGAGCCGCTGTAATAACCCCATGATTTCAGTCTGGATTGGATATTTGTAACCTCCTGACCGCGGGAGCCTATTTTAGACAATGCAAATGCGTTGCTGTCCGTTAATACGGTACAAAGCACAAGAGTTATAATAAAAATAGGTATACGTTTCATAATTTCCTCCGTTTCTAATACCTATTTTTAACCGTAATTGCCGATTTAATACATAATATTAAAAATATTTTTACGTTTCTCTGTCAGTGTAAGCGAAACTCCGGCTATATTCTTTGCTCCCATGCTTATAAGCGCGTCCGCGCAGGCCGACATGGTACCGCCGGTTGTGTATATATCATCTATAAGAAGAATTTTTCTGCCAGTTAAATTTTCGCAGGCTTTAAAGGCACCCTGAACATTTGTAAATCTTTCCGCGCGGCTTATTCTGCTCTGACGCTTTGTTTCTTTAATCTTTAATAATATATCATCACTGTAGGGGACATTAAAATATTCTGCAAATGGTTTTGCCAAAAGTGCCGCTTGATTATATCCGCGCTCATTATAACGATGCTTTGAAATGGGGACAGGAATTACAATATCAAATTTTGACAAATGAATCATATCCTTTGTTAAATCACAGAGAAGGTATGAAAGTATATCCGAAAATGCCCTGTTGCCATGAAATTTGTAGTCGATAATTACATTCCGGATTTTACCGGAATAAAATATAGGGGACACTAAATAATCAATGCCCCGTGTCCCCTCGAATGAAAAAGGCTTCGGAGTAAGTTCAAGTTTTGAAAAACATTCATGACACAGTCCGATGCGTTCATTATTATAATATGAATTTTCATGCTTTTTGAGTCGCCCGCAAAATATACAGCGGTATAGCTTTGGAATAGTAATCATTTTAAAACAAGTGTTCCGTCCTTTTCTTCAACAGGGAAGAAGCATGGACGTTCGTTCGGCGTGCGGTTCGGTGAGTGAAGTGTGACATATTTTCTGCCGCTTAAATCCGTAAATATCATTCCGTGTCCGCCGTCTTTTTTAAACAGCATTTCCTTTCGGTGCGACCAGCTTCCGGTTATATCACCGTTATCACTTTCAGCAATGCCTATTGCATAGCCGTATTCGCTTCCTGATGACCATAGCAGCAGCAGTCTGCCGTCAGAGGTTCTGTATGGGAAAGGACCGTCGGTTACATAAACTCTCTTTTCCTCGCCGTTATGATTATTAAGTGAGCCTACAGCCCAAGATGCTTCTGAAGCACTGAAAAGCTTTATCGGTTCACCGACTGATTCTGTTAAATCCTCTTTAAGACGTATTGCGCACATTTCACCGTCTATAACCTGCGTCCACTCATGACAGAAAATCATCCACGGCTTTGAATTTTTGTCAATGTATAATGTGCCGTCAAGACACTCCATATTTGCAGGCGTCACCGGCTTTTTACTGTGAATTGTAAATTTCCCGTCAGGTGTGTCGGAAACAAGTATCTGTGTTCCTCTGTACTCATTTTCAGCCTTAAATGACGCAAACATATAGAATTTGCCGTTATAGAAATATACCTCGGGTGCCCAGAAATTTCTGTCTGCCCAGAAATCTTTATCAGGACGGAATGCCTCAAATGGCCCCTCCCAGTTTTCAAGATCCTTACTGCGGTAGCTGTCAAAACCTGTACCGCAATCACTCCAGCAATTTTTATCGGTGGTTCCGTAAAGGTAATATGTATTATCGTGAACCAGTATAAACGGGTCACGAATTTGTATATCGCTTCTTTTAATCATTTTTATATCCCCTTAATTCAGTGATGCCATTTCTTCTGCGGACATTTTCCGTCGGAAAGTCTTGCTCTTACCTGCATGACGCATCCGCATGCCATACAGGTGGAGCCGTATTCAAGCTTATCACATTCGCCGCATATTTCAATGCGTGAATTGTATACGTCCTCATCTGCAAGCTTTATACCTTTAATGGATTTTACCTGCTCCACCATTTTATTTATTTCTTCCTCATTCAAAACAGTCTTAAGACCGCATCTTTTACACTTTGCCATTATGAAAGTGTTATTACCGCAATACTCTTTGCGGGAAGCTTGAATGAAGCTTTTCCGTTCGATACCGAAACCTCAAGCTCTTCAGGCATAATTGTATCAGGCGCTTCAAATGTGTTATGCGCGTTGATTTCACCTGTAAGTATTTGTGCCGATGCGGATGTAATATCAGCGTCGCGTATATCAAGAACTATGTCCTCATCCTCGCTTACGCTTGTATTACACACTGAAACTGTAATTTTATCGTCCTTTGATGAGGCTGACATACTGATTTTTGGAACTGATATTCCGTTGACCTCATATTCCTTTGAATCATAGTCTATATCAAGACGATCTGCGTCCATATGTCCCTTCATCATCTTAAACAGATAATATGTTGGCGTAAGAACCATTTTATCGCCTTCTGTAAGCACCATTGACTGAAGCACGTTCACCATCTGTGCGATATTTGCCATATGTATTCTTTCGCAGTTGTTGTGGAATATGTGCAGAATAACCATGCCGCTCACAGCGTCACGCAGCGTATTCTGCTGATATAAAAATCCCGGATTAGTACCCGGCATGACATTATACCAGTTTCCCCATTCATCAACTATAAGCGCTATTTTGTTATCAGGGTCGTACTGATCCATAACAGCTCTGTGCGCTTTTATAACGCGTTTCATTCTCATTGCGCTTGCCATGTTTGTATACCAGCCGTCCTTGTCAAACACAACTGAATCGCCCTTGTTATTCCAATCGCCCTCGTAGCTGTAGTTATGCAGCGAAAGCGCGTCCATTGCGCCGCCGATATTTTTCATAAGAACCTCTGTCCAGTTTGTATCGTCAACGTTCGGACCGCCCGCAATTTTATATATCGGTTCATCTCCGTAGTTACGGATAAATACAGAATAGCGTCTGAATAAATCAGAATAATATTCCGGACGCATATTTCCGCCGCAGCCCCAGTTTTCGTTGCCTACACCGAAGTACTTCAGCTTCCACGGCTTTTCACGGCCGTTTTTGCGACGCTCATTTGCAAGCGGACTGTCGCCGTCAAACGTCATATACTCAATCCAGTCACGCATTTCCTGAACTGTGCCGCTGCCTACATTTCCGCAGATGTAAGGCTCTGTGCTAAGCTGCTCGCACAATTCAAAAAATTCATGTGTTCCGAAATGGTTGTTTTCAACCACTCCGCCCCAGTTGGTATTTACCATATACGGGCGCTTGTCCTTATCGCCTATACCGTCGCGCCAGTGATAGTCGTCGGCAAAGCAGCCACCCGGCCAGCGAAGTACCGGAATTTCAAGCTCCCTGAGAGCCGCAACAACATCGTTTCTCATACCGTTAGTGTTTGGTATGCTGTCATCCTCTACATAAATTCCTTCATAAATACATCTTCCAAGATGCTCTGCAAATTGTCCGTATATATATTTGCTGATTTTGCCTGTTTTTCGCTTTGCGTTTATAACTGCCATAATGACCTCCGTTCAGTATCATTTATTACGAATTTTCTTGATTTCTTAATTGATTATACTATTTAAAAATATAAAAAGCAATAGAGAATATAAAAATTCCTTGCAAAAATTGTGAAAATGGTGTAGAATAATCTAATTGAGGAAAGAGGTTATAATTATGGAAACTGCAAAAGAAATTTTATATATAATAGGACAGGCTCTGCTCTTTGTTTTACAGCAGCTTTGGGCAGGACTTAAGATTTTTGGCGAATGGCTCTATAAATGGCTGACTAATTGGGTTTCATCAATAAACTTTCCGACTGTTATGAAGCTTTTCGGTGACGTTAAGGCTAACAGAACCTTATTTATAGCGCTTGCTGCATATATCATTTTTATGAATGTATGGGCGTTTAGATTATTCGGAAAGGACAAGGGAAGCGCAAAAAGAAAACAAAGAAGAATAAGTGAATCAAAACTGCTTAAGGTATGCTTCTTCGGCGGCGCCGCGGGCGGTCTTATCGGCATGAATGTTTTTCATCACAAAACTCTGCACAAAAAGTTTACAATAGGCGTCACTCTTATGTTTATTGTTCAGCTTATTCTCTACAGCTTTGTATTGGGATTTTTGGGATTTTGGGCATTTTTTTAAAATAGGTACTGGAATTTAGAAAAAATATATGGTATAATATATTATATGATTTTAAAACTTATCGTATCTGCATAAAGGAGATATTGAAAATGGATATAACGGAATTATCAAATAAAGAAAAACTGCGGATAGTTCAGGAGCTTGTACCGGGCAAGCAGATAACTCTTGCTCACGTTATCGCAAGTCCCGACCCCATTTTATATACCAAGCTGGGATTAAATCCTGAAATTGATTTCGGAAGAAGCGCTATCGGTATTCTTACAGTAAGTCCGGCGGAAACCGCAATAATAGCCGCCGATTTGGCTACTAAAACTGCAAATGTTGATTTGAGCTTCGTTGACCGCTTCAGCGGTACTCTGATTATTACAGGTATGGTGGCGGATGTTGAAACTTCTATCCGCTCAATCGCAGAATACGCCAAAAATACGCTTAATTTTACAGTCTGTGAGATAACAAAAACATGAAAAAAATAATACTTGTTGGACGTTCAGAATGTGGAAAAACTACCCTGACTCAAGCTCTGAAGGGTGAAAAAATACATTATCACAAGACGCAGTATGTTAATCGCTTTGATGTAATTATCGATACTCCGGGAGA
>JALEPO010000115.1 GCA_022768695.1 Clostridia bacterium
TCCTCCTTTAAATTTGAATGTATATATATAACCGAATTTTAAAAAATCCGGATTGCCGTAAATTATTATATGCGACTTTTCTTAATTTTTAACAAAACTGCATACACATGTAATTATAATACTTGATGTAAATTTTGTCAATGAAAAAACAACAAAATTTGCTAAAACAGGACGAAACAACATAAACCCGTGACGAAATGACGTTTAGTTGACATAATATAGTTTACGCAACAAAAACAGCCGTATTTAACGGATAACCGTTAACATATGCAAAATGATGCTCTGTATTTCGGTTAATCTACAAGTACGAATTACCCCATAAAAGCAGGTGTCCCATAATAACCTCACGCATACAGGAATATTTACTGTATTAAACAACATCTCACCATATATTTTTGAACGAAGAATGGACTCTGCATAAACAACAATATATTTTCATATATATGTTGTACAGAAAGGTCGGTGGGAGAATGAAGGATTATATCGAAAAAAGGGCGGTCGAGCTGGCACAGTACATAATCGAACACAACGCTACTGTCCGCAAAACAGCAAAGGTTTTTAATATTAGTAAATCGACTGTGCACACAGCAGTAACTGTATGTGTCGGTTTTATATAATAATGAATTTTGAACCATAATGAAAGCGCATCAGAAATGATGCGTTTCTTACTTTATTTATCTTCCTCATCTATCTTCTATTCTTTATTGTCACTGATTTTTGGAAAATACACAAAAACATCTTGATACATATTATATCATTATATTATACTTAATAGGAATACCACGAGGATGTGAAACCGCATTATGTGCTATGCTTGGTGATGTGATAAATTCATTTACCATAGTTGATAAAACCAATTCAGGCGAAAGTATCCCTGTTGAGTTTGACGGAAAATTAAGAGAAGAGCAAGCCGTTGCAGCAACGGAGCTCTTAAATCATAATATAGGAGTTCTTTCTGCAACTACCGCATTCGGCAAAACAGTAATTGCTTCTTACATTGCAAGTCAGAGGAAAACAAATACTTTGATTTTAGTACATACTCAGGCTTTAATGCTGAAATGGAAAAAGTCTCTTGAACAGTTTTTGACATTTGATATCACTCCACCTGAACCACAAAAAAGAAGAGGCAGAAAGAAAGTATGGTCACCGGTTGGTTTACTGGCTGCTGGAAAAGATACATTAACCGGTATTGTAGATGGTCATCATCCTATTATTTTTATCCAATGCGGTCCAATACGACATAGAGTTGATGCAAAAGAACAAGCTAAAAAAAGAACATCGCCTTTTATCTTTTCCTACTGTATATTGCACATTTCACAGCTCTATATCGCATAATACGTAGCAAACAAAACAGCCAGAAAAACGACATTCACTACCGTAAAATAAAATAAGTACCTGCCTCGTAGCGATTTATTTTCACGACCTATATACTTAAAAGATATAAGGCTTGCCATTGAAGCTATAAGTGTCCCCAATCCTCCAATATTTACGCCTACAATCAGAGGTCTGATATTATCAGTAAATCCCGAAAGCAGCAGCGCCGCCGGAACATTACTTATCAGCTGGCTTGACAGAATACCTGTTATGCACTCACGCCCGTTAATAATCCTGTTTATATAATTACTGAACATCGGTATCCGTCCCATATTGCCTATAAAAACAAAGAAAGCGATAAAAGTCAGCAGAAGCGTATAATCAACCCTTGCAAAAATTCTATAATCAGCTGCGGCTGTCATCGCTATTACAACGAGCAGCATAACCCTGTAATCAAGCGCATGCGCAACCGTAATCAGACACACGCAGAATAATGTGCTGTAAATAACCACCTTTCCTTTTTTCTTAATTCGCGTCTTTTCATTAAAGCTGATTTTTACATCGCCTTCCCCTTTTCTCAGCAATGCCCATGCAGACAAAAGCGCAAATGAAATTACTGTATACGGCAGCATCAAAAGCATAAATTCGCCTACACCCAAGCCTGAAATCCCATGCAGGTACAAATTCTGCGGATTGCCAATCGGCGTCAGCATACTGCCCAAATTTGCCGCTACCGTCTGCATTGCCACAACAGGGATTATCGTTTTGTCTTTGACATCACCGCCAAGCATATCCAAAACAGTAAGTGTGAACGGCACAAATGTGATAAGCGCCACATCATTGGTTATAAGCATACTAAAGAAAAAACACAGCATAATCAGTATAAAGATTAAACTCTTAGTGCTATGTATTCTTTTCAGCAGATTTTCAGCCATAAAGCCGAACACACCCGTTTTTTGCAGTCCCGCCATTACTGTCATCAGGCAGAACAGCAGTCCAAGCGTTCTGAAATCTATATAATTCAGATATTCAATATCCGGTGTTATAAAAAATGACGATATAACGGCAAGAATCACCGCAACACTTAACACAGTTTCATTTTTTATAAAATGCCATATCCTGTTTGAAATATTTTTTAACCCCATAATATATCCATTCCTCAAGCTTCTATTATTTCTCTGTATATCCGTCATCTGTATAGGTTATTGCGACTTTATACGCTCTCGGATATTCATAAATTTCTATATATTCCTTTTACTTTCTGTTTACTTTTGTTGCATTTTCTCCATAGCTTTGTTGATCTACATATCCAGACTGTTTTCATTCAACAGAAAATCAAATATGCCCATTGTTGTAATTCCATTTTCCGCATCTTCTTATACCTCTACCTGTATTGATCTAATAGCCACCTTTTGCGAACTCGGCTGTCTTTATTGATTATTCCAATAAATCCTCAATTTCGCATCCAAGAACCTTGCTAAGTGCCTGAAGGTTATTGTACTGTGCGTTGTTTATATTGCTT
>JALEPO010000117.1 GCA_022768695.1 Clostridia bacterium
GTTTGAGCTGATTTTGCTGTTAATCGGCACAGACAACAGCGTCACATTCCGTTCCTATATTATCGAACCCGAAAAAATTGCAAATACAGCAGCTGTTGTTATAGGATTTATATACAGCTTTATTTTAAACCGCACATGGGCATTCAAATCTAAAGATAATTTCATGCGGCAGCTTATTCTTATGATAATTTTGCTTGCTTTTAATACCGTGATTTCCAATGAAGCCATATCCATTATGGGCAGAAATCTGCTTATACCGTTCGTAATAGCAAAACCAATTATGCAGATTGCGGTTGCTGTCTGGAATTACTTTATATACGACAAAATTATATACAGGAGTTGAACACCTTGAATAAAATGCTTTCGGTAGTTATGCCGATTTATAATGAAACACAAATTGCCGTAGGTGTAGAACGCACCATAGGCATTCTTGAAAAAGCAAATATCCCCTACGAGCTTATTCTTGTTGATGACGGCTCAACAAACAACAGCTGGAATGAGATGACTGATCTTGCAAAAAAATATGATACAATAACAGCAATTGCGCTGAGCCGTAATTTCGGAAAGGAAAGCGCGCTGTGCGCCGGTCTTGACGCCGTAAAGGGAGGCTGCTGTATATGCATAGATTCAGATATGCAGCATCCGCCGGAAATAATTCCGGAAATGTACCGTTTATGGCTTGAGGAGGGCTACGAGGTTGTTGAGGGTGTTAAAAATGCGCGTATAAAGGAAAATCCTATATACAGATTTTGCGCAAAAAGCTTCTATACAATACTTAAGAAAATCTCCGGTATTGATTTGCAGAACGCTTCGGATTTCAGACTTCTTGATAAACTTGCGCTTGACGCATGGCGTTCAATGCCGGAAAGAGAAACTTTTTTCCGCGGAATGTCCTCATGGATAGGCTTCCGTCGCACTCAGGTTTATTTTGATGTTGCCGAACGCAGCATAGGCACTACAAAATGGTCAACAAAAAATCTTATAAAGCTTGCTGTGAACGCTATAACATCATATTCGTCAGTACCTCTCTATTTTGCAACCTGCTTCGGACTGATGTTTTTGCTGTTTTTTCTGATTATGTTTGTGCAGACGTTTTATATGAAGCTTAACGGTTATGCACAGAGCGGATTTACTACTGTTATTATTTTGCAACTCATAATCGGTTCTGTTACCATGATAAATATCGGAATTATAGGGATTTATATAAAGAAAATTTACGAAGAAGTAAAAAATCGTCCCCGTTACATAATAAGACGGATTATAAGAGGAGATAAAAACAATGATGATTCTGAATAACATTTTTCTCTGGACGGCAATAATAATCTGCGCCATTGCGTTTTACAAAAATTATCTTGCTGTTTCTTCAGGGAAAACAGCCATACAAAAAAAAGAAATTTCCGATAAGGTTTATTACATTGCTCTTGCCGTTACAATTCTTGCCGCACTGTTTGTAAGACTGTACAAATTCGGTTCAGTTCCCGGCGGTTTCAATCAGGACGGTGCAATGGCGGCAGTCGACGCAAAGGCGCTTGCTGATTATGGCACGGATCGATACGGTATGCATATGCCGGTGCATCTTACCGCATGGGGCTACGGTCAGATGAGCGCTCTTCTTTCATACCTGATGGTTCCTTTTATAAAAATAGGCGGTCTTAACGCTGTAACCGCGCGTCTGCCGCAGCTGCTTGCAACGCTTGCGGCACTGGTATGTCTGTACCTGTTTATCAAGGATGTATTCGGTAAAAATGCCGCCCTTATTGTAGGTATTTTTGCGGCGATTAATCCATGGAATATACTTCAGAGCAGATGGGCGCTTGACTGCAACCTTTATCCGCAGTTTTTTATAATGGGCATATATTTTCTCAACAAGGGTATTACCAAACGCCTCCATCTCGTTATTTCTATGATAATGTTCGGTCTGTGTATGTACTGCTACGGCATTTCAATTTATACAATGCCAGTATTTTTGCTCACAGCCTGTATTTATCTGCTTATAACTAAAAAGCTTACAATAAAGGACGCATTACTTGCGCTTGCGGTTTATCTGCTTGTCGCGTGGCCGTTTATAACAACAATGGCGATTAATTTTCTGAAGCTTGATACTATTGAAACACCATTTTTCACCATACCCTATTTCCCTAACAGCGTCCGTTCCAACGATATACTGTTTTTCTCGGATAATATTGGAAAACAGTTTATTGCGAACTTTAAGTCACTTATAAATATTACGCTTTTGCAAAAGAAGGATTTGCCGTGGAATGATGTGGAGAATTTTGGTACAATGTACCTATTTTCAATGCCCTTTGTTATCACAGGAATTATCGGACTTATAAAGGATTACAGAAAATCCTCAGGCGCTGTTATTGCGCTTATATTCCTGCTTACAGGTCTATGGTGCGGACTTACTACAAACGGTGTAAATATAAACAGACTGAATATTGTTTATTATCCTATTATAATCATGGGCGGTATCGGTATATTTTATGTTATAAAGTGGATTTCTCCCGCAAAATGGGGTATTCTTACGGCATATGCCGTTTCATTTGTGATGTTTGCCGCAACATATTTTACTTCTTATGCCAATTCTATGGATGTATACTTCTTCAAGGATTTCGGCAATGCGGTAACATCACTGAAAAACTCCGATTCGGAGAAAATCTATATAACGGCTGACAGTCAGTATCAGGGCTCAAGTAATGTAAGTGAAATTCTTACACTGTTCTATCATGAAATTGACGCAGAATATTATCAGGGAAAATCAACCGATGAATCTGTTCCGTTCAAGAATAAATATACTTTTAAGAGTATAAAGGATATAACTGTAAATCCTGCCGAAAATGCTTCATATGTTATTACAGCCAATGATATGAAATATTTTGACCGCAGCAGCTATAATTTTGAACAATTCGGCAGCTATTACACTGTCACACCAAAGAATTAAGGAGGATTTTAAATGTTTTTTCCAATTTTTGCGAGTATAGTGGTATGGGGACTTGTTCTTGTTGTTGCACTACGCGTTTTTAACAACTGTGGCATTGCAATTTTACGGAATAAAGTCACAGCGTTTCTGCTTGAGGACAAAAGAGCAGTTCTTCAGGAGGAAACCACCTCAAAAGAGCTTGCTTACATTTTTCTTGCCTGTATTGCTTTCAGACTTGCAGTATACGTTATGAGCGCATTTTCTGTTGCGTTGTTTACATCATCAGAGCATCTTGATTTTGCGTCATGGCTTAATCAGTGGAAGCAATGGGATGCAACAGGATATAATAATATGATTCTCGGCGGATATAAGCAGATGGTCGAAAATGGCGAATATGTCACTCTCGTATTTTTTCCTCTGTATGCCTTTGCCGCAAGAATTTTAAATTTTGTTATAATCAATACGCAGCTTTCAGCGGTTATCACCTCAACCTTATGCTACTCATTCGCCTGCTGCTTCATGTATAAGCTTGCAGCTATGGATTACGGCAAAAACGTTGCAAAAAAGGCTGTTCTATATATTTCCATTTTCCCGTTTGGATTTTATTTCGGAGCAATGATGACGGAAAGTATGTTCTTCCTTACCAATGTCGCGACCTTCTATTTCATCCGCAAGCATAACTGGCCCATGGTAGGAGTATGCGGCGCTCTTGCAGCTCTTTCAAGAATATCCGGTATAGCAATGATATTCCCTGCCGCAGTCGAATTTATTGAGCATTATCAATTATTCGGAATGTTCAGGGATAAAAAGTTCAAAGAAACATTTAGCCTCATCCTTAAAAAGGGATTATGGATTTTAGGCGCGCTGGTTGGTGTGTTTATATATCTCTACTGCAATTATTCGCTCACCGGCAACTGGTTCAAGTTTATGGAGCTTCAACATAAATTCTGGGGTGAGGAAACCTGCTATTTCGGAAAATGCATACTTGTCATGTGGCAGCAGATTATATCACCTGACAGAAGCGTGATGGTTAAAACAGGAATGTTCCTTCCCGAGCTGCTTTCTGTTATGCTGATGCTTGTTACAATGCTGTACGGAGCAAGACGTCACCGCAGTATGTATATAACTCACATGGTTGTATATCTCGTAATGAATACAAGTATAACATGGCCTATAAGTATTGCGCGCTATATGCTTTGCGCAATTCCTATGTTTATAATACTGGCAGATTTTTCAGAACGTCATAAAAAAGCACATTTGTGGATAACTGTAATTTTTGCAGTGATGTTTGGAATATATATGACAGGATATTTATTCAGCAAACAAATTATGTAACAGAAAGGATATATTATGGATACAAAAAACATACAAATAGCCTATATAGGCGGCGGAAGCCGCGGCTGGGCATGGGGACTTATGAGTGACCTTGCAGGTCAGGATATTCTCGAAGGTACAGTCCGTCTTTAT
>JALEPO010000128.1 GCA_022768695.1 Clostridia bacterium
CATAGCATTTGGCATAGACAGTTCAAATGTAGATGAAACAACCGGACGGTTTAAGGGTTTCAGCTTTGCTGATTATAAGGCAACATTGAAATCGGGTATGAAACAAGGAAAAGAAGGTTATACCTCTGCCAAAAGCAATGAAAAGCTTGTTAAGGAACTAAAAAAGAAATACCCTGATATGAAATTTGACAAGGTAAAGTTCAATGTTTCAAAAGGCATGGATATGAACACCGAAGTTACAGGATATGCTGAAATGAGCTATGTTGACGGCGGCTGGCATTTTAATGAGGGATTTCTTGCTCTTAATGCGGAGGTTTCATACGAATATCAGGGACAGGTCTTTATCTGGGTTGTTCCATGCTATTATGAATTTGGCGGTAAAGTAGGCGCAGGAATTGAAGGCACATTAAAGGATATACAAATTGATGGCTTTAAACCTGCCTTAGAGGGATATATCTCAGCGAAGGTAGGCGCTTCAATCGGCGGCGGTATCGGAGTTGCGAAGGTTTGTACTGTCGGCGCGTCTGGCGAAGGCTCACTCAATATTAAAACAGCGCTGCACGAGACTTATATAAAAGCATGGGGTGAGGGTGATGCAGATTTTAATGTTAAGGTTTTAGGAAAAACAGTCGCTAAAAAGAATTTTGCGCACGGTGAATTTACGATATACGAAACAGGAAATAAAAACGCACTTATTAAGGACAAAAATGCAATAACACTTCAATCAGCAGATGAAATATATGACACAATAGATATTGACAGCGTATATCCAAACGAGAGCCGTACATATTCGGAAAATTCAACAGAATGGCTTGGTGATAAGCCGCAGATAAACCTTATGTCGGTCGACTATACAAACAAGAATCTGAGCAAGCTTGCTGACAACATTTATACCGAGTGCGCGCTGCAGATATGTGAGATTGACGGCAAAAAGATTATGGTTATGCAGTGGGATAATTCAAAGCGTGCCGATGCTGACCGCACAATGCTTGTATATTCGGTATATGATGATGAAAGCGGTACATGGTCTGCACCTTTGGCTGTTGACGATGACGGAACGGCAGACTTTTATCCTTGTTTCCAAAATGGATATCTTGTATGGCAGAATGAAAAATCTACCCTTACAGATGATATGACATTAAAAGAAATTGCAAAATTGGGTGAAATCTATATATCAAAATGGAACGGCAGCGGATTTGATGCACCTGTTGCAGTTACAGATAATAATTCGCTTGATACCCAGCCAAGCGTCACCACAGATGGTGATACAGTACATATTGTATGGACAACAAACAGCGAAGATGACATCATGGGACAGAGCGGCACAAACTCTATTATGCAGTCAGATTACGACGGCACAGCCTTGACAACTCCGACAGCAGTAAAATCAGGACTTAACGCAATTACAAATATTTCGACAGGTATAGCTGATAGTACATTCTGTATTGCGTATGTAACTGATGATGATAATGATTTTGACACTATAGAGGACAGAGATATAAGAATAATTGCTGACGGCGGAGAAACACAGCTTACCGACAATGATGTTCTTGACAGCAATCCTGTATTTGCAAATAACATGATTTATTATTACAGCGGCGGAAATATTGCTTATTCAGATTTGTACGGCACAGATGTGAAAACCGTATTTG
Source organism: Clostridia bacterium (assembly GCA_022768695.1). Classification (GTDB taxonomy): domain Bacteria; phylum Bacillota; class Clostridia; order UBA1381; family UBA1381; genus JALEPO01. The sequence goes on from JALEPO010000128.1 coordinate 1,653, forward strand.
ACGAACCAAAGGCAGGGTTGACAGACTCGTTTGTTGTGGACGGTAATTACAAAGGCGATACGGCTGTATGGTGGACAAAAACACTGGACGGCTGCACAGAGGTTTATTCATCACTTTACAAGGACGGTGAATGGAGTGATGAAATTCAGGTTACAAGTGTAGGTAACATTGCAAAATATCCAAGCGGTATTCTGAATAATAACGGTACAATGCTTGTGGCATTCAACAACGGAATTGCAGAGAATAATGAGATAGTAAAAACTGATTTGTATACAATTTCAGTAAACCCTTCTTATGATATTGAACTGTCAGACGCATATTTTGACGAGGATACTATGACGGCATATGCAAAGGTTACAAATAAGGGTGAATTGACAATCGAAGCATATAAGGCTGCAATAAATGACAATAACGAAAAAATAATTTCAGAACCGCTGAAAGCCGGTGAAAGTGCAGAAATAGAGATTGAATATCAAAAACCGAGCGATTTTTCAAAAAGAGATATTGAACTGTCTGTTTCGCTCGGAAATGTTGAGGAATATGATTTAACTAATAATTCAGTTACATTTTCAATCGGAAATGCCGATATTGCAGTTGAAAATGTGGCGGTGGACGAGGAAGAAACAGCAGTTTCAGCCGATGTGTCGAATGTCGGATATGACAGCGCGTCAAACGTAAAGGTACAGCTTCGTGAAGGCAGTGTTACAGGTGCGGTTATTGGTGAAAAAACCTTGAATTTAGCTGTCGGTGATGAGCAGTCTGTTACGTTTGATGTTGATAAATCTGACATGAGCTTCTTTGACGCGACAAAGCAGCTGTATGTGACGGCAAGCGGTGATTTTGATGAGGTTTCACTTGGAAATAATGATGGGTATGTGTATATAACAAGTCCATCAGGTTCGCCGGATTATCAGACTGAAATCCTTAATTACAGCGAGATTGACGGTAAATATGTTATTAACTCCATAGCAAGCAATAATACGGATACGGCAATATCATGTGTTATGTATTCGGCGGTGTATTCGTCAGACGGTACATTAAAGGCTTGCGGAACAGTTAAGGCGGATATTGACGCGGATAATGATACCGGAGTGGATATACCCGTTCCTTGTACAATAGAAACAGG
>JALEPO010000145.1 GCA_022768695.1 Clostridia bacterium
CGCCACAAGGCTTTATGCCACGACGAGGGATATTTCATTGTAATTACATTTATGTTTTTATTTATCAGTTTCATATTATCCTCCTTGAAGTCTTATACTATAAATGCCAATCCGAAATATTCCGAATTGGCATTTATAAAATAGAGAGAGAAAGTTAACGCAAAATCTTTGCTTCTGTAAGCGGCTTCATATTCTCTAAACTGTTCCATAAGAACGCTTTAATATAATCTCCGCTTTCAATCGCTGAATTTGAATATGTAATACGGTATTCATCGGCACTGTTAGCCGTTACTGTATGCTTTTCGGTTTTCAATTCCTTTAAAGCTCCGTTTTCATCATACAGTGCAATTATCATATTTACGGGTACATCTGTTTCACCGTTATTTGTTATAGCAGAAGTCGCCGTAACTGTTTCTCCTGCGGTTAATTCTGTTTTGTTAAATGCTATTTCACCAACCGAGAACGGTTCTTCAAATTCTCCCTTTACAACTGTTATTCCTAACAGTCCTGCCAAAACTTCGCTTGAAAGACATTCAAAGTCAACGCTTTCTATCTGATTAACCTTGCCGAAATCAAGAGCGAGAATATTTGAATGTGCCTTATCGCCGAGCATTTGCACATATCCCGTTTCCGCATACGGTTTTGACTGCTGATAATTGAGCCAATCATCAATATTATCAGGATTTGTGAGCGGAAGTATCTCCTTCGTTCCGTCTTTCATATTGACTGTAATTCTCGCGTTTTCAATTCTGCTCTGCATATTGTTTGTAGATACGCTTAACATAAAGTAAATCTTTGAACCGTCTGTATTAACGGGAATATTCATCTTGTCGGGGAACTGATTATATAGCGATACAAAAGCCGCATTGTTTCCCTCTGCTGATGAAATTTCAAAAGGAACGCCTATATCTGTTATATACTCGCCTGATGTAAGATTTAAGCTACTCGGAACACCGTTCGCGCCCCTGCCCGGCTCCCACCAAGCGCGTCCGTTCGGAAGAACTGTTCTTTCTGCGTCAGACGACCAATAAAATCTTTCAAGTCTGTAATGCTCGTTGCCCTCATAAGTGAGGTCATATGTATTTTGGTGCAGCGTTCTCAAATCTTGATTTACAACGCCATCAAGCGATACTGTCTGATACTGCTCCGCATTATTTGTTACATTATCCTTTAAATCCCAAGCGGTAATCTCGCCGCAAATGGTTTTGTTTACATCTCCGCTTAAAATTGCCGTAACCTTATTATTGCCGGGTGTTAAATCTGTTTCACTTTCAATCGGTACAAGAATTTCATTACTTGCACTTTTTGCTGCTATTGTTATATTTTCCTCTGTAACTTTGCCGCTTACAGTTGACAATGCAGCTTTTATTGTAAGCTGTTTTTCAGTGTTATTTGTGAGCTTCACTTTTATTCCTGCATTTACGCCTGTAACTATTTCCATATCGGTTAATTCAACCGCGTCCTTAATTTCAAGGTCAACAGGCAATACTGCTGTCATATCGTTTTTCTCTACCGTAACAAAGAATGTATGGTGTCCTGACTTTTCGCCCAAGTTTACTGTTATTGTATCTGTGTCGATACCGTCCGTATTTGTAATTAAGCTCTGCGGGTCTGAAATCGCTGTGATTTTACCGTTTGATTTAACAGTGTAATCGGAGTTTTTACCGCCGACAGCTTCCGTTTCTACTTTTGCGATTTCGTCATTTGCGTATGTTACCTCGACAACCGCGCTGTTGCCGACAGGAGTTTTTACATTCACAAAATTATCAACAGTGTAGTCTGTTACCTCCGTGCCGTTTACCTTAACGCTTGTAATTTTTGAGCTTCTTGTCGGAACGTGCATTTCATAGCTTAAATTTTCTTTTGATGTTACGCTGAATTTATCTGTGTTATTTTCGTATTTATAGTCATAGCTTACAGCGTCCATTTTTATAGACGCATATTCCCACTCTGCCGGGAAACCGGGCTTTATATCAGCTTTTGAGTCCGGAACATTTACTTTTATTCCGAATATACCCTCTGCCGCTGTTCTCGCATATTGGGATGTGCAGTCTGCAAAGTCAATATGACCGTTATTTGATAAATCGGCTTTTACGATATGCTGAACAGTTCCCTGACCTGCCGAGCTTCCTTTCATAAGGGGGACAAGACAAGCTCTGAACTGCTTCATTCCCATTTCGCGCTGACCGTTTTCAAAGTACGCAAGGGCGTTGTTCATAACCTCCTCAACATATAATCCATCGCTTGAATAATATTCGGGAAGTCTATTTGAAGAATACTTAAAATCTATATTGTCCCAAATTTTATCTAAGTTTGCAACACTCGGAACAGCGTAATCGGTAAATCTCATCATTTGATATACCTGCTCATCAGTCGCAATACCCATATCAACAGGAGTGTATATTGAAGATAAATCAGGCGCGGCGTTAAGTCTGCCGTAACCAAAGCGTTCCTTTACCTCGCCGAATACGCCTGTGTCAGCGTTCCAAAGCTGCTCGTTCATTTCCTTTTTGATTAAATCAGCCTTTGTCTGATATGCTGCCGCGTCGTCTGTCTTACCGAGCTTTGACGCGATTTTTGCCATTGTATTATACGCTCTCCAAGTATATGCGGTTGCTATTGAGCCTGCGCCGCCGTTATTCCACTTATTATCAGTATTCCAAGCGTCAAGCCAATTTTCATATAAATTCGTACCGGGAACGCGCATATAATCGTCCATAAATTTCAGGTGTCCAGCGATAAAGTCATATCCGCCCTCGTCTGAAAAGAACGCGTCATCTCCCGTCCAATCCCAATACTGCATTATAATGTCTACCATTACAAGGCTCATATTATAACGTCCGTCGTGAGAAGGATATGCCCATATTCTTCCTGTATCTTTCTCCTGTCTTGCAATATAATTTTGAATATTAGTTTTTATTCTGTCGCTCCAGCCTGCGTTTACAAAGCAATAGCCGCCGCGCCAGCCGCCCTGTCCGTTATGCCAGCCGATTGCGCCGTGAGTTATAACAGGATTATCCCATATGTTATCCATTGCCATAACCTGCGCGCGCATAGCTGAATTTATATACGGATCCGGTGTGTCTATTTTAATTGTTTCCGCAACTCCCTTAAAATAATTAACGCTGTCATTGAATATTTCTCTTGCGTTTGTCTGATATTCATTAAAATATTTGTTTTCAGACGGACTGTCCGTTGTAATCATCATATACACCGTATTTTCGGTATTACCGTCAGTCGTACCTACTACCATTGGTTGATTTGCCGCTGTTGAGGTTAATAACGCGTCCACTCCTGAACTATACATTGATGCGTCCTTTGCAGCATAATTCATTTTTACATTTGATGTGCCGCTTATTGTAGCATATGAGCCTGTGATACTGAATGAATTATCAGTAAAGGTCGGAACAGTTGAATTTGTATCAGACGGACTAAATTCAAGTGCGCTTGAATTTCCACCCGTAGGCTGTTTACTGTCTATTCGGTTTCCGCCTGCCGCTGCAACTACCAGCTTATCCTTTACACTGTCGGGAAGCTCCGCTTTTACAAGCATAGCGTCGATTTTGTCCGAGCGTGTATATGTCAGTTTTATTTCACCCTCAAAAGAACTGTCTTTTATAACATATTCTTCGTGTCCGTTTACATATCTTGCAGTTATGTTGCTCATTTCATCAAGCCATTTTCCGTCCTTTATTCCAAGAAACATATGAGCGAAACGGAAAAAACTTGTGCCTGTACCTGCGTTTGACAATACCAATTTCGGTCTGTCGCCGAGATAATAGATATATCTGAACGAGGTTTCGCCCTTATCGTTTGTATGCGCCGCATATATAGGACGCGTATAATTCTTGTTTCCGTTGTCAATCTCAAAACCGCCGTCAACAGGCTTGTATGTAAACGGATTTTTTGTAACTACAACCTTTAAGCTGCCATTTGTATCAGCAGTTGAAGCGGTAACAGTTATAGTCTGTTCTGTTGCTGTGCTGTCTGCTGTTACTGCCGCACTTGCGCTGTCAAAAGTTATACCGTTACTGTCATATGTTTCCATACTCCACGAAAAGTCAGTATCCTTAATTTCAACACCCTTTTGGTCGTATGCTTTTGCGGTATATGTAAAGCTCTTTGTTCCACTTTTCGGTATTTCTATTGACATATCACCGTCTACGGCGATTTCTGATAATACAGGCTTATATACTCTTACTGTCTTGCTTGCGGTTATATCGCCTGATGTTGCCTTAATTATAACGTCGCTGTCGCTGTTTGCTGCGGCTGTCAGCACTCCGTTTTCAAAGGTGATACCGTCTGTCATATTTTCAGCGTTCCAGCCGCTTAATTCCTCTGACGGCATTTCCGCTCCGTATTGGTCGAATATTTTTATTGTATAGGTTTCACTTACCTGCGACGCGGTTTGTAACATATCCGCTCCGATTATATCTATTTCAGAAGCCGTCATTTTATATGTTTCTATTTCTTCTGAAATTTCGTAAACATTCGGATTATCTTCTAATGCAACCTTTACCTTAAAAGAGCTTGCCGCTGCTGATGAAGTTGAAGAAATAACACCTGTGTTTTCGTCTATGCTTATTCCGCTATCGTTTAATTCTGTACCGTCTACATTTAAAAGCGACCATTTAAGCGGTATATTATATGCTTCGCTGCCTGCCTTGTCATAGCACTGTGCGAAAAATTCTGTGTTGACAGTACCTTTATTTGGTATCGGAAGCTTTCCCGCCGGATTTACCAGACTTACAGAAGCCGCCGAGCCTGCCTGTGCTATGGTTATTTTTTTGCTGTCATATACCGTGCCGTCATAGCTTAAAAGTCTTACGTTATATTCGCCCGCGTCTGCTTCGGAGCTTACAGTTAAAACGCCTGTCGCAGGATTTAATGTTATGCCTGTCGGTAAATTCTCCTGTAAACTTTCTGTATCATCTGAATTATAAAGCTCAAACTTTACCAATTCTTTTGACAGCGGTTCATAGCTTGATAAATCAACGCCGTTAAACGAAGCCGCTGCGACAAGATAGTTTACTGTTTTTGTTGTTCCCTCGGCGGGAATAGAAACCTTGCTTATATCGTCTGTTACTCCGATAGTAACCTTCGTCGGCGCAGGTTTATATACTTTCATATTTCTAACATCAACTGCGCCGGAGCGTAGATCGCTTTCGCTGTTTACTTTGTTTGTAACATTAAATTGTGAAAATATTGTATTCTTTAAATTTCTGATTACTTTTTCTGATTTTGTCGCTTGTGCTTCCTCGTCTGTACCTGCCGCCTTAGTATAGCCGACCATACTTGTTGTACCATTGGCAAGGAATTTCACATTATACCATTGGTTTGCTGACGCGCCCTGATACATCGTTTCATAACTGCTCGGATTACCTATTTTGGTCTTGATTTTTTCACCGTCAAATATTATCGTCGGTCCGAGCTGTGAGCCACCGTATAATTCTACAACACCCGAATTTGCGTCTGCAAATCTTACGTCAAATTCTGCGACATATACGCTGCCACCGGGAAGTGTCGTATCAACCTTTCGCGTTACTTTTTGTTCCGTATCTGCCGCAATATAACGCATATACGGAATTTCTTCATCCCTTAAAATCTGCATATTTCCCGTTTTGCCCGTCCACTTGTTATTTTCTGATGTAAAATCTTCGTTTAGGTACATCTGCAATTCTTCCGCGTTTGCATTTAAGGCAATAGCCGGAGTAAATGCGCATATCATCTGTATAGATAATATTGCGGACAAAATACGTTTGAATACTTTTGCTTTCATAGGTCTGCCTCCTTAAATTATTTCTTAATTTATTGTTAATTTAATTATACAATATCAAATTGCATTTGTATATGTCAAAATAATGCGTATTTTATGATAAATTCACGCATTTTTATATTGCTTTGATTTTTATAATATGCTATACTAAAAGCAGGGGGTGAACGTATGAATAAAACTATCCGATATTCTTCGTTTGAAAATAAATTTGAGGTAATA
>JALEPO010000150.1 GCA_022768695.1 Clostridia bacterium
ACCAACTCGTAAAGAGATTTTCCGAAAATGTTTGATTCCCAGATTTTTGCCGGAGATGTTTCAAATTCCGAAAGCAGGTAATGCACAAGCTCCTCGGACTGCTTTTCCGTTCCGACAATTGGACTTACCTCCGTTTCAATATCAGCGCGTATCATATGTATTGACGGTGCAGACGCCTTTAGCTTTACTCCGAATCTGCCGCCCTGTTTAACAATTTTCGGCTCGTCAAGCGTCAGCTCATCAGTAGACGGTGAAACAATTCCATAGCCTTTCTCACGGACTTCGTGCAATGCAAATGAAACCTTATCATATTCGGATTTTATTCTTGAAAGCTCACTCATAAGAGATATAAGCTCCTCCTCGTCAGCTATTTCAAATCCCGAAACCTCACCGAGTATTTTATAAAACATTTCATCGGGAAATTCAATCTGCATCCGCACAGTTCCTATTCCCAAATCCATTCCCTCAATATATGAACGTTTAATAAACTCACATTCATTTAAGCCTTCTGCAAGGGAACGTGTATGGCGTATTTTTGACACATTTTCTATGTTGTCAAGAACTGCTGTGTATATGTTGCTTTTTAGCCAATGATTACGGTCAAGCTTATCAATCCAATGCGGCATACAGATATTGATTTCCTTGAGAGGAAATTCAAAAAGAACATTTTCGATAATAGAATAAATATCTGACGGATTAAGCTCTGCACAGTTTACTGCGATAACCGGAACTCCATGACGGCGTTCCAGCTCCGAACGGAGGTTTTGCGTTTCCTGCGATTTTGGATTTATAGAATTCAGAAGAACGATAAAAGGCTTATTAATGGATTTTAATTCATCAATTACTCTGTTCTCTGCGTCTACATAGTCTTTGCGCTCGATTTCTGTGATAGAACCGTCAGTTGTAACAACAAGACCTATGGTAGAATGTTCGGTGATAACTTTTTTTGTGCCGATTTCTGCGGCTTCGTTGAATGGGATAGGGTGGTCAAACCATGGTGTGCTTACCATTCTTGGTTTATCCTCCTCTATATATCCCAAAGATGAGTCAACTATATATCCAACGCAGTCTATCATGCGCACATTCAGATGCGCGTTATCACCTAATGAAATTTCAACTGCTTCATTCGGGATAAATTTCGGTTCTGTGGTCATAATAGTCCGACCGGCTGCCGATTGAGGCAGTTCATCGCGCGCGCGCTCAGCCTGATATACATTTTTTATATTGGGTATAACAAGCATATCCATAAACTTTTTTATAAATGTTGACTTTCCGGTTCGTACCGGACCGACCACGCCTATGTAAACATCACCTTGACTTCTCTGTGCTATATCATTATAAATGTTGTATTCCTCCACTTTAATTTTTCCTCCTTTTGTCCATTATTTTATGTTATTATTTATATGCGCCTTTTTTTATGATATGATTTAAAAATATCTATTAATTAATTTGCACAGAATGAAGATTAAAAATAAAGTTTTTTTGTTTATTTTGCAAACAAAGATTGCATTTAATCATTAAATATGATAGAATTATACTATAATGAGATTTTTTGAAATAATTTAATGAGGCAAAATATATGAAACGCACAATACCCATAATTTTTATATTTTTACTGATATTTTCTGAACTTGTTTACGCTGAAGGAACCATATATAATTCCGCTGCGCCTGAAATTGCTTTCACAGAAGAGGAGCAGTATGCAATTGACAATTATAAGGAATTGAAAGTATTAATAAAAGGTGACAGTTATCCGTTCTCTTATTATGAGAATGGGGAATACAAGGGAATATATCCTGATTATCTTGACAATATATCAGAATTGTCCGGTATAAAATTTACATATGTTCCTTATGAATCTGATGAACAGATTGAATCATATTTTACGCTGGGTAAGGCTGACGCAATTGCAGGAACTTATGGCGGATGGCAGGGGCTGTATAATGTTACAGAGCCTTATACAATACTGGAATATAATGTAATCGCAAGGGTGAATGAGGATATAAGCAAGGATAAGCCGCACACTGTGGCTGTATCCGGTACTGACATAGCTGTCAAAAATTACATTTTTGAGCATTATCCTAATTGGAGTATTATTCCATGTAGGAACATTAATGATGCAATAAAAAAAGTAAATTCTAAAAAAGCGGATATTACTTTGCTGACATCTGTTGATTTGCAGACTACAGTCAGTCTTTTAAAATATAAGAATGTGAAGGTAGTTGAGGATTTCAGCGTATATATTCCGATAGGTTTGGCGGTTTCATCTGTTAGCTGCCCTGACGGTCTGCGTACATTTTTCAATAAGTTTATAATATGTCAACCTTTGTGGGATAATGAGGATGTATTAAGGCATTATATTCTTAATGGAATTTATGTGCCTGATATGTTTGAATTTATCATTGCGCACAATGAGATTATGATATTGATATTGGGCATCGTTCTGATTTTAATTACTGCGATTTTTATTCGCTGGAATATTTTAAAACGTGCTGCTGCTACAGATTCTCTTACAAAATTGTGGAACAGAGAAAAATTTATGAAAGAGGCTGCAAAAAAACTAAAGGACCATAAGGATAAAGGTTTTTTGATGGCAGCGCTTGATGTTGAACGCTTCAAGCTTGTCAATGACAGATTTGGAATAGAAATAGGTAATCAGACGCTGGTGCAGATTGGAAATAAAATAAAGAAAATATTTAAAGGTAATGGGATTTATGCTCACGGCAGCGGCGATGAATTTCTTATTTTTGCTATGGACACGCCTGAAAATCGTGAAAGAATGAACAAAGCGGCTGAGCTTGATGTGAAAATTAACAATACAACAAATTATAAGCTTCCTATTAAGGTTGGCGTGTGCCCTGTTACATATAATGATATTACGGAAAATGATATTACAGCTTATCTTGACAGAGCCAAAATTGCAAAATCTAAAATAAAAGGTCATCCGGATAACGGAATAAATTACTTTACTCGGAAAATGGGCGATAAGCTTAATAGAGAAAATGAACTCCAGACCATTATGAGAAAATCATTGGAAAACAATGAATTTTTGATATATTATCAGCCGAAATATAATCTTGAAAACAATAAAATCATCGGTGCGGAGGCACTTGTCAGATGGCAGCATCCGACAAAGGGATTGATTTCTCCCGGAGATTTTGTGCCGTTGTTTGAAAAAAACGGGTTTATAGTTGACGTGGATTTTTATGTTTATGAATGTGTCATGAAAATGCTGAGCCGAAGGATTGACCAAAAGAAGCGGGTAGTGCCTGTTTCGATGAATGTTTCGCGCTGTCATTTGAACAGTCCTACATTTACATTGCGTCTTGAAGAGCTTGCTGATAAGTATAATATTCCTAAAGACGTTATTGAAATGGAAATTACGGAGAGTATTTTCAGCGACGAGGATCGTGCGGCAATTAAGCTTATGTATGATTTGAAAAAACGTAATTTCACACTTTCTATGGATGATTTCGGAAGCGGATATTCGTCCTTGAATTTGCTGCGTGAGCTTCCGATTGATACGCTCAAGATAGACAAGGGATTTCTTGAAACAACGGATGAGTCTGTAAGAAGCCGCGTTATAGTTGAGGAGATAATCTCAATGGCAACGAAGATTAACATAAAAACTATATGCGAGGGCGTTGAAACAGAGCAGCAGCGTGACTTTTTAAAGCAGGCGGGATGCGATATGGCACAGGGCTTTTTCTATGCGCGTCCAATGCCTCTTGAGGAATTTGAGGAATTGCTTGATAATGAAAAATAATATTGACTTTTATAGTATGATGTGCTAAAATAAAGAAAGAATAAGGGAGTTCGTAAGAGCTCCCTGTTTTTGAATACAGCTAAAATTAAGATGTCCGCGTCTTTTTAGACGACGGAGGTTGCTTGACATTTTCAGCGAAAATTATCTGCCGCTGAAAGCGTTGAATAATGGGACAATGCCCCTGCAGCAATTAAATGGCTGTGTTAATATTTGCCGGAAAGGAAGGACTGCAATAATGGAAAAAATTCAAATGAAAACACCGTTGGTTGAAATGGACGGAGATGAGATGACAAGAATAATCTGGAAGATGATTAAGGATATTCTTCTCACCCCTTATATCGACCTGAAAACAGAATACTATGATTTAGGTCTTGTTCACAGAAATGAAACTAATGATCAGGTTACAATAGACAGCGCGGAGGCTACCAAGAAATATGGTGTGGCGGTTAAGTGCGCTACAATCACGCCGAATGCGGCAAGAATGCCTGAATACAACTTAAAAGAAATGTGGAAATCGCCGAATGGTACAATTCGTGCCATGCTTGACGGAACTGTTTTCAGAACACCTATTCTTGTAAACGGCATAACGCCTTATATTCCTACATGGACAAAGCCTATTACAATTGCGCGTCACGCATACGGCGATGTTTATAAGAACGTGGAAATGCAGGTTAAGGCAGGAACAAAGGCTGAGCTTGTAACTACCGATGCAGACGGAAATGAAACGAGAGAATTAATTTATGATTTTGCCGCTGAAGACGGTATTATACAGGGACTTCATAACAGAGATAAGTCAATTGCGAGTTTTGCAAGAGCTTGCTTCAATTACGCGCTTGATATGAAGCAGGATATTTGGTTTGCAACAAAGGATACTATTTCAAAGAAATATGACCACCGCTTTAAGGACATTTTTCAGGAAATTTTCGATAATGAATATAAGGAAAAATTTGATGCTGCCGGAATTGAATATTTCTATACACTTATTGATGATGCCGTTGCAAGAGTTGTTCGTTCAAACGGCGGGTATATATGGGCTTGTAAGAATTACGACGGCGATGTAATGTCTGATATGGTAGCTACCGCATACGGTTCATTGGCGATGATGACATCTGTGCTTGTTTCGCCGGATGGCATATATGAGTATGAGGCTGCTCACGGAACTGTGCAAAGACATTATTACAGACATCTCAAGGGTGAAAAGACATCGACAAATTCGGTTGCGACATTATTTGCGTGGACAGGCGCTTTGAGAAAAAGAGGCGAGCTTGACGAGCTGCCTGAGCTTATGAGATTTGCAGATAATCTTGAAAAGGCAACTATTCAGACTATTGAAGAAGGCGTTATGACCGGTGACCTTGCTGCTTTATCTACATTGCCTAACAAACAGACTGTTGATACAGAAGCATTTCTTGTAGCAGTAAATGAGAGATTGGCGAAGCTGATGTAACCCAATTACAGACTTTGTCAGAATATATCACAAAAAAGAGGACTGAACACATTAGTGAATCAGTCCTCTTTCTGCCATTTTAATGGCAATGTCTTAACAAATACTTTAGGGGGGTAAATGTTATATATCAGCAAATACTTGGAGGTATTTGTTGTAGGTGGGGGGACCCTTGCCGGTTACCGGCAAGGGCATATGAAAAAAAGGATGGTATCGGCTGTTTATAACAGCCAATTCAAGTAAAACTAATAAGCTTCTTAATGCTACTCAAATCAGCAGCCCTTCTAACTGTATCCTCCGCCACAACATAAGGTGAAGCTTCATCGGATACTTTATCCGCCCTTGTTAAAGGGGAGGGAAAATCTGTTTTTAATCTTTATTTGCGGCTTCCTCGGTAAGACGGACATTTACTTCCATAGTTTCGCCATCACGAAGAATTTTAAAGGTTAAATAATCGCCAGGCTTTTTCTTATCGCGTATTTCATTTACTTCGCTTGAGGAAGAAACCTTTTGACCGTCCACTTCAAGAATCATATCGTATACCTTTAATCCGGCTTCCGCCGCTCCGCTGCCTTCAACAACGCTTCCGATAAACAATCCATAGCCGGTATCCTTAATACTAATTCCGACAAGCGGTCTGCCTGTAACATAACCTGATGACATAAGGTCATCTATGATAGGCTTTGCTTCTGAGATTGCGATTGCAAATCCCATACCTTCAACGCCTGTTGTAGAGAGCTTAACCGAATTAATTCCGATTACCTCGCCGTACTGGTTAATAAGCGCTCCGCCTGAATTACCGGAGTTGATTGCGGCATCTGTCTGTAAAAGATTGTATGTTCTGTTTTCTATATTCATTGTTCTGTTTACGGCGCTGATTATACCTGCCGTAACCGAACCGGAAAATTCCATTCCCAGCGGATTGCCTATTGCAACCGCAGTTTCGCCTACCTGAACTGTTGTTGAATCACCGAGTGTTGCGGCTGTAAGCTTTGTGTCACCCGGATCAATTTTTAATACTGCAAGGTCTGTTTTTGTATCCTGTCCGATAAGCTTTGCTGTAAATTCCTCACCGGTATTAATAATAACTGATATTTCCGACGCGCCGTTTATAACGTGCTGGTTTGTAACAATATAACCATCATCCTGGAATATGATTCCGGAGCCGCTGCCTTGTTCAACTGTCTGACCTTCCTGTGACGGGTCTGTATAATAGTATGAGCGTCCGCTGAACGGATCAAAGTATTTCTGCGGCTGAACGGTGGTTTTATTAATAACTCCGACTACGCTTGGTCCAACCTGTGCGGCAATTTCTGTAACGGATAATACCTTTTTGCCGTTTTTATAGGTTGCAGTCAAGGCGGCATCTGAGGATGAGGCGGAGTTTTCCGTAGTTACAGCGGATGAAACTGTAGTTTGTTCTGATATGGGGGCTGAATGCTTATTTGATAAGTATAACCCTGTACCGAATATAGCTGCTGTAAATACGCTGGCTGCTAATGCTGAACTAACCATTGCAAGCCATATTTTCGGTTTTTTTTCTTTTTTTGGTTTTTCGTTATAAATAATCAAATCAGTGGATTCTGTATATGGATATTTTTTCATTTCCTTTATCCTCCTCTTAGCATTATTACCCAACTATAGTTGTTTTATACTCAAATTAATTTAATTTTCTATATTTTCAGTCTTTTTTGACTACGAATATATAATACAATATATATTTGACACTGGTATGAATTAAATGTAAACAAGCTGTGTTTTTTTTATGAACAAATTATTAACATATACTTGACAAAATGAATAAATAGGTATAGAATATGAACATCACACATAAATGCGAATAATTCGCATTTCAGAACGGTGACAAATTGGACACGGAAAGCGACGCTTGTCGTATGCCGGCACATTCATTTTTGCAAGCTCTGCTCTGATTTGTCCGAGGCTGATTGCTATTATGTATTTGGAAAGGAAAATAATAATGAAAAAGATATTACCTGTAATAATGATACTTATGCTGATACTAAGCTCGTGCAAGGGCGCGGAATACAATTCAGATAAAATACAAGTGTATGCATCATTCTATGCAATGAATGATTTTGTGCGTACGGTAGGCGGTGATGACATTGTATACCACAGTATTGTACCGCTTGATACTGAGCCGCACGATTTTGAGCCTACCGCGGCGGATATGGCAAAGCTTAGCGAGTCTGATGTGTTTGTGTACAATGGAGCAGGCATGGAGTCGTGGGCAGAAAAGGTGGCAGACACGCTGCCGGATACTGTAAGCGTGGTATGCGCCTCGTCTAATCTTCCGGAATATCTTGACGGTGATCCTCATGTATGGCTCAGCTTTAAAAATGTAAAAGTGCAGCTTCAGTCGATATGTGACGCGTTTTCAGAGGTTGACGCTTCAAATGCCGTAAAATATCAGGAGCGTACAAATGCGTATATATCGGAGCTTGACGAGCTTGAAAATGAATATAAGAACGCAGGCTTGAGCGGAAGAAAAATATTTGTGACTCATGGCGCATACGAATATTTATGTAATGAATTTGGCATGGAGCAGGCGGCGCTTGAGGGAATATCCGGCGAGAGCGATCCTTCGCCGGCACAAATGGCATCAGTGGTTGATCAAATCAGAGCAGACGGAGCAAAGTGCATTTTCTATGATCCTCTTGAGGGTGATAAAATAGCAAAAGCTGCTGCACAGGAGGCGGGAATTGAAGCTTTGCCGCTGTATACCTTTGAGGGCGACGGTGAACACAGAGATTATATAACCGTTATGAGAGAAAATCTTGAACAGCTAAAAAAAGCATTTTAAGATAAGGAGCAAAAATGAAGCAGGAAGTTTTAAAAATAGAAAATCTTAATTTTGAATATCCGGATATTTCTGTTCTGCGTAATGTAAATTTTACTTTGCATAAGGGAGATTTTTTAGGTATAATCGGTGCGAATGGAGCGGGAAAGAGCACCCTGATAAAAATAATTCTTAAAATACTGCCGTTTAGCGAGGGTAAAATTACATTATTCGGCGAGGAGCTTTCAAGCTTCAGGGATAATTATAAAATCGGATATGTTTCTCAGAAGGCAAATTCCTTCAACAGCGATTTTCCGGCAACAGTAAAAGAGGTTGTAATGGCAAATTTGTACAGCAGAAAGGGAATTTTTAAACGATATACAAAGTCGGATTATGAAAAGCTTGAAGCAGTTCTTGACAAGGTAGGAATGTCAGGCTTTGAGGATAAGCTTATCGGTAAGCTCTCGGGTGGACAGCAGCAGAGAATATTTATTGCGCGCGCACTGATATCCGAGCCGGAGCTGCTGCTTATGGATGAGCCTACAGTGGGAGTTGACGCGAAATCCGTAAAGCAGATTATGGATATAATAAGCGATTTGAATAAACAGGGAATAACAATAATGATGACAAACCATGATACGCCGGAGCTTGTGCGTGTATCAAGCAAGCTGCTTATTTTCTGCGAGCACGGCAACGGCGAGTTTGTGAGCAGAAATGATCTTACAATGCAGCAGGTCAATGATATTTTTGCCGGAAAGAGGGTGCATCATCATGATTGATATATTTCAGTATGAATTTATGCAGAAAGCATTTTTTGTTGCCGCAATTATCGCAGTTATAGCGCCGTGTATAGGCACTCCGATAGTTTTAAAGCGTCTGTCCGCAATTGGTGACGCAACGTCACATTCGGCGCTTGCAGGCATTGCATTCGGACTGGTGCTGGGAATAAATCCTATTCTTGGCGCGGTATTGTTTTCGGTTTTTGCGGTGCTTGGAATAGAGCTTTTCAGAAAGGTATTCGGAAAATATTCTGAGATTGCGACAGTGGTTGTTATGTCAGCTGGCATTGGACTTACTGCGGTGCTGTCCGGATTTATCACTAAAGGCTCGGCAAATATTAACAGCTTTTTATTCGGCTCTATAGTTGCTATATCAAATTTTGAAATGTATCTTACAATAGGTCTTGGTATTGCAGTGATTATATGCTCGGTATTACTGTATAAGGAATTGTTCTTTGTGACTTTTGATGAGGAAGCGGCAAAACTTGCGGGTGTGCCTGTAGGGATGATAAATCTTATAATAATGCTGCTTACCGCGATAACTGTTTCGGTTGCTTCGAGAATTGTAGGGGCGCTGATGATTTCCTCACTCATTGTTATTCCTGTTGCGGCGGCAATGATGCTTGCAAAAAGCTATAAACAGACTATATGGCTGTCTATTGCGTTTGCGCAGCTGTTTACGATTGCGGGACTGTTTATATCATATTATCTTGATTTTCGACCGGGAGGAACTATTGTTCTTTTAGGAGTTATATTTCTGATTGCTGTGGCTGTTCTTACAAGAAAGAGAAGAAGGTGAAGAATGTGGAAATAAATAAAATTCTTTCCGATGCCGGACTAAAATGTACCAAACAGCGTATAAGCGTAATGGGGGTTTTATCCAATGCAGTATCTCCGCTAACAGCGGAGGATATATTTGATAATGTTGATGATATGTCACTTTCAACGGTTTACAGAATTGTTGAAAGGCTTTATGAAAAAGGAATAGTGAATAAGAATACTATACAGGACAGTGATAAATTTTATTATGAGCTGTCTGTAAACGGACACAGGCATTATGCGATATGTCTTGAATGCAAAAGCATGAAATATATTGATATATGTCCGGTTCATACGGCGAATATTGATAATTTTACTGTTACCGGTCATAAGCTGGAGATATACGGCTATTGTGATAAATGCAGAGCTAAATTAAAATAAAATATTTGCGGCTGAAAAGCTTTGGCGTATTTACGGAAGAAGCTTTCGGACTCAAAGCAGTAAAAAAGCCGGCATTCCGGCTTGAGGCTGTAGACAAATTATTGTTTAGCTTAGTAAGCCTCCCCTTAACACTTTTGCCTTTGGCAAAAGCCGATTTGTGGGTTTCGCAGTGCGAAACTGTCAGATGGGAGGTGGCGCCGTTAGGCGACGGAGGGGTTTATGTAGAAATTTTTATTATAAAAACCCCTCAGTCACTTCGTGACAGCTCCCCTAATAGAGGAGCCACCACCCCTCAGTCACTTCGTGACAGCTCCCCTAATAGAGGAGCCACCACCCCTCAGTCACTTCGTGACAGCTCCCCTAATAGTGGAGCCAATACGGTTCGCCCCTATGAATGATTTTATTTATTGATAAGCTCGCCTATATTATTAATTTGGATAGAAATTGTTCCGTCATCATTGTTAATTATATCAATATATTTTCCATCGCGGTAATATTCTGCGGGGAAAGAAAGCTCTACGCCAATATCTGTTGACAGCTTAACGTTTGCGCTCATTTTCTTTGTAACATAGCTGTTTACTTCGAGTTTTTTCGGGACATTTGCCTCTTGAAGCTTTTCCATAAATTCCTCGCGCATGACAGGTCTGCCGTCAAATACTGATTTTGCAATTTCTTCCGGCTCTATGTACTCATATTCATTTTCTTCGATGTTTTCAACAATGAACTGCTTGATTTTTGCTGAGGTTTCAATACTGTCACCGCCGTTATCGTCAGTCACCTTTTTCGCTATTTTTTTCACTGCATTTATTGATTCCTTAACGGAAATATCAAAGTAACATTCAAGCAGGACATCTGCAATAAGGTCTGTTGTTTCGCCGTCTATTTTCCGTTTTTTGCCGGAATATTTTATTGAAAAATCATTTTGATTAATAAATGCGCATTCGGATATTTTCTGTGTGGTAGTAGGCAGAATTGCATAATGATTAATAAGCGCATTTGAAATTTTGCCGTCACTTTGAATTACCTGATGCGTATATCCGATTTTGTTGTCACATTTAAGAATTGCTATAGTAGGCTGCTCGTTGGCGATACAGTCGCACACAATAACATCACATGACTCGGTATTCTCAGCGCTTTTAATTCCTTCATAAAGACGTTCGGCAACAAAAAGCGAAAAGCTCTGTAAATCAATTTCACCGTTTATATATTCCGTAAGATGGTATTTAAAACCGCTGTTATCCGTAAATTCACCACTTCTAAGACCTGCATCCTCATAGATTTTTTCTATATGCTTTGTGATAAAGTTATTGATTGAAGCGTCGCTTACATCAAGCTCGGTATCGGAAAAAACACTTACTCCTGAATTTGCATCTAATATATGCAGAATTGCGTTTTTTATTGAAACAATCATTTTTTTACCTCCGATTTGTTATTTAAGTCTTTTCACATTTTACCATAAAATAAGTTGCTTGTAAAGCAATAATTAATTGACATTATTTATGAAAGAATGTATACTGAATTTAAGAAGGGAGCGGTGAAAAAATGGAAGATTATATGAATGTAAATCTATCGGCTGATGAAAGAGCGAAGTGTCTTTTGTCTATGATGACAACTGAGGAAAAGATTGCTCAGATGGCGCAGATAAGCTATAATGTGGTTAGCGCAGAGGAATATGAAAGGTTTCAAAAGCTGGGAATAGGCTCATTTTTACATGTACTGGGACAGGATACGGCAAAAATTAAGGAACAAGCAGCTCAAACACGCTTAAAAATTCCGCCGATTTTTGGAATTGACGCTATCCACGGTCATTCGCTGTTAAACGGCTCAACTATTTTTCCGTCACAGCTTGCAATGTCGTGCAGCTTTAATACTGATTTAATTCGTGAGATGGGTCGCGTTACGGCAAAGGAGGTTGCGGCGGATGGCTTGGATTGGATTTTTTCTCCGGTTCTCTGCATTGCTCGTGACCTGAGATGGGGACGTGTTGATGAAACCTTCGGAGAGGATTCTTATCTTATAGGTGAGCTTGGGGCGGCTGTAATTGACGGTTATCAGTGCGATAATTTAATTATTGCGTGTGCGAAGCACTATCTTGGATACGGCGAGGCGACAGGCGGTCGTGATGCATATGATACGGAGGTTACGGAACGAAAGATACGAGAAGTATTTTTGCCGCCGTTTAAGCGCGCCTGTGACTCAAACTGCGGCTCGGTCATGACTGCCTATGGTTCTATTGACGCAACGCCTCTTACTGCCAATAATGACATATTGAGAAAAATGCTTAAGGAGGAATGTGGCTTTGAGGGATTTGTCGTTACGGACTGGGAGAATGTCAGAGCGCTTATGACAAATCAAAAGGTTGCAAAATCTATAAAGGATGCCTCAAAGATGGCAGTTGAGGCGGGTAATGACATGAGCATGAATACTCCTAAATTTTATGACTGTATGTGCGAGCTCGTAAATGAGGGCAGAATTGATATGAAATATATTGATGATGCAGTAAGACGTATTTTAAAAGTTAAATTCAAGCTTGGTTTATTCGATAAAAAGGAAAAAATATCGCGTGATGTTATTGGATGCAGTGAGCACAGAAAAATAAATATGGAAATTACTCGTGAGAGTCTTGTTTTGCTTGAAAATAAAAATAATATACTGCCTCTTAAAAATGGGGACATAAAAACTATAGCGGTAATTGGCCCGAATGCTGATGACATACAGGCGCAATACGGCGACTGGACATATTTTAGTCATCCGGAGCCAAAGGAAAATGTCGTTCCTGAAAATGATTATTATACTGTGCTGCGCGGAATGAAAACAATATTTGTCGATTGCGATATTTTATATAATAAGGGCTGTGATATTATGGACAGCAGCAATGAAAGTATAGAAGAAGCGGCTGCTTTAGCGGAAAAATCCGATATAGTAGTGACAGTTGTCGGCGACTGCTTAAAGCAGTACGGAGAATTTCGCGACCGCGCTGATTTGGAGCTTTCGGGAGCGCAGCTTGACCTGCTTAAAAGGCTTAAAAAGACAGGTAAGCCTTTAATCTGTGTGCTGATAAACGGTAAGCCGCTGTGTATCGAATGGCTGAAGGATAATTGTGACGCTCTTATAGAAGTCTTTAACGGCGGTGATTTGGGGGGATTGGCGGTTGCGGAAATGCTTGCCGGAAGGTTTAATCCGAGCGGAAAGCTCTCAATTTCATTCCCTCGTCATTCGGCACAGACACCGTGCTATTATAATCAGTATGAGGGCTGGCACGGCGGACGCTATATGGACGTTGAGGCGGGCAATGTATATGATTTCGGATATGGAATGTCATATTCTGATTTCGTATATGACAATATTCGTCTTTCGAAAAATGAGATTGACAAGGATGAAAGCGTTATTGTAAGCGTTGATATTAAAAATAACAGTGATATAGACGGTAAAGAGATTGTGCAGCTGTATATCAATGACGTTGTAAGCAGCATAATGACACCTGTAAAACAGCTCAGAGGATTTAAAAAGGTACTGATAAAAGCGGGGGAAACGAAAACGGTGACAATGAATATAAATCCTGAGGATTTATCACTTATAAATAAAAATTGCGAAAGGATTGTAGAAAGCGGCGAAATTGAAATCATGGTAGGAAGCAACAATCAGGATTATTTAACAGCAAGGCTTACGGTGAGATAAATGGATTTATACAGTATAAAAAAGAGAGAGCTTGAAAATTTATATAATAAATTTTTCGATTTCGATAACTATGAGCTTAACCGTGAAAAATTTGAGGAATTTTACCGAAACGGAAATAGGCTGAATTATGAAAATGAATATTTTTCAAGACGCGGATGTCTGACAGCGAGGGCTATGTATTCAATTATAGAAAATAACTCAGAATCTGATGACAAGCTGGAAGAAATAATAGATGCATTGTGCAATGAATTCACATGGGCATTGCCTGCTCATGTGGGCAGGGACACAAAAAATCCCCAAACGGTAATAGATTTGTTTTCGGCAGAAACAGCTCAGGCATTATGCGAAATAGCGTTTTACATAAATATTCCGGACGCTCTGCATAAAAGAATACATGAACTGATATTTGAGCGTATAATTGAGCCGTATGAAAATAATTCTTTTTGGTGGGAAAAATGCAATATGAACTGGGCTGCGGTATGCGGCGGTTGTGTCGGCATGGTGTATCTGTATGAATTTCCGGAACGATTTGACGGTGTAAAAACAAGGCTGCTTAGCACTATAGAATGTTTTCTTGCAGGCTACGGCGATGACGGTGTATGCCTTGAAGGCTTGGAATATTGGGGCTACGGATTTGGGTATTTTATATATTTTGCAGAGTTGTTAAGACGCGCGCGCAATATTGACTTACTTGCTTTAGACAAGGTGAAAAAAATTGCGGAATTTCAGCATAATATGTTTTTAAAAGGCGGCATAAGCGTGAGTTTTTCAGACGGGGACAGAAAAGGATGCTTTAATGTCGGTTTGACGCATTTTTTGAAAAAAGAATTTGGGGACAGTATAAAAATTCCAAACAAAGAATATCGGTGTGATTATGATGAATGTTATCGTTGGGCAGGGTACCTGCGTTCATTTATATGGTTTAATTCATCAATTTCTGCAAATCATGAAAGTGATACAGGAGAAAAATATTTCTCTGACGCGCAATGGTATATAAATAAAAAGAAGCTGTATTCCTTTGCTGCAAAGGGCGGCAATAATGACGAGCCGCACAATCATAATGATGTGGGAAGCTTTATAATTGCGGATGAAAAAAATCAATTAATAATTGATTACGGCGCAGGTGAATATACTGCCGATTATTTTGATAATAACAGCCGTTATAATCATTTATGCACATCATCGGCAGGGCACAATCTGCCTGTGATTGACGGCAATTATCAGCAGGCGGGCAAAGAATGTGCAGCGAAGGTTATTAAGGCTTCGGGGAATGAATTTATTGCCGAGCTTGCCTCTGCATATAATGTGCCGGAGATTAAGGGAATACGCCGGCATTTTAAGCTTGAGGATAATAGGCTTTTATTAAGTGACAGCTTTGAGTGCTGCGGCGGCAGTCATATTATTACCGAGCGTTTTATGTCCCTTGCGGAGCCTGAACTCAACAATGGGGACATAAAAATTGGCGGTCTGACAATTAAAACAGGTATATTGCCCCGAATAATAAAGCATCCGATTAAAAATCATTCGGGAGATGAAGAAATTGTGTTTTCGATTGATTATGAAATTACCGGGGATAAGTTTTGCTGCGCTTTTATCTTCTGCGAAGCTCCCTGATGAGAATTATGGCTGAAATAATAAGCATCACGCTTCCGATAGAGATAATAACCAGTAATATAGGAAGATTTATAGGTGAGTCGGGAAGTGTATGACCCGGCGCGGGAGTTTTCCAGTTCGGATTGCTGTATGCCTGCTGCGGTGTATATGCGGCTATATCGCTTTCTGTCAGAAGATTTTCGCCCATTCCTATTCGTATCAGTGAATAGGGGAGTATATCGTTTTTCTGTACTATTGCAAAGCTAAATTCCGGAGTGGGTTTATCGTCTTCATAATATATGTCTGTAAAAATGACATAGAATATATTTCCTCCTAAATCGTAGGCGGCAATCAAGTCGCGTATTTCTGTATGAAAGTCGGTGTTAAATATATTCTTATAATAGTAAAGACCGTTGTTATAGCAGAAGCCCCGTTCAATCAATGCATTTACAGGCGGATGCTCAGGAGACATTCTGAAAACAGATGTGAGAATATTATCGATAAATTCGCCGTTTACGATAGAAATATTTTCAAATCCAAGCGAATTTTGCTGGTTGTCTGATTCGGGATTAATATTTATAAGCTGTACAAAATTCCGGTGCGTGCATAGAATATATTTCATCAAAGTATCGTAATCATAATTATATTTGTCAAATTTCATAACATCCGCACAGGCTGCAAGCAATGCGCGGATGTTTTCTTTTTCATCGGCAGAAAGTGTTTCTATGCTGTTATTAAGCTTCATAGAGCTTATTTTTGCAAGCTTTAAGCCGTTTAGAAAGTTATATACTGTATGCGCATTATTACTATAGGATGTTGTTTTTTGGTTTGCATATCCTATTATCGGGGTTATATTTTCATAATCGACCGGAGCAATTTTTTTAAAGCGATCGTCAATAACCGAAAAAAATTCGGAAATAGTTTTATCGCCGGATTGGGATTCCATTATCAGATATGACTCAGTGCCCTTATGAGCGATTGACATTTTATAGCTGCCTGTCCCTCCGTAATTAAAGGCGAGTGAATCTATTTTTTGTATTCCGTCCATGTCGTTGTAGATTTCACAGCTTAGTGCGCCGTTTGCTATATAGGCGACGAAAAGAATATTATGACTGTCAGAGAAATTTTCGATACTGCTGTATGCAATTCCCGATTCGCCGTCGTATACGCCAAGCTCCTTTATGCGGCTGTCGAGTATTTTATCGTATTCCGGCGAGACCGCATAGACGGTAAGCGTATTGATTATTAAAAAAAATGGACTTAAAAAACGCAATTTTTTCAAAATTTTCACCTCTTGAAACATTTATGATTATTTTATCCGAAAAAAAATTATGAATACGCTTTAATTATAAATGTTTGTGTGGTATAATTAATACAACTTAGACGAGCTGCTTATTAAATACAGCTTATATGTGATGCTGTGCTTTTTAAGCGAAGCGGATAAAAATTATATCGGGAGGTTTAATATGAATAATGATGTGGGGGCTGTTTTAATGACAGCGGAAAAATTAGCGGAAACTGTGAAAAGATTAGCTGAAGAGATTAATAAGGATTATTGCGGTAAAGAAATATTATTTGTTGTAATTCTTAAAGGAAGCTTGGTTTTTGCGGCTGACCTGATGAGAAATATTACAGCTCCGATGAGGATTGATTTTTTACAGGCATCAAGCTATGGAAGCGGGGTGGTTTCCTCCGGTAAAATTAATATCAAGAAGGATATAGAGAATGACGCGGAGGGAAAGCATGTATTGATAGTTGAAGATATTATTGACAGTGGAAACACATTGGCAAAAATAAAGCAATTGTTCAAGGAAAGAAATGCGGCAAGTGTTAAAATATGTACTCTGCTGTCAAAGCCGGAGCGTCGTGAAACGGATGTTGAATGTGAATATATAGGAGAGATAATTCCGGACGAATTTGTGGTGGGATATGGTCTTGACTATGATGAGCGATACAGAAATTTACCATATATAGGTATTCTGAAGCCTGAGGTATATGAAAAATAAGGAGAGATTAGGTTGGAAGGCTTTTCAAATATTATAAACAGTATTATCACATTAGGACTTGCTATGTTTGTGGGTTTTCTGTGTGTAAAGACGGGATATATAACAGAGGAGCAGAAAAACGCTCTTTCAAAAATTATAGTAAAGGTGACACTTCCTATACTTGTAGTGACATCACTTACAAAATTAGAGCTTAATCATGAAAAAATAGTGAACTGTTTATATGTATTGCTGCTTGCCTTGGCGGTAATAGGTATTATGTATGCAGCGGGAATTATAACAGCAAAGCTCTTTAAAATGGACAGGCAGCGCTCTGTGATACATTCGTGCATGAGCTGCTTTGGTAATGTTGTATTTATGGCATATCCGCTGATTCAGGCACTATATGGCGAGGAAGGGTTGTTGTACGCTGCAATTTTTGCCTTTGCAAATGATTTGTATTTGTGGACATGGGGCATTTATAAGCTGGCATCAAATGACGGAGGAGAAGCATCGATAGGAAAAAATCTCAGAAACTTAATAAATCCTGCAACTATAGGCTTTGCAGTTTCATTTTTTATGATGATTACCGGTCTGAAGTTTACGGGCGTAGTTAAGGAAGTGCTTACCGGGATTGGCGGAACAACAACATATCTTTCGATGCTGTTTATAGGCGGGACTCTTGCGTTAGTGGATTTCAGACATATTTACAGACGCGTTTCGCTTTTTGTTCTTGTTATAATAAAAATGGTTATTCTGCCGATTTTGCTGACGGTAGCTTTAAAATTTATAAACATAAGCGACATAGTTAAATATGTTGTGATTTTGCAGGCGGCAATACCGTCGTCAACAGTTCTTACCATACTGGCGACGGAATATAAGGCAGACGTTATCTACAGTGCCGAGGGTGTATTTATAACAACAGTTGCAAGCTTAGCGACGCTTCCGGCGGTGTATTATATTATGATGCTTTAAAAAAAGCGATAATGCGGTTTTTCCTCGTTAAAAAAAATGTATCTGAGATAATCGTCAACTATAATACAGACGGGACTTAACAAGAACCATAGTATTGTGTACGGCAGACAAATCTGACCGAGTATGTTCATAGGCATATCATAATAATCCCATACATCAAGTCCGAGCCATAAATTTACAATACAGCCTGTGATAAATTCAAGAACCGTTATTATAAACGCGCCGATGAGCATTTGTATAAACAGCGGAATATCAAATGTGTAGAATTCATTTATCACTCCTATGAGGACAAAGCACAGACCACCCAGAATGAACATTGACCAGTGTGAATATCCCCGCCAGAGAAGCTCTATAATTATATAGAATATACCACCGAGAGAAAACAGAATAAAATATTTTAAAATATTTTTCATATATATCACCTTTCTGATTTTATGTACAGGTATATGAAATTTTTAGCTGTATATAGTATTAGTATGATATATAGTATGTTTTTGTCGGGATAAAAAAGCTTTTTTATCATTTAGTCTTGGCATCAGGGAATAAATTTTTATTCTAAACGCTTATACTGAAAGAAAAAGCCTTTGTATTCATTATATGAATACAAAGGCTTTTTTAATCAATATTTTTAAATATCAAGATTTGAAACATATTTCGCATTTTGTTCAATAAATTCACGGCGCGGTTCAACCTTATCGCCCATAAGAATGGTGAAAATCTGATCCGCCATGATAGCGTCCTCCATTTCAACGCGAAGCAAAGTACGTTTTTCCGGATCCATTGTTGTTTCCTTAAGCTCGGCAGGGTCCATCTCACCAAGACCTTTATAACGCTGAACCTTAGCTCCGGAACCAAGCTCCATGAGCAGACGGTCGCGCTCATCATCGGTGAATGCGAAATGCTCGACAAGATTTTTGTTTTTGCCCTTGAATACCTTATACAGCGGCGGCTGTGCTATATAAATGTTGCCGTTTTCTATAAGCGGACGCATATAACGGAAAAAGAAGGTTAAAAGCAGAGTTCTGATATGCGCGCCGTCGACATCGGCATCCGCCATTATAATTATTTTCCCGTATTTTAGATTATTAAGGTCAAGGTCATCGCCTATTCCCGCACCCAATGCCTGAATGACGGGCAGCAGCTTTTCATTTGAATAAACCTTGTCAATTCTCGATTTTTCTACATTAAGCATTTTACCCCAAAGCGGAAGAATTGCCTGAAAACGTCTGTTACGTCCCTGCTTTGCGCTTCCGCCGGCACTATCACCCTCGACTATAAACAGCTCGGCATAATCTGCGCCTTCATCTGTACATTTTGCAAGCTTACCGAGAAGTGATGCGTTTGAAGCTGCCGAGTTTTTGCGTGAGGCTTCTCTTGCACGCTTGGCGGCTTCTCTTGCGCGTGACGCGGTAAGCGTTTTTTCAATTATAGCCTTTGCTGTACGCGGATTTTCTTCAAGAAATGCTTCAAGCTTATCATTTAAGGCGCTTTCAACCAAGGAACGCGCTTCGCTGTTTCCAAGCTTTGCCTTTGTCTGTCCCTCAAACTGCGCTTCCATTACCTTTACGCTTATGACAGCAGTAAGACCTTCTCTTGTATCCTCACCGGAAAGATTAGCGTCTTTTTCTTTAAGAAGCTTATATTTTCTTGCATAATCATTTAATACGCGTGTAAGTCCTGATTTAAAGCCTGTTTCGTGAGTACCGCCGTCATTTGTATGAATGTTGTTTGCAAAACTCAAAAGTGTTTCTGTGTATGCTGTTGTATACTGCATTGCAACTTCAACAGTCATATCGGAGCGCTCAGCTTCAAAATAGACTATTTCATCATGAATTGCATCTTTGTTTTTGTTAAGATATTTTACAAATTCCTTTATGCCGCCTTCAGCATGAAGAACAACCGGCTTTGGTTCTTCCTGACGCATATCGGTGAAGATGATTTTAACTCCCTTATTTAAAAATGCCTGTTCACGCAAACGCTTTAGGAGTATATCATAGTCAAATTCAAGAACCTCAAATATTTCAGGGTCCGGCTTAAAGGTTATCTTTGTACCCGTTTTGTCAGTATCGCCGATTACCTTAAGCTTGCAGGTCGGCTTGCCGCGTTCATAGCTTTGATAATGGATATGCTCGCCGTCGGAAACCTCTACCTCAAGATGTTCCGAAAGAGCGTTTACAACGGAAGAACCTACGCCGTGCAGACCGCCTGAAACCTTGTATCCGCCTCCGCCGAATTTACCGCCGGCATGAAGGATGGTAAGTACAACCTCAACTGTCGGGATACCCTGCTGAGGGTGAATACCCACCGGAATACCACGACCGTTATCAGTTACAGTAACAGAATTGTCCGGATTTATTACAACGTTGATTTCTGTACAGAATCCGGCAAGCGCTTCGTCTATTGAGTTATCAACAATCTCATAAACAAGGTGATGCAGACCGGGTGAAGAGGTTGAGCCGATGTACATACCCGGACGTTTTCTTACCGCATCAAGTCCCTCAAGAACCTGAATTTGATTTTCGTCATATGTGGTTTCAATCTTTTCCATTTCACTCATTTTTTCTTCTCCGTTTCTATAATATAATTTATTCGTTTGCTATTGTAATTTTTGCCGTTTTCAGTCGTTTTGATAACACCTGTGAGGAAACTGATGAAATATATACTCTTGCTTCCTTACCGTGCTTCGTTAATACATATGATTTGGGCAAATCCTCTGTGGCATTTATTATAATACCGTCATTCTGCGCCTTGGGCAGAAATTCTCTGCCTAAACGTGAAACGGTAGTATTATCCATATCAAATATTCCCACAATATGATTCATATTAACAACTATATCGTTTCCTATATGAAGATACATACTAATTCACACAGCCTTTCTGCTAAATAAGTTTTTATTGCTGCCGATTGCATAACCGATAAAAGGATTTATGATGCTTCGTTTGCGTGAGAGCTACGGCTGCATGATGACGCCGTTTTTTATACGAAACAGCTTTGTGCTGTCGGTGCTGTCGATTAAATCAGTATCGGTACAGGTTATAAGCACCTGCTTATCCCGTATCTTTTTTGAAAGATATGTGCGGCGGTTAATGTCAAGCTCGCTCATTATATCATCAAGCAGGAGAATAGGATATTCTCCTTTAATGTGATGAATATAGTCAGCCTGAGCCATTTTCATGCTGAGCGTTGCTGTGCGCTGCTGTCCCTGAGAACCGTAAATACGCGCCTCGTTATTGTTTATGGTTATGCTCAAATCATCACGCTGTATACCAAATAATGCCGATGAAAATTCTATTTCACGTCTTTGATGATTTTCAAGATATTCATAGAAAAAATCCCGTGATATTTCTTCGCCTTTTATACTGGGCTGATATGCTATACACAGACTTTCGCCGGATATTTCAGACTGTATTGCGGCTGAAAAACGATTTAACAACGCCACAAAGTCACTGCGGTAGTTCATGATTTTTGTACCTTCCTCCGCAAGCTGTTCATTCCACACGGAAAGAGTTATATCGGATTTTTTTCCGGAGGTTTTAAGCACTTTGAGCAGACTGTTTTTTTGAGCGAGTGATTTATGATAATCTATCAGACTTACGAGGTATCCGGGATAGAGCTGACTTATCGCAGCGTCGATAAAACGTCTGCGTGTACCCGGTGAGCCTTTTACCAAGTCAAGATCTTCCGGCGAGAACATTACAACATTCAGATAATTCATTAGCATACTAAGCTTTGAAATCTGGACATGGTTTATTTTAATAGACTTTTTTCCGCCCTTGGTAATTTGCATAATCGCGTTATAATCACGTTCGCTGTCATGAAAATCTATGGACAGCTTTGCAAAATCCTCACCAAAACGAATAAGCTCCTTATCAGATTTTGTTCTGTGGCTTTTACCGTGTGAAAAAATATAAACGGCCTCAAGTATATTTGTCTTACCCTGCGCATTGTCGCCGTAAATGACATTGGTAAGAGGGGAGAGTTCAATTTTTTCACGGCTGTAATTGCGGAAATTATTTAATGTAATTGATGAAATATACACTACTCAGCACCCACGTCAATTTGAACAGTTTCATCCTCAAATTCAACTGTTACAACATCACCGCTGCGAATTTTTTTTCCGCGCATTGTACATATTTCGCCGTTTACAAGAACCATTTCGCTCAGAACCATATCCTTGGCGTCCGCGCCTGATTCTGCAAGCGCGGTAAATTTAAGGAGCTGGTCAAGCTTGATATATTCAGTTTTTATATTAGTTTTTATGTGTTCCATAGTTATATTCATTAACTCCTTTCGCAAAGCTAAAGAAATTATATTTGAGGCTGTCGACATAATAAGATGGACAAAACTGCAAGAGGTTTCAATCTGATTTATTAGTTTTGAAGTCTGGTTACAGACGTTACTCCTTGGATTTGATTTATTTTCTTTTTAAGAAGCGCCAAATCCGAGGTATTTCTTATTTCAACACCTATTTGTATTACAGCTATTCCTTTTTTTGTTACATAAGCATTGACGGATTTAAAAGGAATTTTCAGCGTTGACAGTATATTGGTTATTTCCATTAAAACACCGTCGCGGTCATGAGCCTCAATCTGAAGATTTGCAATATATGATGTGCTCCTGTTTGTATCCCACCATACTTCTATAAATCTACCCTTGTCCTCCTCAGACATTGAAGACGGATTCATATTCGGACAGTCACTGCGGTGAACGCTTACACCTCTGCCCTTTGTTATAAAGCCGACAATATCATCGCCTGCTACCGGATTGCAGCAGCGAGCAAGACGAACAAGACAGTTATCTATATCCTTAACAACAATACCCTTGCTTGATGCGTGTCTTTTTGACGGCTCTGCCTGAACAGTTTTATTTTCCTCATCGTATACGAGTTCGAGCTTTTTTTGCTTTTCAAGCTCTTTCTGTTCCTGAAGCCACTGATCCCTTAATCTTACAACAACCTTCTGCGCTGTAAGGCCGCCGTATCCTACGCTTGCATATAAATCATCAAGCGACTGGAAGCCATAGCGTCTTGTCATGTTTTCCGTCCATTCGGGACGGAAAAGCTGTGCGTGTGTGTTTCCGAGCCTTCTTAGCTCACGTTCGATTAATTCCTTGCCGTGTTCAATATTCTCATCACGGCGTTCACGCTTGAACCATTGGTTGATTTTATTTTTTGCTTGCGATGTTTTACATATTTTCAGCCAGTCGCGACTCGGACCGTGAGTGTTTGCGGTAAGTATTTCTACTATTTCGCCTGTTTGGATTATATAGCTGTTGGGAACGATTTTTCCGTTTACTTTTGCACCGCTCATTTTGCATCCTACCTGAGAATGTATAGCAAATGCAAAGTCAATTACGGTACTTCCGGCAGGAAGTGCGATAACCTTGCCCTGTGGAGTGAATACAAATACTTCATCGGCGAAAAGGTCAAATTTCAGCGTGTTGAAGAAGTCGTCTGTATCTATAATGTTTGATTGTGTATCAAGAAGCTGCCGAACCCATTCAAGCTTAGAATCCATATCCGTTTTGCCGGATATGCCTTCCTTGTATTTCCAATGCGCCGCAATACCTTCTTCGGCAACCTTGTGCATTTCCCATGTGCGTATCTGGATTTCAAACGGAGTACCGTTAGGGTCGATAACAGTTGTGTGAAGCGATTGATACATATTTGGTTTTGGCATTGCAATATAGTCCTTAAACCGCATAGGAACGGGAGTATATAAATCATGCACCATTCCGAGGACTGCATAACAGTCTGCCACGCTGTCAACTATAACACGCACTGCAAAAAGGTCATAAAGCTCATCTATAGTCTTGTTCTGCGTGTACATTTTCCTGAATATGCTGTAGAAATGCTTTGCGCGTCCTGTGACCTGCCCTTTTATATTCATAGCAAGGAGCTTGTTGTTAAGCTCTGAAATTATATCCTTAATATATAGCTCCCGCTCGCTTTTTTTCTGATTAATGCTCTGTGTTATTTCCTCATAGGCAACCGGATCAAGATACTTAAGCGCCAAATCCTCAAGCTCAATTTTTATCTTTGACATACCTAATCTGTGTGCCAAGGGCGCGTAAACATCAAGCGTTTCTTTTGAAATAAGCAGCTGTTTTTTCTGCGGCATAAAGTTGAGCGTACGCATATTATGCAGACGGTCAATAAGCTTAATCATGATAACGCGTATATCCTTAGCCATCGCGAAGAACATTTTTCGCAGATTTTCAACCTGTTGCTCCTCGCGGGAGCTGTATTTAATTTGTCTTAGCTTTGTTACACCGTTTACAATTTCTGCAACGCTTTCTCCGAAAAGCGTTTTTATATCATCGTATGTGTAAGGAGTATCCTCAACCACATCATGTAAAAGTGCGGCAGAGATGGCTGTAGCGTCAAGAGAAAGCTGTGCGGCGATGTAAGCAATCTGCACAGGATGCTCTATATACGGCGCACCGCTTCGGCGGAATTGATGTATATGAGCTGATTTTGCAAGACGGTATGCGATATAAATCATATCCGTATTTGCGGTAGGACTGTATTCCTTTACCATATTAATAATTTGATTTACAAGCGTATCTGTTTCATCAATGCGCTGCGGAATTTTTTCCGGTTCTAAAATAGAAAAAGTCGTTTCCATTTGCTGCTCCTTTCTGCCGCAGTACAAAAGTAACTGCAATTTTTTGTGCTGGTAATCCTTTTAAGCCTGACAGCTGGGTTTAATATCCTTTAAAATAAGCTGAACAGCTGAGTTTCCCTGATAATGATTAATATCAATCTGAAAAGCGATGTCAACAATGCTTCCGTGGTGAATTGTATTTTCATATTCGCCCATATAAAAACCTATGCAATTTATAAAAATACCGTTTTTGACAACACGCAGACGAAGATGCTTGTTGTTGACTCCGATGGAGGAAATATATGCCGCTTCTGCGCCGCTTATTGAGAAAACAGGTTTGTCATTGTCCATTCCGAAAGGCTCAAGGCATGAAAGCATACGAGCGTTTTCGAGAGTGATATATTTTTCAGTAATAGGACAGTCGATTTCTACTTTTGGAATCATATCGCTGTCGGAAAGAATTTCATCCGCATATTTGTTTATTTCCTTTGTAAAGGCTTCAAGGTCCGACATATTTATATTCAGACCTGCGGCAACTGAATGACCTCCGAAGTCTGTAAGATGTGATTCACAGTGCGAAAGTGCGTCAAACAGATTAAATTCGGGAATACTTCTTCCCGAGCCTTTTCCTATTCCGTTATGGTGGGAAATGAGTATGCACGGCTTATAGTACAAATCATTTATTCGTGAAGCGACAATTCCAATAACACCCTGATGCCATCCTTCTTTGGCGAGGACTATTACTTTCTTTTTTTCAAAATTAGGATCGGCAGCTATAAGCTCAAGAGCTTCGTCATATATTTTTTGCTCTGTAAGCTGACGCTCCTTGTTTTCTTCGTTAAGCTCAATCGCAATTCTTCTCGCCTCGTTTTCGTCCTTGGTAAGCAGCAGCTCAACAGCTGTTTTTGCACTGCCTAATCTGCCGGCTGCGTTTAATCTTGGAGCAATTGCAAATGCTACGGTTGAGGCGTTGAGCGGACGGCTTGAAGCTCCGGCAATTTCCATAATGGCGCGTATTCCGGGGCGAGTTGGTCTTTTCAGTGCCTTTATGCCTTTATCTACAATAATTCTGTTTTCATCAAGGAGCGGAACAACATCTGCTATAGTTCCTAATGTTACAATATCAATATATTTGTTGAAGCATTCGGTGGTGTTTAGACCTAAAGCAATAGCAAGGGCAAGAACAAGCTTAAAGGCAACGCCGACTCCTGCAAGTCCTTCGAAGGGATAATCGCAGTCCGTGCGCTTTGGGTTTATAATTGCCTTTGCGGCGGTAGGCAGGCGATCCTTGCAGGTGTGGTGGTCTGTTATTATAACATCCATACCCTGCAAATTGGCAAATTCCACCTCTCCTATAGCCGTAATACCGCAGTCAACGGTTATAAGCAGCTTTGTTCCTTGTTTAAAAAGCTTGTTTACCGCCATAATGTTTATACCGTAGCCTTCATCCTTGCGGTCGGGAATGTAGTAGCTTACATCTGCTCCCTGACCGGAAAGAAATTCACACATCAATGCTGTTGAGGTTATTCCGTCAACATCATAGTCACCGTAAATTACGATTTTTTCTTTGTTATTTATTGCTTTAATTATTCGTTCAGTCGCCTTATCCATATCGAGCATAAGATTTGGATTTTTTATATCCCGCATGGATTTTTTCAGAAAGGTTTTAAACTCGCTTTCTTCAATACCTCTGTTTAAAAGAATAGTGGAAATAACCTTTGGAATTTTATGCTTTACCGAAACTTCCGAAACAAATTCGGGATTTAGTGATTTATTTTTGTATTTCCATATTTTATCTGTCATATTACTCCTCTGAAAAATAAGTGTTATTTTTATAATTATATAGCCAAAAGTACGATTTCCAATGCCGATTTACATACATAATCTGACATTTGGATTATTATTCTTAATACTTTTTATTATAACATTTTTTTGTGTAAAATTCAAGTAAAAATAGGGCAAATAGAGTATTTTGTATAATAATTTTAATATGGGTTACAATAAGATTGCAGAAGGGAGGAGAATATAATGAATAATAATTTTAATAATAACAAAAATCAGAAACAAAACAATCAAAATCAGCAGAATGACAAGAATCAGAACAAGATGCAGAACAAGAAGAATAATCAAAACAACAAGAACAATAATCAGGATATGTAACTAAAATAGCCGCCGTATAATGCGTAAAAATGCAGTAAATAAGTAATTTGCTTTATGGTTGATTTAAGCAACGGCAGCGAATATAAATAAATACAGCATTGGCGGCAGTATTTTGGTATTATGCGAAGATATCTGAAAAAAACGGCATCAAAGAATGCCGTTTTTTTCGTTTATTTCTTTATTTGTCAGAAATTTATTGCTCTTATTTTTTCAGTGTGCCAAGGCTTGAAGCCTTTAAGTATGCGTTTATAAATCCATTCAAGTCGCCGTCCATAACAGCGCCTATATTACCCATTTCATAGCTTGTGCGCAAATCCTTAACCATTGTGTATGGTTGGAAAACGTAGGAACGGATTTGACTTCCCCAGCCGTTTTCCATCTGAACACCCTTGATGTCGGAGATTTTTTCCTGCTGCTGCTGCTCGGCAAGCTCAACAAGCTTTGCTTTTAGCATTTTCATTGCATAATCTCTGTTCTGGTGCTGAGAACGCTGTGTCTGACATGAAACGACAACTCCTGTAGGCAAATGTGTAAGACGTACCGCAGAGCTTGTTTTGTTGATATGCTGACCGCCTGCGCCGCTGGCACGGAAGGCTTCCATTTTAATATCCTCCGGACGAATATCAACCTCAATACTGTCGTCAAGGTCAGGCATAACCTCTATTGAAGCAAATGAGGTCATACGCTTGCCGGCTGAATTAAACGGTGAAATTCTTACAAGACGATGTACACCTTTTTCCGCTTTCAGATAGCCGTAAGCATTCATGCCTGCAACCTCAATGGTGCAGCTTTTTATTCCTGCTTCATCACCGTCAAGCGAGTCAAGAATTGTTGTAGTATATCCGTTTTTCTGCGCCCACATCTGATACATTCTTATAAGCATCTGACACCA
Organism: Clostridia bacterium; assembly: GCA_022768695.1. Classification (GTDB taxonomy): domain Bacteria; phylum Bacillota; class Clostridia; order UBA1381; family UBA1381; genus JALEPO01. The sequence goes on from JALEPO010000150.1 coordinate 27,873, forward strand.
GTCCTGCGCCTCTGTTCCGCCTGCGCCGGCATGGAAAGTCATAATGGCATTAGACTTGTCATACGGACCGTTAAGTAATGTTTCCAAGGTCATTTTGTCAATGGTTTCATTGATTTCATTTACTGCTGAAACTACATCGGGAAGCATACTTTCATCATTTTCCTCGTTAGCGAGGTCAATTAGTACAAGCGTATCCTCCCAAAGCGATTTCAGGCTATTGAATGAATCAACCTTGTCTTTTAATTGTTTTGTTTTTTGCAGAACCTTTTGGGAGTTTTCCATATCGTCCCAAAAGTCTGGCTGAGAACTTTGAGCCTCCAGCTTTTCTATTTCAGACAATGCACCTGCAATGTCAAAGTGAATCCCTCAATTCATTTATGTTTTCTTCAAGTCCTTGGAGCTCAAGGCTGTACTGCTCGTACTCTAACATATTTATCACTTCTTTCTTTTTGAATTAATTAATTCTTACCGCAGCAATGCTTATATTTTTTACCGCTTCCGCAAGGACACGGATCATTTCTGCCGGGTTCCTTTTTTGCTTTTTTCGGCTGATTGCCAAGTGAACCGTCTCCGCCTGTATCCATAGGCTTTGCAACCTGCTCGCGTTCGATCTTAATTCTCGGCATTGCGAACAAAATGTATTTTACGGTATCTCTCTTGATAGCATCGAGCATTCCTTCGTAAAGCTCACTGCCAACAGTTCTGTATTCAACAACCGGATCGTGCTGACCGTATGCTCTAAGGCCGATTTCACGCTTAACGTGCTCCATTTCATCAAGGTGATCCATCCAAAGAGTATCAACTACTCTAAGCATGATAACACGTTCAAGCTCACGCATATTTTCACCGAAGATTTCTTCCTGCTCGGCATAACGCTTATTGGCGATTTCCATAAGCATATCCTTAACATCGTTTCTTGTAATAACCTCAAGCTCGTCTTCGGGAATTGCAAATTCGCCATTGGCACGAAGGTTGTTGTTGGCAAATTCAGTAAGAGCGCGCATATTCCAGTCCTCAGGGATTTCGGAAATTCCGATATAGTCATCAAGAGCAGTGTCTATTACTGATTCAATCATACCCTTGATTGTACCGCTGATGTCCTCGCCGTCAAGAACCTGCTGACGCTGAGCGTAAATGATTTTACGCTGTTCGTTCATGACCTCATCATACTGAAGCACATGCTTACGAGAATCAAAGTTCCTGCTTTCAAGATTTTTCTGAGCATTTTCGATAGCGTTAGTAAGCATTTTCGCTTCGATAGGCTCATCCTCTTCAAGACCGAGAGCATTTACCATGTTTTTAACTCTTTCACTGCCGAAAATACGCATTAAATCATCATCAAGCGAAAGGAAGAAGCGTGATGCACCCGGATCACCCTGACGTCCGGCACGTCCGCGAAGCTGGTTGTCGATACGTCTTGATTCATGACGTTCTGTACCTATTATAAATAGTCCTCCCAGAGAACGAACCTCATCCTGCTCAGGTTTAAGCTGTGCCTTGAATTTTTCGTTTAATTCCGTAAAAGTTTCTCTTGCTCTGATAATTTCCTCGTCATCAGTATCTCCAAAGCCCGTTGCTTCGGCAATAAGCTCCTCGCTGAAGCCCTGCTTTGCCATTTCGTGCTTTGCCATATATTCGGCATTACCGCCAAGAATAATATCCGTACCACGTCCTGCCATGTTTGTGGCAATGGTTACCGCACCCTTTTTACCTGCCTGAGCGACTATTTCAGCTTCCTTTGCGTGGTATTTTGCATTTAATACCTCATGCTTGATGCCGATGCGCTTAAGCAATGCTGAAAGGATTTCGGATTTATCTACATTTACGGTACCTACAAGCACCGGCTGACCCTTTGCGTTACATTCCTGAATCTGTCTGATAACAGCCATGAACTTACCCTTTTCTGTTTTGTAAACAGAATCATGTAAATCCTCGCGGATTACCGGCTTGTTTGTAGGAACGGCAACAACGTCAAGCTTGTAAATATGCTGAAATTCTTCCTCTTCCGTAAGAGCGGTACCTGTCATACCTGAAAGCTTATTATACAGACGGAAGAAATTCTGGAATGTAATAGTTGCCAGAGTTTTTGATTCATTTTCAACCTTAACGCCTTCCTTAGCTTCGATTGCCTGATGCAGACCGTCGCTGTAACGTCTGCCGGGCATGATACGTCCTGTAAATTCATCAACTATCATAACCTGACCGTCCTGAACAACGTACTGCTGATCACGATGCATTGTGCCGTTAGCCTGAAGCGCCTGATTTATGTGGTGCTGTATCTTCATATTTGC
>JALEPO010000158.1 GCA_022768695.1 Clostridia bacterium
GCCTCCGATTGCTCTTTTGAATGCCTTTGTCTTTTCGCGGTATATATCACGCATATAATTAATATGACGCTCATAGTGTCCGAGGTCAATAAATTTTGAAAGTGTTACCTGCTCCACGCGCGAAACGCGGTTTGAATAGAAGCGTTTTTTCTCAAACCACAGTTTTACAATCTCATCAGGTGCGACAATATACCCAATTTTCATTGATGGCGCTATTGTTTTTGAAAAGCTGCCCAAATATATTACGTTTTTTCCTCCGGACAGCTCCCAAAGTGTTTTCGCGCGTTTTCCGTACTGGTAGTTATTTTCTCCTGAATCCTCTATCACATATTTTCCGTCACCGAGCCAGTCAACAATCGTCTGACGCTTTTCCTCTGATAGTGTTACACCGGTCGGCAAATCGTGCGTAGGACGCTGAAAAAGCACACCGCTGTCAAAGCTTTTCAGCTCCTTAGTGTCTATTCCGTTGCGTCCACTCGTGATATATGCAATATCCGCTCCAATCTCGCTTGCCACACTGTAAACGCGGTAATAGTAATAGTTGTTCATAAGAACCTTTCTGTCATCGGCAAGCAGCACAAATAAATCACGGAGCAAATCCTCCGCACCGGGTCCTATGATTATCTGCTCTGTGCGGCACTTTATTCCCTGTGTTCTGAAAAGCATACGTCGTATGCTTTTTCTCAGACACCATTCCCCCGCTTTTTCGCCGTGCTGAAACAGACCCATATCCTCTCTGACGGTGCTGCGCAGGAGCTTTGACCACACAGCAAAAGGTACCTTTGACGTTTCCACGCCGTTGGTGCTAAAATTATACACACGGCTCTTCATGACTTTCTGCTCCTCGTCCCACACGCGCTCGGAGGAAACAAAGTAGCCATTTTTTGGGCGAGCCACGACATATTCGTCCGCAACAAGCTTCTGGTATGCGTTCTCCACTGTTCTCGGCGCTACGCCAAGCTCCTCGCACAGTCTGCGGCGCGACGGCAGCCGTTCCTCCGGAATGAGATAACCGTTGATTATTTCATCAACTATATTGTTATATATCTGTAAATATATCGGAGTCGATGACGATTTATCAATTTTCATTGTTTTTTCCTTTCATTGATTATCTGTTGAAAAATTGTATCACACCTTTCCGAAAAATGCGAATTTACTTTTAACGTATAAACGGACTGCTGTAACTTCAGTCCATTGAGGCTGTCGACATTATTCCGACAGCCCAAAACCGCAAAGGGTTTTGTATTCAGTGCCTTCATATGTAATTATACAACCAATATGATTTATTTTTCGGTGTAATAATTCGACGTATATGCTGCCTTTTGTAATTCGTACATTTTATCTTCAATTTCCAAAGATTTTTTTACAATAAGTTCGCTTGTCATATCATAATTGCAGTTTAAAATTAAGTCATCCAATTCTTTTCTGTAAGTTTCAATATCCTTCATGGTACAGCTCTCCTTTTTGTCTTGTTGTAAGATTATTTTACAATATACTGCATTTTGTGTCAATATATACCATAAAATGATTTAAAGAATCGTATACCATAATTTTATAAAATTCGACACGTTATATCAGTTAGTGATTAATTTCTTGTTTTTTCTTGAAAAACGGACAAACATAATCACAGATACGAGCATGGCAAAAATTGCAACTGCCTGAGAAATTCCTATAACATTTGGAATCAGGAAAAGAATGTAATGCGGATTTCGCATTCCCTCAAGAAAAAATCTTCCCAAAGAATACCAAAAAATATAGAAACAGAATATTTGTCCGTCAGCGTGTTTTTTTCTGCGGAGCATCAGCAAAAGGATAAGTCCTGCTATATTCCATATTGATTCATATAGGAACAGGGGATGTACAGGAGTCTGACCGTTTATGGACATTCCAAGCAGGAAATCGGTTTCTCCGCCGTAAACCTCGCAGTTGACAAAATTGCCGAATCTGCCGATTGCCTGACCTATGAAAAGTCCCGGAGCGCATACATCGAACACAAGCGGCGCATTGAGTTTTTTTATTTTGCAATATACAAAGGAGGATATTATTGCACCGATAATTCCGCCGTATATTGCCAGACCTCCGTTCCAGATTTGAAAAACCTCAGTCCAGTGAGAAATCTCATCCAGTGAAAATACAACATAATATATTCTTGCGCCGATAATACCGAAAATGAGTCCGAAAAGCGCAATATCCCAGATGTTATCTTTTTTTACACCGTGTTTTTCGCAAGTGAAATATACAAAAGTAAGGGCAAGCAGAAATCCTGTAAGAATAATAAGAGCATACCAGTAAATATCTTTTATCCCAATACTGAACGCAACAGGATTTATATTAAAGGACAAACCTAATTTTGGAAAGTCAATACTGTTCATTAATTAAACCTCCTTCATTGTAAGTGAAATTCTCTTTTTAGGCACGTCCACTTCAAGCACGCGCACCTTTACAATATCTCCCACAGATAACACATCTGTGGGGTGGGAAATATATCTGTCACAAATTTGTGATATATGTACAAGTCCGTCCTGATGAACGCCTATATCAACGAATGCGCCGAAATCAATAACATTTCTTACTGTGCCGGTAAGCACCATGTCCGGCTTTAAATCCTCCATAGAAAGAATATCACTTCTTAGAACGGGCTGAGGAAGCTCCTCACGCGGATCGCGTCCTTTTTTCAGTAAGCTGTCGGCTATATCGGTGATTGTGATTGTTCCTATGCCGAGTTCATCGGAAAGAATGTCGAGATTAAGCTTTCCAAGTCTTGATTTTATATCGGATATATTGCCTTCAATAACATCCTTTTCTGTATAACCGAGCTTGGAAAGCAGCTGAGAAGCTGCTTTATAGCTTTCGGGATGAACTGAGGTGTTGTCAAAAACATTTTCTCCGTCAGTTATTCTCAAAAAACCTGCACATTGCTCAAATGCTTTATTGCCAAGCTTAGGTATCTTGAGCAATTCGCGGCGGGATTGAAACTTACCGTTTTCCTCGCGGTATATAGTGATATTTTTTGCCACAGTTTTAGTAATGCCCGCAACATATGATAAAAGCGAGGGAGAGGCTGTGTTCAAATCAACCCCGACGCTGTTTACACATCCTTCCACAACACCGCCCAGAGCCTCGCCAAGACGCTTCTGATTCATGTCGTGCTGATATTGTCCGACACCGATAGATTTTGGATCGATTTTTACAAGCTCAGCTAATGGATCCTGCAAGCGCCTTGCTATTGAAACTGCGCTTCTGAGCGCAACATCGTATTGCGGAAACTCCTCTGTAGCAAGCTTTGACGCGCTGTATACTGATGCGCCTGCCTCATTTGTCATCATATAGTACACCTTGCGGTCAAGCTCCTTTATAAGCTCTGCAACAAGAATTTCCGATTCCTTTGAAGCTGTTCCGTTTCCGATTGAAATAATATCTACGCTATGTTTTTTTATTAAATCCTTTAGTATAGCTTTTGCCTTGTCTTTATCATGATTAGGCAAGGTGCAGTATACTATTCCTGTGTCAAGCACCTTTCCGGTGTCATCAACCACAGCGATTTTACAGCCTGTTCTGTATCCGGGATCAAGTCCGAGAACTGTTTTTCCTTTAATGGGCGGCTGAAGGAGTAAGCCTGAAAGATTTTGATTAAATACCTTTATAGAAGCGTCCTCGGCGGCTTCGGTAAGTGAATTTCTGATTTCGGTAGCAATTGAAGGCGCAATAAGACGCTTGTATGCATCCTCTGCGGCAAGCTTTACATAATCGGTAGTAACGGAATGACGCTTGGGAATAACCGATTTATATAGGTAATTAATTATATCATCTGTCGGAGATTCAATTTTAACATTAAGAAATCCTTCCTTTTC
>JALEPO010000026.1 GCA_022768695.1 Clostridia bacterium
GAATGGCTTGCTTGACAAATAGGTGACACTCATTAGATAAATCATTAGATGCAAGATGGGTAATTTTGTTTCATACAAAACAAAAACCGCTCAAACGTAGTGTTTAAGCGGTATTCTGTGGTACGCGATCAGGGGCTCGAACCCTGGACACCCTGATTAAGAGTCAGGTGCTCTACCAACTGAGCTAATCACGCATATTTACTTTTATCAAGGTATCACCCTGACGACGAATAATATATTACCACATAAAAAACTATTTGTCAACACTTTTTTGAAAAAAAATTAAAAAATTTTTAAAAAGGTTGATATTGACAGGTTTATATGTGGTTTATTGTCTGATTTATATCAATTAGATATAGACTAAATTGCATTACGGGTGTATAATATATAAAAAATGCTGTTGCGAAAGGAGTTAATGGTAACAATAATGAAAATAAAATCAAATTGTGAAACCTGCATGAACTATTTTTATGATGATGAATATGAATGCTACACTTGCGCTATGAATTTGGATGAGGATGAATACAGACATTTTATACAGGATACCTTTTCTGACTGTCCGTATTACAGGCGGGGAGATGACTATACTATTGTCAGAAAGCAAATATAGTCTTGTGTGAATAATTATGCTTTTTGCGAATAAAACTGCTGAATTATAAGGAAATAATTAAATATATCTAACAGCAGACTGTACTCCGTCTATGGCGGGTATTGCAGTAATTATGGAGCTTAAAAGGTTTGCGATAATTATTCAGAAAAATTACAAAAACTATTGCTATTTTAAATTTTTTTTGATATAATGTGTATCTATATTAGTATAACTGTACGGCAGATATGTCTGCTGTTTCTATAGGCGGCGAGTTACTATTATTCTTTTTCAGAGGGAGTTAAGCTTCTTTTGAAAACATTGAATTATGGGACAATGTCCCTTATTGAAAAATATTTTCCTAATATGAGGTTAATGTTGAACGGAGGAGAAAATATGTCATCTTGGTTGATGGAACTGGGCAATGGGCTGGTATCTACATTTATATTAGAAAATCGTTGGAAATGGTTTGCAAGCGGTTTGGGATACACTTTGCTTATTTCATTTTTTTCAGTTCTTTTAGGTTTGGTTATCGGAGTGCTTATGGCATTGGGAAGACTTTCTAAAAGTAAGATTTTAAGAGGCATTTCAGGAATTTATATAGATATTATCAGAGGAACTCCTACAATGGTACAGCTTTTGATTATTTATTTTATAATTTTTGCAAATGTAAATATTGAGAAATGGATAGTTGGTATAATCGCATTCGGCATAAACAGCGGCGCATATATAGCTGAAATTGTACGAGGCGGTATTTTGTCGGTAAATATCGGTCAGACTGAGGCAGGACGTTCTCTCGGACTGACGCAGCGGCAGACTATGACTCATATAATTATGCCGCAGGCTATGAAAAATATTCTTCCGGCTTTAGGAAATGAGTTTGTTGTATTAATCAAGGAAACAGCGGTAATAGGTATGATTGCCAATATCGACCTTGTAGGTGCGGCGAGAAAGGTTCAGAGCCTTACATATGATTATCTGATCCCGCTGCTCTCAATAGCTGTAATTTATTACGTTGTAATTAAAATAATCAGTCTGCTTCTTTCAAAGTTAGAAAAAACTATGCGTAAAGCTGATAAGAGATAGGAGGAAGCTTAAATGATTAAAGTTACGGGATTGAAAAAATCATTTGATAATCTGGAGGTCTTAAAGGGGATAGACCAGCATATTGAAAAAGGTGAAAAGGTGGTTGTTATAGGGCCTTCCGGTTCCGGTAAATCAACTTTTTTACGTTGTCTTAATCTTCTTGAAATTCCTACCGACGGTGAAATTCTTATTGAAGATGAATGTATAACTGACCCTAAAACAAATGTAAATAAAATACGCGAGAAAATGGGAATGGTGTTTCAGCAATTTAATCTGTTTCCGCATTTGAAAATTATTGATAATATTACACTGGCTCCTATAAAGGTAAAGAAAAAGTCAAAGGAGGAAGCGGAAAAACGCGCTCTTGAGCTGTTAAAAAAGGTAGGGCTTGAGGATAAGGCACAGGCATATCCCGCTCAGCTTTCGGGAGGTCAGCAGCAGAGAATTGCTATTGCGCGCGCTCTTGCGATGGAGCCGGATATAATGCTGTTTGACGAGCCTACGTCAGCGCTTGATCCGGAAATGGTAGGAGAGGTTCTGGCTGTTATGAAGGATTTGGCTGACGCCGGTATGACGATGGTTGTAGTAACCCACGAAATGGGGTTTGCGCGTGAGGTTGCGTCAAGAATTCTGTTTATGGATGACGGTTATATTCAGGAGGAGGGGACGCCTGAAGAACTGTTTACAAATCCTAAGAATGAGAGAACCAAGCTCTTTTTAAGCAAGGTTTTATGATACCGGAGCTGTTGCGTAAAAAGCGGTTTGCATAATGACTGCCATAACGTATCAGACGCGGCAAATACTATACAGGGCGAAAGCTCTGTTTTAAATCAGTATTTTACACTTCGGTGTTAAAATAAAAAAATATTTGGAGGAAAAAAAATGAAAAAGAAATTGGTAAAATTAATGGCAATGGCTGTTGCTTCAGTTATGAGTATTGCTGTACTTGCAGGATGCGGCGGTTCAAAAGGCGGAGATACGCTTGTTATGGGCACAAATGCGGCATTCCCCCCGTTTGAATTTACAACTTCGGAAGGTCTTGTAGGCGAATTTGACGGTATTGATATTGCAATTGCAAATAATATCGCGGCAAGCATGGGCAAGACTCTTACTGTTGAGGATATGGAATTCGACGGTCTTATTGCGTCAGTTAAAACAGGCAAGGTTGACCTTGTTGTTGCAGGTATGACTGCCACAGAAGAAAGAGCGCAGAGCGTAGATTTTTCAGATACTTATTTTGTAGCTTCACAGGTAATGCTTGTTGCTCCTGAAAATGAGGATATAACAAAGGCTGAGGATTTGAAAAATGATAAGAATGTAGGCGTTGTTTTGGGTTATACAGGCGACAGTATTGTAACAGATACATTAGGTGTTGCAGAGGAAAAGATAACAAGAGCAAACAGAGCTATTGATATTGTTCAGGATGTAAAGAACGGCAAGCTTGACGCAGTAGTTGTGGATTCAGCTACAGGTAAGGCTTTGGCGGAAAAGAACGGTCTGAAGGTTGTTGAAGATCCTACAGTATTTGATACAGAGGAATATGCTATTGCTGTAAAGAAGGGCAATACTGAACTATTAAAGCAAATCAATAAGGTTCTTGCTGATATGAAGGAAAGCGGCGAAATTGACGCTTTAGCTGAAAAGTATAATTAATTTGAGAAGTTTTTAAGGCTGTTGCATTAGGAATGACGGCAATCTGCGGAGAAGCTGATACAATCAGAACGGAATTTACCGCGTATGCTGTATATATATTCTTAAGGCGGCAGCCTTATTTTTGAATAGGAGATATTTATGCGTTTGGACAAATTTATTTCAAACTGCGGTTATGCAAGCAGAAAGGAAGTAAAAAAGCTTATAAAACAGAAAGCTGTATCAGTTGACGGGGCTATTGCAAAGAGTCATGATATGAATATATCAGATGACGCGCAGGTAACGGTGAATGGAGCTGTTTTAAGCTACCGTGAATTTGTATACTTAATGCTCAATAAGCCGTCAGGCTATGTTTCTGCGACGGAGGATAAAAAATATCCTGTTGTAACCGATCTTGTAAGCGGGGAATATGCTCATTTCGATGTGTTTCCGGTAGGCAGGCTGGATATTGACACAGAAGGGCTGCTTATTCTTACAAATGACGGAAAACTTGCTCATGAACTTACATCACCCAAAAAGGATGTATATAAGAAGTATTTTGCTGTTCTTGATAAGCCGGCTCAGCGGTCGGATATTGAGGACTTTGCAAAGGGTATGGAATTTAAGGACTTTACGGCGAAGCCTGCGATTATGGAAATCAGCGAAAATCCGTGCGAGGTATATATACAGATTTCGGAGGGCAAATTTCATCAGGTTAAGCGTATGTGTGAGCGTATTGGTAAAAGCGTTGTCTATTTAAAACGCGTATCAATCGGTAAGCTTGTCCTTGACGAAGCTCTTGAATTGGGCGAAATACGAGAGCTGACAGATGATGAACTGAAGCTTTTAAAAGCTTGATTTAAATATTTTACATTATTTTTACGCAGATTTTACATCATGAAGATTGAAAAAGTTAATGTAATGGTATATAATTTTGTGTATAATTAAATGAGGTGAAAAGGTTTGAAGAAAATTGTCAGTTTTACTGCTCTTGGCTGTGTACAGCGGTAATTCGAACGGTTTTCTTTCAGGCTTCAGCTTTGAGAAAGGATTTAATGGTCATAAATATGCAAATGATTTACTGTGTTGAGGATGATGACGATATTCGCGGTCTTGTTACATATGCAATCAGCTCAAGCGGATATGAGGTACAGGGGTTTAGCCGTGCAGGAAGCTTTATGGAGGCAATGAAAATCAGGACGCCGGACTTGGTGTTGTTGGATATAATGCTGCCTGATAGAGATGGCATAGCAATTCTTAAGGATTTGCGCGATAATATTTACTGGAAAAACACGCCTGTTATTATGCTTACTGCAAAGTGCTCTGAGATGGATAAGGTAAAAGGATTTGATATGGGCGCGGATGATTATGTTACAAAGCCCTTTAGCGTACTGGAGCTTATTTCAAGAATAAAAGCAGTGTTGAAAAGAACTTCTTCGAATATAGAAAAGGCTTTTGAATATAATGGTATAAGGCTTGATATGGACAGCAGAGCGGTTGCTGTTGATTCAGAAGAAATAACACTTACATTCAAAGAATTTGAGCTGCTGTCAATGCTGATGGAAAATCACGGTAAAGCGGTTAGCCGCGAAACTCTTCTGAATAAGATATGGGGGTATCATTTTGAAGGGGAAAGCAGAACTCTTGATGTTCATATCGGAAGTCTGCGTCATAAGTTGGGCGAAAAAGGTAAACTAATAGAAACGATAAGAAACGTAGGTTATAGATTAAAATAATCAGTGCAAGGGGGATGGTTTTATGAAAAAAATAATGCTCAGAGGAATTTCCCTCTTTGTAGTTGCGGCAATTCTCTTTACTGCTGTAATTATCTGCGGCGGATATGCCGCCGGAATTTTCGGGAATGATATATACGGTATAATAAAGGTGACTGCTGCTTTAGCAGTACTTGTAATTATTGTCTTGCTTGCGGCGAGATATATTTCGGACAGGATCACTGAAAGCATCATAAAACCCATAGACAAAATTGATTTGGAAAAAATCCCGAATGTTGATGTTTGCGAGGAGCTGAAGCCGTTTTTTGAAAGAATAGAAAGCGAAAAAGTGAGCAAAGAGGAAACGGAGAAGATGCGGCGTGAATTTTCTGCGAATGTGTCGCATGAGTTAAAAACACCGCTCACTTCAATTTCAGGCTATGCGCAGATGATAAACAACGGTATGGCTAAGGAGGAGGATTTTCTTACCTTTACGCACCGGATTGAGAAAGAGGCATCGCGTTTAATTTTACTTATTAACGATATAATAAAATTATCAAACCTCGACGAACAGGACAGTGTGGTTGAAAATGAAAATATAGATTTGGATATAGCTGCACAGGAAACTATAGCTGAGCTTGAGAAGGCTGCAACGGATAAGAATGTTCGTATTTTCTACAGCGGCGAAGAAACCTGTATCAGCGGAAGCAGAACTCTTATCGGTGAGTTGATGTTTAATATTATAGATAATGCAATAAAATATAATCGTGATAAAGGTACTGTTACGGTGTTTGTCGGAACAGTGGCGCAGGGAGCGGTATTTTCCGTTAAGGATACGGGAATCGGTATTCCGGAGGAGGATGTCGACCGTATTTTTGAACGTTTTTACAGAGTTGATAAAAGTCATTCAAGGACAGTTGGCGGCACAGGTCTGGGCTTGTCAATTGTAAAGCATATTGCAATATGCCATAATGCAACGATTGATGTAAAGAGCAGACTGGGCGAAGGAACAACTATTTCTGTTGTTTTTAAAGATAAATAAGAACAGTAATTGCTTGGAGTATGTAAAAGGGGCTGTTTAATGCAACAGTCCCTTTCTTTTGGGCTATTTGTCGGCATTTCGATTATCTAACCACTTGCATATGTAGTGAGCAGCTATACTTGCCGCGATAGTCAAAATTAATGATATAAGTATTTCCATATTTACATCTCCTTCCTTACGGAAGAAAACGACAGATTGAGCATATATAATCGGTCTGATATTGTCAAGTTATGATATATATTTGATAAAATCATTTAAAAATAAAGCAATATTGATTGACAAACCGGCTTTTTAATGATATAATACCCACGAATTGAATAATAAAGGCAATGATGGAACAAAGTAGGCTGTATTCCGCCACAGAGAGAGCATGAATTATTGAGCTGTGAGTTTGTGCGGTAAGGGTATAGTTGAAATTTCATTCCGGAGCTGCGTTTGTGAAGCCGTAGGG
>JALEPO010000080.1 GCA_022768695.1 Clostridia bacterium
CCAAAGATGCATTTTTATAATTATCATCATCTGTAACTTCCTTTATAACTTTAATAAAATCAGGAAAGCTTACATCAGCCTTTTCATCGCTAAGCTCTATCTCAAGTATTGCTTTGTCATTCCAGAATGGATATATATCAAAAAAATTCAAAAAAATCATAAAAATCTCTTTTCTTTTCGCAAAATCTATGATATAATATAAACAGTAATTATATGCGTTAAGCATTAATAAAGTTTAGGAGGATGAATATGAAACACGTACAGACTTTAAATAAGGCTAATTTAAAGGACACTGCTAAGCACGGTGGATGCGGCGAATGCCAGACTTCATGTCAGTCAGCTTGCAAGACCTCATGTACAGTTGCTAACCAGAAATGTGAGAAATAAGATTATTTCTGTGCGGTAAATCAATCATGGCTTATGCCATGATTGATTTTCTGTATTTATATATAAATTTAAATTGGCAATTTTTAATACTAAGAAAAAATACATAGGAGTAAAAAAGCGTGATACATAAATACAAATTATTAGGTCTAAATATTGTAATGGACATATATTCCGGTGCAGTTCATGTAGTGGATGATGTCATGTATGATATGCTTGATTATATTTTAGAGCCCTTTATGCCGGAAATAAAGTGTCCGGATTTTATACGGGAGGGTATGAGTGATAAATATAATTCTGATGAAATTGAGGAAAGCTATCAGGAGATATGTGAGCTTGTAAAAGCCGGACAGCTGTTTACAGATGACTGTTATGCCGAAATTGCAAAAAATTGGAACAAGCAGTCTGTTGTAAAGGCTTTGTGTCTTCATGTTGCGCATGACTGTAATCTTCGGTGTAAGTACTGCTTTGCCGATACCGGTGAATTTCACGGCGGAAGAAGTCTTATGAGCGCTGAAGTGGGCAAGAAGGCTATTGATTTTGTTATAGCTAACAGTGGAAACAGAAGAAACATAGAAATTGACTATTTTGGCGGTGAACCGCTGATGAACTTTGATGTTGTAAAAGAAATTACCGAGTATGCAAAGTCGGAAGGGGAGAAGCACGGTAAGAATTTCAGATTTACCGTAACAACAAACGGAGTTCTTTTAAATGACGATATAAAGAATTATATCAATGAAAATATGTCGAATGTGGTTCTTAGTATAGACGGTACAAAGGAAACTAATGACAGAATGCGTTATCGCGTGGACGGAAGCGGTTCATATGATACGATTGTGCCTAAATTCAAGGATATAGCTGAAAGCAGAAATCAGGATAATTACTATGTAAGAGGAACCTTTACAGCATATAATGTTGAATTTGCAAAGGATGTAATTCATCTTGCTGATCTTGGATTTAAGCAGACGAGTGTTGAGCCGGTTGTTGCGCCGTACAGTGAGGATTACGCGCTTCGCAAGGAGCATATTCCGACGGTTTTTGCAGAATATGAAAAGCTTGCCGAGGAGTATGTAAAGAGATATAAAGAGGGACGGCATTTTAATTTCTTCCACTTTATGGTCGATCTCGATCAGGGACCGTGCGCGATTAAGAGATTGTCCGGCTGCGGTGCGGGACATGAATATCTTGCAGTTGCGCCTAACGGTGATATTTATCCGTGTCATCAATTTGTTGGCAATAATGATTTTCTTATGGGAAATGTCAATGAAGGTAAAATCAATAATGATATTAAGATGATGTTTGAAAAATCAAACATTTATACAAAGGATAAGTGTCAGAATTGTTTTGCAAAATTTTATTGCAGCGGCGGATGCAGTGCAAATGCGTATAACTTTAACGGTGATATAAACAAGCCGTATGAGTTGGCATGCGAATTTGAAAAAAAACGTGTTGAATGTGCAATAGCAATTGAGGCGACAAAGAAATTAGGCTGAAATAAACGTCACAAGACGAAAAATATAATACAAGGAGGAAACAACAATGATTCACAAGGGTTTTAAAATGAAGCTGTATGACGGTATGGCGGAGGAATATGAGAAGCGTCATAATGAGCTGTGGCCGGAAATGCAGGATATGATCCATGAGCACGGCGGAAAGAACTATTCAATATTCCTTGATAAGGAAACAATGGTGCTTTACGGATATATCGAAATTGAGGATGAAGAACTCTGGGCAAAGGGCGCTGATACGCCAATCAATAGAAAATGGTGGGATTTCATGGCGAGTATCATGGAAACAAATCCTGATAATAGCCCTGTATCAACAGATTTGCAGTTGGTATTCCATCTTGATTGATAGATGAGGTATAATATTGATTCTTTATGCTGAATTAAATTATTCAAGCGGAAATTTAGACGTATAGAGTGATTTTTAAAATAGTTAATTAAAAAATGGATTTGCATTATGAGCAAATCCATTTTTTGTCTTATTCAACTGTTACCGATTTGGCAAGATTTCTTGGCTTATCAATATCACAGCCCTTTAATGACGCTACATAGTAACCGAAAAGCTGTAATGGAATAACAGTAAGCGACGGAAGAAGCATTTCGTTAGTTGCCGGAATTTTAACAACATAATCGGCAACGTCCTCCATGTTATCATGCTCCTCTGTAGTAACACCCATAACAACCGCGCCTCTCGCTTTAACTTCCTTTACGTTGGAAACTGTTTTGTCGAATAAATCACGTCCTGTTGCAAGGGCAATAACAAGTGTTCCGTCCTCAATAAGTGAGATTGTACCATGCTTCAATTCACCCGCAGCATAAGCCTCTGAATGAATGTAGGAAATTTCCTTTAATTTAAGCGAGCCTTCAAGAGAAACCGCATAATCAAGGTTCCTGCCGATAAAGAATATAGAATGACAATTGAAGAATTTTGATGCAAGATACTGCACATCTTCCTTTGACTTCAATATTTCAGCCACCTGATCAGGTAATGCTTCGATATCGCTTACCAGCTTAGCATATTCACCCGATGTAAGCATACCAAGCTTTTCAGCCATATAAGCCGCAATAAGGTATATAACAGCAAGCTGAGTGCTATAAGCCTTTGTAGTTGCAACGGCGATTTCCGGACCTGCCCATGTATAAATAACATCGTCAGATGCATTTGCGATAGCGCTTCCTACAACGTTGACAATTGAAAGAATTCTTGCGCCGTGATCTTTTGCCTCTCTTAAAGCGGCAAGTGTGTCGGCAGTTTCGCCTGACTGACTTATTACTATAACAAGGTCGTTTTTGCCGATAATCGGGTCACAGTAGCGAAATTCTGATGCAACCTGAACCTCAACAGGAATACGGCACATTTTTTCAATTACATATTTACCGACAACACCTACATGATAGGCGCTTCCGCAGGCAACAATATAGATTTTGTTAATGTTTTTAATATCCTCGGTTGTAAGTGAAATATCATCAAGAACGATTTTTCCGTTTTTAATTCTTGGATTTATAGTGTCACGAAGTGCCTTTGGCTGTTCTTCAATTTCCTTCATCATGAAATGCTCATAACCGCCTTTTTCGGCAGCACTTACATCCCAGTCCACAGTAAATACTTCCTTTTTAATTTCTTCTTTATCTGCGTTATAGATCTTGACAGAATCTTTTTTAAGAACAACTATTTCATTATCCTCAAGATAATAGATGTTTCTTGTGTGCTTTAATATAGCGGTTACGTCTGATGCGATGAAGTTTTCGTTTTCACCAAGACCTACAATCATAGGACTTGCTTTACGAACAGCTATAAACTGATCGGGATAATCTGAACAAAGAACACCAAGAGCGTATGAGCCTTCAACTCGGTTTAAAACCTTAATCATTGTTTCGATAATATCTCCGTTATAGTAATGCTCGAAAAGATGAGCGATAACCTCTGTATCAGTTTCGGAAATGAATTCCACACCGTTATCCATAAGCTTTTTCTTTAAAGAAATATAATTTTCGATAATTCCGTTATGCACAACAGCAAAACGGCCTGAATTGGAAAGGTGGGGGTGAGAATTTACATCTGATGGTTCACCGTGCGTTGCCCAGCGGGTGTGACCTATACCCATTGTGCCATGAACGGATTTTCCTCCATCGGTTTTTTCTGAAAGAATTGCCAACCGTCCTTTTGCTTTAGCAACTTCAATTTTGTTGTTGTTAAAAACCGCAATACCGGCACTGTCATAGCCGCGGTATTCAAGCTTAGATAAACCTTCCAAAAGAATAGGGGCTGCTTGGTTTTCACCAATGTATCCAACAATACCACACATAATTTTAACCTCCTGAAATTTATTATATCGTAATATCCGGAAATTCCTATATTTATACATAATAAATTATATACTATTTTCTCATATTTTTCAACATATTTTTGATATAATAATTGTTTTTTAGCAATGTGCATAAAGTGAAGTATACTTCATTGGTTCTAATGCTGTCATATGCTGCTTGTCGATAATTTCATTATTTATATTTCGGCAAGGAAATGAATATTGACATTATGTTTGGAATAGTATATAATTATTAAATGGAGGCTTTTGCAGTATATGGTGCATAAAAATGGGGAATTTATAAATCTGTTCGTATTAAATTCCGTTATTAGGTATAAATGAATTTTAGAAAAAAATGAGTTGTGCAGCTGCTGCAATATTGAATGATCAAATGATATATAATAATATTTTAGAAAGCATGGGAAATACGCCGCTGATTAGACTTCAGCGTATAGCAGACCCTGACGGCGCGGAAATTATTGTTAAATTTGAAGGCTTGAATGTGGGTGGGTCAATAAAGACGCGTACTGCATTTAATATGATATGTGATGCCGAAAAGAAAAATCTGATAGGTCCTGATACAATTATAGTAGAACCTACAAGCGGTAATCAGGGTATTGGACTTGCGCTGGTTGGTGCAGTTAGAGGCTACAAAACCAAAATTATTATGCCTGATTCTGTGAGCGAAGAACGCAGAAAGCTTGTGGAGCATTATGGTGCGGAGGTTATTCTGATACATGATGACGGGAATATAGGTGCGTGCATTGAAAAATGTCTGGAGCTTGCTCTTGAGATGCAGGCTGAAAATCCGAACGTGTTTGTTCCGCAGCAATTTGAAAATCCGGCAAATACTTCAATTCAGCGTTTACAGACCGGACAGGAAATACTTCAGCAGGCAGGCAAACCTATTCACGGATTTTGTTCTGGAATAGGAACCGGCGGAACTATCACCGGAATAGGTGAAGCGTTGAAGGCTGAAAATCCCGATATAACAATCTGGGCTGTTGAACCTGAAAATGCTGCGATATTGTCCGGCGGCGCAATAGGAACTCATGTACAGATGGGGATTGGTGATGGAGTAATTCCGGCAATTTTAAATACTGAAATTTATGATGAGATTTGTATTATAAAGGATGAAGAGGCAATACATATTTCAAAGGAGCTTGCTGAAAAAGAAGGTATTATGTGCGGAATAAGCAGCGGAACAAATGTTGCCGCGGCAATGAAGCTTGCTAAAAAGCTTGGCAAGGGAAAAACTGTCGTAACAATTCTTCCGGATACCGCAGAGAGATATTTTTCCACTCCATTATTTAGTTAAGAGATTTGTGATTATCAACCTCTAATCCATGTATAAAATTGAAAATGCTTTAAGTATACAAGATTGTTCGTGATGTGAATAAAAAATCAAAAGTCTTATTTTCGAAAAAATAATCCCGACAAAGTCACAGTGAATCGTGATTTTGCCGGGATTTGTTATATGACATTTCTGTTTTTTTGGAGCTTATTGCAGCTCCTTTTTATCAGTTTAGTTGTACTTTTCCTATAATATCATTAATATCGGCTATATTGTGGCGAGTCATATAATTTTCAATATCTTTTTTTACAGTAAGGACAAGATCGGGCTTTAAGAAAAGACCTGTACCAAGAGCTACGAGAGAAGCGCCTGCAAGCATAAATTCAATCACGTCATCTCCGCTCATAACTCCACCCATGCCAATGATAGGAATATCAACAGCCTGTGCTGTCTGATAAACCATTCTAACAGCCACAGGTTTAACAGCGGGACCGGAAAGACCGCCCATGTTGTTGGCAAGAATAGGACGTCTTGAATGAATATCTATACTCATGCCTAAAAGTGTATTTATAAGCGACAGAGCGTCCGCACCGCCTTGTTCTGCCGCCTTTGCAATATCTGTAATAGAGGTTACATTTGGTGAAAGCTTTACAACAAGCGGCTTTTTGCAGTGCTTTTTAACCTCTGACGTAAGCTCTAAAACTGTTTTGGGATCAGTTCCGAAAGCAAGTCCTCCATGCTTTACATTAGGACATGATATGTTCATTTCGATAAGCGCAACGTCTGTATCGGAAAGAATTTCTGCCATTTCGCAATATTCCTCAACTGTGTTTCCGGACATATTTGCAATTACGTTTGTGTCAAATTCAGAAGCGAGGTAGGGCATAGTAAATTTTGAGAAAAATTCCACACCCGGATTCTGCAAGCCTACACTGTTAAGAATACCGCTTGGAGTTTCTGCAATTCTTGGCGGCTTGTTGCCGGGACGCGGCTGACGTGTAAGACCTTTTGCACTGAAACCGCCGTATTCCGATAAATCTGCATATTCACTGTATTCAAAGCCAAAGCCGAAGGTTCCTGATGCAGTTACGATAGGATTTTTAAAGTCTACACCGCAAAAATTAATTTTAGTATTAATCATTTAAAGTCACCTCCGTAGAATAGAATACAGGGCCGCTTTGGCAAACCCGCTGATATTTGTCCATACCGTCTTTATTTGTTTCGCACACACATACAAGACAGGCGCCTATTCCGCAGCCCATGCGTTGCTCAAGGGAAAGCTGACATAATATATTGCGTGACTCGGCAATTTGTTTTACAGCCTTCAGCATAGGCTTGGGACCGCAGCAATAAATCATATCACATTCGTGGAAGTCCAGATACTGTTCCATTGCAGATGCAATGTATCCGTTGTATCCGTAGCTGCCATCGTCAGTTCCGACTATGACAGTATTGGAGATTTTTTCAAATTCTTCCTCCATTACAACTCTGTCCTTGCTGCGAAAACCGAGAAATACATCGGCATTTTTTATAGCTTTTGCAAGCTTGTACAGCGGAAATACTCCTATACCGCCGCCTATAATAACAGGATGCTTTACGCTGTCTTTTATTTCAAAGCCGTGACCTAAAGGTCCCATTATATTTATCATATCTCCCTCGTTGTATTTTGAAAGAGCAGTTGTGCCTTTGCCCTTTACTTCAAAAATAAAACGAACTCTGCCGTTTTCCGCATCGCAAATGCTGATCGGACGGCGTAGAAAAGTGCTGTCGCCGCAATCAATATGCAGGAATTGTCCACATTGTGTTTCAAGGGCGATTTTTTCGCTTTCAATCACAAAATCGAATATACCGTCAGCGATTTCTTTTTTTGAAACTAATTTGCATAATTCAGTCTGTTTCATGTTGCCTCCTTAAT
>JALEPO010000109.1 GCA_022768695.1 Clostridia bacterium
GCAGGACCTGCCTTGTAATAATTGTTCACAAGATTTACATTCGCGCCGTTTTCCGCACCGTAGCCTGCCTTGTCGCCCCAGTTATAGATTACGTTATTCCACATATCAATAACTGTTTCCTTATCGGTGTATCCCGAAGTCATTGCCACCGTTTCGCTTGTGCCGATTTTCGGGTTACGACTCTTGTGTGTTGCTATGATATTATGATGGAATGATACGTTAACGCCGCCCCATATACCGCCGTAGCTGTGCTCGCCCTTATCATGCACGCTCTGATTAAGAGCCTCGGCAATGATACAGTTCTGAACAGTCACATCCTTTACGGCGTATGCAGAAAGGTTTTCATCAGTACCCCACGATATTGAGCAGTGATCTATTATAACGTTCTGACAATTATCGGTTACTTCAAGACCGTCCTGTGCGCGTGTATCGCTTCCGTCTGACAGCTTTGAGCCAACACGAAAACGCAGATACCTTAATATGACATTGCTTGCTCCAACCTTTATGTTGTTTGACCTGAAGCAGATACCATCACCGGGTGCTGTCTGACCGAGAATAGTTAGATTGTCATGTCCGATTGTAAGCTGCGACTGCAAATCAATCATACCCGACACATCAAACACAATAATTCTGTTGCCCTTGGAAACAGCATCGCGAAATGAACCCTCACCGCTGTCGTTAAGGTTTTTCACATGATAAACTTCAATATCCTTATTATCCTCCAAAGCCCCTCTTGCACCACTTGTATACATACCGCCGCCCTCGGCAGTCGGGAATGCCTTTGGTGTATACATTCCGCCGTCTTCCGCAGTATTTTCCGTCGCAAAAGAACCTGTACCCGCAATCGCAAATGAAGCCGCCAGTAATGCCGCTACAATTTTTTTCATTTTTAACCATCCTTTCAATAGGAAATAATAAAACTCTTTGCCATCAGTAAATCCACACTATGTATACATTTACTGATAGCAAAGAAAATTGCTCATGGCAGAGCAATTTTCTACTATCTTAAATCATTAAAGCGCAAAATAATGTACAGCATTATTAAAGCATATATCCTCAACAATCTTGCCAAGAGTATCCATATCAGCCGGAAATTCACCGTTTTCAACCCATGTACCCAAAAGATTACATAAAATTCTTCTGAAATACTCATGTCTTGTATATGAAAGGAAGCTTCTTGAGTCTGTAAGCATTCCTACAAATTTACATAGTGCACCAAGATTAGCAAGAGCCTTCATCTGCTCTACCATGCCATCGCTCTGGTCATTGAACCACCATCCCGAACCAAACTGAATTTTGCCCGGAACACTGCTGCCCTGGAAGTTTCCAAGCATTGTGCCAAGCACATAATTATCCTTTGGATTTAATGTATACAGGATTGTCTTAGGAAGCTTATCCTCTGTTTCAAGAGCATTAAGCAGCTTTGAAAGCGGATAAGCTATACAATAATCGCTGATTGAGTCGAAGCCCGTGTCAGCGCCAAGCTTTGCGAACATTCTTGAGTTATTGTTTCTCAACGCTCCAATATGAAGCTGCATTGCCCAATCAAGCTCCTTATATTTTTTGCCGAGCTGAATAAGCGTGTATGACTTATACGCGTCCACCTGCTGCTGTGTAAGCTTTTCGCCGTCCATTGCAGTTTTGAAAATTTCATTAACCTCATCGGCAGTTGTATCCTCATACGGAACGTTGTCAAGAGCGTGGTCGCTTATTCTGCATCCAACCGAATGGAAGAAATCTATTCTCTTGTACACTGCTTCAATAAGCTCGACATATGAATCAATCTTCATATCTGCCGCAGCGGCAAGCTTTGAAATATAAGGTACAAACGTTTCCTTGTCAATGTTCAGCATAAAATCAGGACGCAGAGCAGGAAGAACCTTTGCGTTTATATGTCCCTTTTCCGCAATTTTCTTATGTATTTCAAGATTGTCCGCAGGGTCGTCCGTTGTGCATATAAACGCAACATTTGACTGATTAATAAGCTTTGCAGGACTCATCTTTGTTTCCTTTATAACCTTGTTTGCCTTTTCCCAGATTTCTCCGGCAGTCTGAGCTGTTACTACTGTGTCGATACCAAAATATCTTTTTAGCTCAAGATGCGTCCAATGATACAACGGATTACCAATAGCGTATTGCAAACATCCGCAGAACGCACGGAATTTTTCCTCGTCAGATTTATTTCCCGTAATATATTCCTCGTCAATGCCGCATGAACGCATATAACGCCATTTATAGTGGTCGCCTCCAAGGAATATTTGTGTTATATTATCAAACGGCTTATCCTCATAAATCATCTGAGGAATAAGATGACAGTGATAATCGCAAATAGGCATCTTAGCTGCGTAATTCTTATAAAGAGTCTTTGCAGTATCATTTGAAAGCATAAAATCTTCATCCATAAAATTCTTCATTTTTCTCTTTCCTTTCCAGACTTGAAAATATTTTCATCTAATTATATTATACAACGCACTACTGTTTCTTGCAATAGTTTTTTTACTCAGAATTAAAGATTATTTGTCATATATCACAAAATACCGCAAGAATTATTCTCAAAACTATAAATTTGTAATAATGTTTATAAAAATTAAATAGCAAAAAAACTGTTGTATTTCACAAAAAAGTATGGTATAATACCAAATATAAAATTTTTACTAACGCTAACAAAGCAAAGGAGAGTAAACAATGTTACCTGCTGATAAAAATTTATGGATAGACGCATTATCCGAAACCAATTCAATGGGTATGTCTTCTTCTCATTTTCACGATTATTACGAAATCTATTATTTACTTGAGGGAAAACGCCGGTATTTTATTAATCATAGCCTTTACGATGTGTCCCCTCACGATATAATACTTGTTAATAAGGGGGATATACACCAAACTCAAAGCTGTTCATCAGATGACAAGCACGTTCGTTATCTTATAACTTTTTCCGATTCACTGCTAAATGGTCTTGGTTCTGAATTTGACAAGGATTTTCTTATGAAAATTTTTGAGAATAAAAAAATTCACGTTCCCGAATCAATGCAGACTGCCTTTCATCTGCTGCTGCATAAGGCTGAAACAAAAATAAAACAGCAGGATACATATTCGCAGTATATTGCAAAGCTGAACTTTCTTGAGCTTCTTGTAGATATGAATAAATTTTCAACAAAGAACTCATACCCTCTTATGGACGATCTTACCGTATATGAAAACAGCATTCAGGAGGTTTGCAGATACATATGCAATTATTATAATAAACCAATTTCTCTTGACCAAATGGCAAAAATAGCATATATGAGTCCGACATATTTTTCAAAGAAATTTAAACGTGTGACAGGATTTGGTTTTAACGAGTA
>JALEPO010000125.1 GCA_022768695.1 Clostridia bacterium
TTGCTCATTTCAAAAGCAGTATTATCGTATACTGACAATACATCAAGATTTGCGCGTCCGAAAATAGCGTCTGTATCTACCTGAAGAAGCTGACTGCTTGTCATAACAACAGTTTCCGGAAGCGGATTGCCCATTGTATACTGCGTTACAACATTATCATTATGCTTAATCTGAGCATAAACAACGTTAAGCTCAAGCTCTTTCTTTTCCTCATACTTAACAGGTACTGACGATGATATTTCCTTACCGTTAATTGTACCATTACCCCATGCATATGTCTGACCATCTGCCGTAGATACGGTTATCATATCATCTACGCTGCCAAGCTTAACAATATTCTGAAGATTTTTATTCAAATCTCCCGCGCTTTCACCTTCTGCCTGAAGTGTCGGCACACCGTTGCCGTCGCCCCAGACATATACATGTCCGTCTGATGTAAGCGCCGCACCGCCGTTGCTTATAGCTGCAATCTGTACAATATTCTTATCTGATATAGCAACTTTCGGAATTGTTTCCTTCTGAATTGTCTTGTTAAGACCTAACTGCTGCTTTTCGTTATTACCCCATGTATATACCTTACCGGTATTGTCAAGAGCTATAACGTGCTCCTTACCGACTGCAATCTGAGTAATTACAGTTCCGGTAGGTGTCTTTGCAAGAACAGGGGCCTTATTTGCCGACAATGCTTTACCGTAACCGTTCTGACCTGATGTATTAGCACCCCATGAATATATCTTACCGTCTGATGTAAGAACTGCCATGAAGTCCATACCTCTTGCTGCCTGAACAACATACTGCTTGTCAAGTGAGTTGCCTGTTACCTGCATTGGTTCGGTTATGTCACCTGTACGTCCAAGCTGACCGGATGCATTATCGCCGCCCCAGGTCCATACGGTACCGTCATTCTTAACCCATATCTTCGCCTGATCCTCAGGGTATCTTGAAGTGAATATACCTGTTTCAGCACGAGGCATACCGTCTTTTCTTACTGCCACTTCTACATAACCTGTCAGGTTAGCGGTTGTTTCCACAACCTTTATAATTGTTGTGCCAAATCCTCTTGTCTTTGTTGCGTCACTTAAGGTTACAACGCCTGTCCGCTCATCAACTGACATAATTGACG
Source organism: Clostridia bacterium (assembly GCA_022768695.1). Lineage (GTDB taxonomy): Bacteria > Bacillota > Clostridia > UBA1381 > UBA1381 > JALEPO01. Next base: position 1,124 of record JALEPO010000125.1, read on the forward strand.
GATCCAATGAGTAGAATCTGATATTCTCTGCCAACGCAATACTTGTCTGAGTTGCATTTGACGAGAACATATTAAAGTCATTGTCAGCCGCTGCCATGCGGATTGTACTATTATTGATTTTCAATGTATCATCAGGAGTGATTTCCAGATTATACATAAGCGGATTTGTGCTGTCGTATGTTACGTTTGTGCTGCCTGTAACGGTCGCGTCTGTGATTGTCAGACCGTTCTTATCACCCAGCTTAACCTGAACAGGGCTGAATACACCTGTAGCTGTACCAATACCAAGCTGACCGGATTCATTTGCACCCCATGCATATACCGCGCCGCTTGAGGCAATCGCAAATGATGTTTCATGTCCTGCGCCAACGCTCCACATACTGTTCATCAGCTTATTAACTGAGCTTTCACCCGCGTATACACGCTGCGGAGTCATAAATGAATTTGAATATGATTCAATACCAAGCTGACCTAAGTCATTTCTGCCCCATGCATATACATCACCCTTATCAGTCATTGCCAATGCATGATTACGTCCAAGTGACAGCTTTGTAATCTTATCTGTACCGTCTGTTACGGCTGCTGAGATTGTTAAAGGAGCTGCCGGAACTGACAGAACGTTCTTATGATTACTGTCGTTATTGCCAAGCTGCGAGTATTCATTTGCACCCCATACATATACCTTGCCGTCTGCAAGTATCGCAGAATAATTACCGCGCGCAGCTATATTGGTGATATTTGTGATTGCCGCCGGAAGAGTAACTGCCGCCGGTGAACCATCACGGCTTACATTGAACGTACTTGTGCCGTTACCAAGCTGACCGGATTCATTTGCACCCCACGTATATACCTTACCGTTTGCATAAACCATTGCATGGTTTGCTCCGGCGCTAATCATAGTTGCACCGCTAATGCTGCTTACAAGATTAGGAACATAATAACCCGGGTTTGCAGTTGTTCTGTTTGTACCCATCTGGCTGTAATCATTATTACCCCAAACGTATACATTGCCTGCGTTTGAAAGTGCCATTGCGAAGGAATCGCCTGCCGAAACTCTTATAATATATTCTCCGGCTGACATACCGTCAAATGTTACTTCCTGAGGTGTATCATAATTATCCGTTGAGCCTATACCAAGCTGACCGGATTCGTTATTACCCCATGTATATACCTTACCGTCTGCGGACAATGCCATTGCAAAGCCTGCGCCTGCGGTAACCTCGGTAATATTTGTAAGAGTAATCTTTTCCGGATTGATTACCTGAGCGTTATTACCGCCTCTGCCGTTGCCAAGCTGACCGTAAGTATTGTCACCCCAAGTCCATACGCTGCCGTCTGCCTTAAGGGCAACTGTAAAGTTATCTCCGCCTATTATCATAGGTGACTTGCCATCTGTATATGTAGGCTTAATAACTACATTAAATGTCTTTGAATAGTTATTCGGTATATGAGTAACCTTAACCTCTGCCACACCGTAACTATCTGCTGTCTTAGGCTTAATCAAGCCTGTAGCGCTTGTTATATCCAACAAGTCACTTTCTGTTGTTATTAGTATATCACTTGCATTTGCAATGCTTCCGTTAGATCCTGAAGCCCCCAATAATGTATAAATCGAGAAGCTGCTGATACTGTCTATTACGTTTATGCTGTTTACATCTACAGTAATAGTCTGATCAGGATAAATCGAAATGCTTTCAGGTGCGATTGTATAAACATCGCCGTTGCTTACAGTAATCTTCTGAATTGTGATACCCTTTGAAGCCGATGACATACTTCCGATACACTGCGGCTCAACCGTGCTTAAAGCACCGTCTGCAAGCGTTGTACCAAGCTGATATTCATCGTTATTACCCCAAGTCCATACTTCACCGTTATTCTTGAATAATACTGAATGCTCATTACCGGCTGAAATACCGTTTGCACCCGTAATCTTTGCAGCTGTAGCTGTTGACTTCTGAGCTCTGCTGCCGTCGCCAAGCTCACCGTACATATTATCGCCCCATGCGTAAATTGTACCGTCCTTAGCTGTCGCAAGCGAGTGAGTTACACCTGCGTCTATATCAACTATTCCTGTGAGTACGGTTGTATCATAGTTAAGAGCTGTTACAACATTTACAGGCTGATTTCTTGTTTGACCCGTACCGTCACCAAGACGACCGTAGTAGTTATAACCCCATGACCAGATGTCGCCGGCTGCGCTGAGCGCAAGAGTATGCTCGTCGCCTGCTGAAATCTTGGCTGTATTATACTTGAACGTAGTATCCGTGTCGCCAAGAACCTCTCTCGGAACATCGTAACGGTCACTGCGGTTATTGTCAAGCATACCAAGCTGTTCATTTGCGTTTCTGCCCCATGCGTATACAACTCCGCTTGTTGTAAGCGCTGTTGTATGGTTACCACCTGCCGAAACGGCAACTACTGATTCAAGATGCTTTGTAGTTCCGAAGTCTGAAACTACAACAGGTCTTGAATATGTTGAAGCGCTGTTCTGCTGATGTCCTATCTGACCCGATTCATTGCTGCCCCATGCAAAGACTGTGCCGTCCTTCATAAGCGCGGCAGAATGATTCTGACCTGCTGTAATGTCTGCAACATTCTGAAGGTCGCTTATAATAACAGGATATTCTCTGTCAATATTAGTGCCATCGCCTATCTGACTCTTTTCGTTGCCGCCCCATGCGTATACTCTGCCGCTCTTTGAAAGAGCAAGAGCGTGGCTTTCACCTGCGGCAATCTTTACAATATCCGTCAGATATTCATTATCGTTAAGTTTAACCTGAGTTGCGGCGTCAATGTACTCCGCATTTGACGGACTTACCTTATGGTGAAGGTTGCTGCCCCATGCCCATACAGTTCCGTCGTCCTTAAGAGCCAGCACAAAGTCTGTGCCTGCGGCTACCATCGGAGCATTCTTTGCGCCTACCGGTATAACGTTAACCTTTATAAATCCTATATTCTTAACATTGCCCACATTTCCGTCGCCATCGTCGGTGAAGCGGATATATGCGCTGCCGTAACGTCCCGATACTGTTGAAACAGTGCTTCCGGATACAGTTACAACATTTTCATCAAGTGATTTGAACGTCAGACCTGTTGCTTCTGACCAGTTTCTTGCACCAAGTACATTGAAGCGGTACGGAGCAAATTTCTCTATCTTATTGATTTCAATTGTCTGACCCTCTTCTATTGTAAATTCATACAACAGATTATTGCTGCTGCCTGTGTAAGTCTGAGTACCTGCAACAGCCGCTGTAACTCTCAGACCCTCAGGAGCTATATTAATCTCAATCGGAGTTTCTGAATCATTGTTTGTGCCGTCACCAAGCTGATATGATTCATTTGCGCCCCACGCATAGCCTGTACCATCAGCCTTTATTGCCACCGCATGGTTTGCACCTGCAGCTGTCATGATTATATTATCAATACCGCTTACAAGTGCCGGAGCTTCCGTCGCTTTCCATACATATGACTCTCCCGCCTCTGTTGTTGCGGTAAACATATCGCCATGTGCATCTATCTGAGTTGCATTTTCAAATACTTTCTCAACGACAGCTGAACCATTGCCCCATGCGTATACTTTTCCGTCTGCGGCAAGCGCTATTGTGCTTTCTGAGCCTGCTGCAATTTCAACAATATTTGCCACACCATTTACTTTTACAGGAAGAGGCGTTGACGTATCATCTGTACCAAGCTGACCCGAGGCGTTATCGCCCCATGTCCATACGCTGCCATCTGATTTCAGGGCAACAGTATGGTTTTCACCTGCTGCAATCGCCTGAACGTTTGTTATTCTGAGCGGCTTAGCATAATAATTCTGTTTTGACTTGTTCTGACCAAGCTTATCTGAGGACTTGCCCCATGCGTATACTTTTCCGTCGCTCGAAAGAGCTATCGCATGAGTTGAGTATGCCTTAACAGATACAATACCCGAAAGCGGAGTATCTGCGCTGTTCATAACCCTTGTCGGTACGTTGTGTGAAGCTGCAGCGCTTCCGTTGCCTGTCTGATTATCAGCGTTTGTACCCCATGAGTAAACCTCGCCATTGTTTGTAAGGACTACTGTGAAGCCTTCGCCCTCTGCAATTTCCTTGATATGGCCAAACACTGAACCAGCCTCGTTCGTTTCCTTAATAACGCCCGGAACGTAAATATTTGACTGATTATCATACAAGGACGCATTCAGTTTATCATAGCTGTTGTCGCCCCATGCCCATACTGTTCCGTCTGCGCGCAAAGCCGTTGATGTGTTATCGCTCAGCGACAGCATTGGAAGCGAAACTGTTCCGTCTGCCACAAGACCTATTCTGATAAAGCCTGTCACATCGCCCGATGCCATAGAAACATATGCACTGTCACCCGTATTTGCTGTGGCAGCTTTCTTTGCATCAGCTGAGTCTATGTTTTTCTCAACCGAAATTGCAAAGTCATCGGTTGAAGCAAAATCTACGCTGTCAACATCTATTTCAGTTATAAGCTTATCGTTGAACAGGTTGAACGGAAGTGTTTCTTCTATTACTACTCTGTCAATAGTAACAGTTTCATCAAGGTCTATCATTATCTCGTTAGGATATTCAAGTTCTCTTGTATTG
>JALEPO010000004.1 GCA_022768695.1 Clostridia bacterium
TTGCGTTAATTTCTATCATTATATCACAACATTTTATCCTTAGTCAATAAGCTAATCGCTTAATTCGTAAACTTATCGTTAAGTTTGTGTTACACTTCTTTTACAATACGATTTATTTGGATATAAAATTCATTGATTATATAATTATAATACATCATAGCCCCGGAAATAAATATTTATACATTTGCATACAAAATAACAGCCACCAGTATAATTCACCGTTTACTTTACCACTTGAAGTGTTTACAAATGAAATAGGCGGCGTTATAAATCCCGATACTATTTCGTCATGGTTTAAAGGATTTATAAAGCGTTATAATCTTCCTAATGCGCATATTCACACCCTGCGGCATATTTCGGCAACTCTGCTTATTGCCGGAGGTGTTGACATCGCCAAGGTATCAAAGAGACTTGGACACGCAAACAAGAGTACAACTTTGAACATATATACCCATGCTATTAAGTCAGCAGATGAAGCGGCGGCGGAAATGCCGGAGAATATATTAAACCCATCAGCGCATTATAAGATAGGATAGGGAAAACAGACCATTTTTGAGGTCATAACGGACAAATAACATACAAAATCAAAAAACGGACTAAAAATAAAAAGAAAATAAAATCAAAAAGACCGCCTAAACGTAGTGTTTAAGCGGTTTTTTATTGGAGCTGGTAATGGGACTCGAACCCGCGGCCTGCTCATTACGAATGAGCTGCTCTACCAACTGAGCTATACCAGCAAACAGATATACACAAAAGAGAGAATAACTCTCTTTTGTGTATTATTTTTAATTCAATAACCCTCTTGCGATTGCATTGATTTCCTTGCCGTCAGCTCTGCCTTTTGTTTTTGGCATAACTGCCGCCATTACCTTGCCCATATCCTTAATTGATACCGCGCCGGTAGTTTCAACTGCTTCCTTTACAATCGCCTCAAGCTCCTCATGCGTAAGCTGAGCGGGTAAATATTCCATCAAAAGTTCCATTTCTCTCTTTAATTGAGCAATCAAGTCCTCCCGACCGCTCTTTTCATAATCCGGAAGGGAATCACGACGCTGTTTTAATTGCTTTGCAATAACATCCAACACGCCTTCATCATCCAGAGTTATCTGCTTGTCCTTCTCAATCTGAAGCACTCCTGATTTAATCAGCTGCACAACATTCTTACGGACAGCATCCTTTTCTTTCATTGCTGACTTTAGGTCATCCTTTAGTTTATCCTTAAGTGACATAAAAGTCTTCTCCTTTTTCGTTCACTAATAAAATTAGAACTTTCTCTTTCTTGCAGCTTCAGACTTCTTCTTACGTCTTACGCTGGGCTTTTCATAATGCTCGCGTTTTCTTACTTCAGCCATAACGCCTGACTTTGCACACTGACGCTTAAATCTGCGAAGCGCACTATCTAACGATTCATTATCTTTTACTCTTACTTCTGACACTTTGTTTCCCCTCCCTCCGGCAAGTCGATTTTAAAAAACGGACTTGATGGAAGTTACATGGCAATATTCCATACAACATTATATATTATACCTTATTTTGCATATAATTGTCAAGATGTTTTGTAAATTTTGTACGTTTATTTTTGGTATTTTTTTTTATAAGAATTAATTGAAAAAAAATAGGGATTATGATATGATACTATTATAATAATTATAAGGACGTGATTGCAGTGAAAATAGAAACAAAATGTATTCAGGAAGGCTATAAGCCAAAAAACGGTGAAGCAAGAGTTCTTCCTATTTATCAGAGCACAACATTTAAGTATGATTCATCAGAATTTATGGGCAAGCTTTTTGACCTTGAGGAGGACGGCTTTTTCTATACAAGATTGGCAAATCCTACAGTAGCCTGCGTAGAAGAAAAAATCGCCTCGCTTGAAGGCGGAGTCGGTGCAATGATGACATCATCAGGTCAGGCGGCAACACTTATGGCTGTTATGACTATTGCACAGGCAGGCGACCACGTTGTATGCTCCGCAGCAGTTTACGGCGGCACATTTAACCTGCTTGAGGTAACTCTTAAAAAATTCGGCATTGACGTTACTTTTGTAAATCCTGACGATGATTATGACACAATCGCAAAGGTATTCAAAGATAACACAAAAGCGGTTCTTGGCGAAACAATTGCAAATCCGGCGCTTAATGTACTTGATATAGAGAAATTCGCAAAACTGGCACATGACCACAATGTACCGCTAATCGTTGACAATACCTTTGCAACACCTATCCTTTGCCGTCCTTTTGAGTTTGGGGCGGACATTGTGACACACTCAACCTCAAAGTATATGGACGGTCACGCAGTATCACTTGGCGGAGTGGTTGTTGACAGCGGTAATTTTGATTGGGCTGCGTCAGGCAAATTCCCTGAATTTACAACGCCGGACGAATCATATCACGGTGTGGTATATACGGAAAAGTTCGCAAAAGCGGCATTTATTACAAAAGCAAGAGCACAGCTTATGCGTGACCTTGGCTCAACGCCGTCACCTCAGAACGCTTTCCTTTTAAATCTTGGACTTGAAACACTTCATTTAAGAATTATGCGCCACAGCGAAAACGCGTTAAAGGTTGCCGAGTTCCTTGAAAATGATGACAGAGTTGAATGGGTTAATTATCCGGGACTAAAATCAAGCAAATATAAACCTTTGGTTGACAAATATCTTCCTCTCGGAGCAAGCGGAGTAGTATCGTTCGGAGTAAAGGGCGGACGCGAGGCTGCTACAAAGTTTCTTGACAGTCTGAAGCTTGCCGCAATAGTAACTCATGTTGCAGACGCAAGAACCTGCGCTCTTCATCCCGCAAGCACAACACATCGCCAGATGACTGATGAACAGCTACTTGAGGGCGGAATAAGCTCTGACCTTGTAAGACTGAGCGTAGGCATTGAAAATGCAGACGATATTATAGCCGATTTGGATCAGGCGCTTGGCAAATAAAACAGTATACATGAGGAACCTTTGGTTTTTACTTTGAAATATTCAAAATCAATGCCAAAAACCATTGATTTTGGGCTGTCGGCAGTATGTCGACAGCCTCTTTTTTTCATGTACAAATAAATGGCGTTTTGTTACAGTGTTAACCGCATCAAAACGCCATCTCTTTATTGAGTCATATATTTCTTACCGGAATTAATATTCAGCAACACTCCGTTTACATCCTGTGAATTTCCGTATATATCCTTTACATTATATTCCAGCATATACTTACCGCTTTTCAATCTTTTATCTGCAACCTTTACGCCGCCAAATCCGGCTATAAAGCTCTTTCCGACAGAATACCCGCCTTCTCTCGTATGCAAAACCGGTGTTATTCTGTCCCCTAATTTGATTGGAACTATTTTTCTTGCCGATTTCCCGTTCATACGGTCAATACCTGCCCACGCGCCCATAACCTCATAGTCGTCTGTATCAGGATTATATGCTACTCTTATATTAGTCTGCTCTCCGTTTACAACAGCGGGAATTGAATATATCATATAAGCGCCGCCTCTGCCCACAAAATTCATAGACACGAATTTTCCGTTAAGCATCGGAATTTTATCTGTATTATATGTAAATAATCCTGTTTCCCACTGTGCGTCAGGCTCTTCATCGCAGCCAAGATAAACATAGGTGTTGTTTTTTTCATCATACTTGTAAATATCAACACCGACATCCTTAATCACGTCCATACTTCCATCTATGCCAAGCTCATAAAACTCGTCCTCATTCACAGACGCATGAATTTCAAATTCCTGCATCTCCCTCATATAATCTATCCATGCCCACGATGAATGATAATCATCCTGAAGCTCTGAAACGGAATTTATCACTATACTTCTTAAATATCTGTTATAATTGCTGCTTGTAGAAACCTCCATGTACTTTTCCACAGTTTCCGGATTGTTATCAAGCGGATAAAAAACTCCCAAGCCGGAATCACCCTCATGATATTTTCCACTACGCGTATAAGTTACCGCCTCAGACAATATCTGTCCCAGCAAGTCACTCGTCGTTCCGGTATCCTCCTGAACTATCTTAGCAAGCGTTCCCAAATCAACAACGTTACTATATCCCTCATCAGGCGAATTTGCTCCGTACACATGATTGTATTCCATATTACGCTGAAGATGAGCGCAATTGGCAAGTCCGTCCGCCGCAGTAAGCATCACACCGGCAAGTCCGTCAAATGCCTGAGAAAGCGTTGAAATTTTTGACAAATCAACTACAGATATTGAAGCAATATCACCACCGCCATTTTCAACGCATTTTTCATATGCCACGTCGCATATAGCCTTGCTTATTTCACCCGGTGAAACATTCGTATTGTCTATTATACACTGCAACGATGTTTTGTAATCCCAGCAGGCAGGCGAATACTCGGCAGATGCAATCATATAATCTCCATACTGTGCAAGTGCCGACGCAGTTTCAAGATTTGCCATAAGACTTGCGTCAAAGCCTATAATATCAAATTTAATACCGGCAAGGCTTATCGCGTATGAAATTTCCTCAAGGTTAAGAGAGTCATTATTATACAATTCATCAAACGCGGCTCCCGACATACTTCCGCCGCCATGATCCCATATAACAGTCATATAATGCTCCGCGGGATATGTACGCACTCCCCAGCTCAAAAAATCCGCGAAAGTTCTGTAATCGCCCATATTGTCAGCCATTTTTTGATCAGCGAGAACCATTCCGCCGTTCTGTACCTCAAAACGCTGCAAATAATCTGAATATATTCCTTTCATATGCCAAGTCGATGCTCCGCCGGTTTCTACGACCACGTTTACATTCTCCGGATATTCCAGCTCAAACATTTCCTTAAGACATTTTACAGCCTCCGAATCTGCCGATTCCATATCGCCGCCGCACATATAAATCAGCACTGTCCATTTTGAACCGCTCGCCGGCAATTTTTCTTTATGCTCCATAGTAATATAATCCTTCCCGCCGCAGGCACACAATGTGCATACGGAAAGAACCAAAAAAAGCATTGTTAAAATTTTTTTCATAATCTCCCTCCGCTTTTAAACCGATTTAGTGTATACCGAAAAAAGCAAAATACGATGTATTTTTAAATATGCAAAAAAGGTGCTGCAGTCCTCACGATTACAACACCTTTTTCTATAAAATTAGTCCTGAGCAGGAGCACCTACCGGGCAAACACCCGCGCAAGCTCCACATTCGATACATGTATCAGCATCGATAACATACTTTGCATCGCCTTCGCTGATAGCGCTTACCGGACATTCAGCAGCACAAGCTCCGCAGCTGATGCAATCATCTGAAATTTTATATGCCATTCAAAATACACCTCCTTATTTCATCTGCTATGGCTATTGTATCACATTTTTTTTAATTCTTCAATAGTTTTTAATAATTTATTTATACTTGGCAATTATTAACCCTGATTATTCGAGGTTGGCACCTCAAGCACCCAAGAATACGGCGGACAAAACCGTAAGTGGTTTTGCTTACAGGCTGCCTAATTATTATGATTTTTTTTCAGAACATCAACCTCATCCACCCGAAATTCCTTCAAGGTTTTTTCATTTTCATTTTCAAGACGAACCTTTAACAGTCCCTTTAACAGGCTGACATATTCAACCGTTCCAGGTCCGTCAGGAGTGCTCACAACCGCTCCCTGCTTAGGCGTTTCCTTAAGCAATTCCTCATAAGTATCCTGCTCATATTTCAAGCAGCACATCAATCTTCCGCAGGCTCCCGAAATCTTCGAGGGATTAAGCGATAACCCCTGCTCCTTAGCCATCTTTATAGATACAGGCACAAACTCTCCCAAAAACTGAGAGCAGCAAAGACTTCTTCCGCATACTCCTATACTTCCTAAGGTTTTTGATTCATCTCTCACGCCAATCTGCCTGAGCTCTATTCTTGTACGGAACACAGTGGCAAGGTCCTTGACAAGCTCACGAAAATCTATTCTGCCGTCGGCAGTGAAATAGAATAAAATTTTACTGCCGTCAAAGCTGTATTCCACTTCAACAAGCTTCATTTCCAGATTATGCTTTATTATTTTTTCACAGCAGATTTTAAAGGCTTCCTTTTCACGCTCTTTATTTTCTCTGCATATTCTCTTATCATCGTCATTAGCAATTCTCAAAACACCCTTGAGCGGTTTTGAAAATTTTTCATTCTCTGAAAGTTCCTTTCTGCCTATAACAACCTTTCCTAATTCAATACCTCTGCTTGTTTCAACAATAACCTCGTCATCCTTTTTTATGTCAAAGTCAAGCGGATCAAAATAATAGGTTTTGCCTACAGGCTTAAATCTTACTCCAATTATATTTCTCATTTATCCTCCCAATCCTTCTTTTTCATCAAAGTTTTTATCTGCTTAAGCATTTCATTTGAAGGCTCAATTATTACCGCCTCGTCAATTCCTGTTCTGTTATAAACTATACTGCAGGTTCCTTTTTTAGAAAATGCTTTCGTAGTCATATTATAGATATTTTTCGCATTAAGCTTTACAGCTCCGCAGGATATGCTCTTTATATTGCTTATTGCAAAATCTACCTCTTTATTGCGACGACCTATCATTCGGTTAATTCTTATACGTCCGTTTTTAACAGTATAAGTAAATGTTGCACAATAGCGCGTAAGAACAAAAAATCCGAGTATGCAGAATAATATAATTGAAAATATATTTCCGACAATCTTATATTCCGGCATCGCCGCGCAAATATATTGACTTATAACAAACAAAGCTATTGCCCATACAATAGAGATAAAAAACTCTTTGTTTCCGGCAGTATGCTTCTCCTCCATACAGTATCACCTCACAGGATATATTATAATATATCCCGCTGTCGTTGTCAACGAATTATTTACGCCTTATTATATTAATCGCCTCTCCTATCGTTTTCACTCCGTATGCGGTAAAGCCTTCAGGGATTTTTACTCCGCGCAGTGAGGATTTGGGTACAATCGCCGTCCTGAACCCCAGTTTTGCCGCTTCGCTGAGTCTTTTTTCAATCTGAGAAACAGAGCGCAGCTCGCCTCCCAGTCCAACCTCGCCTATAAACATCATATCCGCCGGCAGCGCCACGTCCATCTGACTTGTCGCTATGGCTGTGCATATACCCAAATCTACCGCTGTTTCGTCTATTCTTAGTCCGCCCGCAACATTAATATATACATCAGAATTTGATAAATTCATTCTTGCGCGCTTCTCAAGTACGGCAATAAGCAAAAGCACTCTGTTTATATCAATTCCGCTCGACATTCTCCTCGGATTTCCAAATCCCGTAGGCGTTACAAGCGCCTGTATTTCCGCCAGAACACCGCGTGTACCCTCCATAGTGCATACAACGCTGGAGCCTGAAATATTCTCGCTCCTGCCCTCTAAAAGCATCATAGACGGATTTGCAACCTCACAAAGTCCCGTATCCCTCATCTCAAAAACACCGATTTCATTCGTTGAGCCAAAACGGTTTTTTACAGCTCTTAAAATACGAAACGTATTCTGCCTGTCACCCTCAAAATATAATACGCAGTCCACCATATGCTCAAGCACACGCGGTCCTGCAAGAGCTCCGTCCTTTGTGACATGACCTACAATAAACATGGAAATTCCCATACCCTTTGCTATGTGCATAAACGCATTTGTCGCCTCTCTGACCTGAGGAACACTTCCGGCTGCCGACGCAATATCCTGACGGTGCATAGTCTGTATGGAATCTATTATTACAATATCAGGACGCAGATTATTTATATATTCAATAATAGTTTCAACATCGGTTTCTGATATAAGGTACAAATTCTCGGTTGTTATTCCAAGGCGCTCCGCGCGTATTTTAATCTGTCCCTCCGATTCCTCACCGCTTATATACAGAATTTTCTTATTCTCGCCCGCTTTTTGACATATCTGGAGCAATATAGTAGACTTGCCTATGCCCGGATCTCCGCCCACAAGTATAAGAGAGCCTTGAACAATTCCTCCTCCAAGTACCCTGTCAAGCTCCCTAAAACCCGTTGCGCAGCGTGATTCATAACCGATTTTTACATCTCCTATTTTCTGCGGACTGCGGCTTAACGCTGCTGACGCGGAAACAACAGACGACATTTTTTTCTCATTTTTTTCCAGTGTTTCCTGCATTGAATTCCAGTTCCCGCATCCGGGACACTTCCCCATCCACTTCGGCGACTTATAGCCGCATTCAGAACATATATAGGTTGTTTTCGTTTTCATGGCAGTTCCTTTCAGGTTCAATTTATTTCTCAGATTATTATACACTATTTCATCCTTCAATTCAATCATTAAATTACAATATGTTATAGTTTTACATAAAATAGTTTACATTTATGTTACAGATATGTTTCAATCCACTCTATCCACGCACTTATCCACGCATTTTTGATGAAAAAATTCCCAAAAGCCTGTCCTTTATTGAGTTATCCACACATTATGCTACCGGTGTGTATAACTTTATTCACACCCCTGTTGTTTACATAAGTTTTAGCGTCCCGGGAAATAATAATGCTTTTAGGGAAAATTACTTATATAATGTCTTGACAAAACTATGGAAAGTATTATAAACTATAAGTTAGAAAATATCAAATGAGGTGGAAATTAATGAAAAACTCAGATAAGACAATGGACAAAATAGTTGCATTGTGCAAAGGCAGAGGATATGTGTATCCCGGAAGCGAAATTTACGGCGGTCTGGCTAACACATGGGACTACGGTCCTCTTGGCGTTGAATTTAAAAACAACGTAAAAAAAGCATGGTGGAAAAAGTTCATACAGGAGTCGAAGTATAATGTAGGTATTGACTGCGCTATCCTAATGAACCCTGAAACATGGGTTGCATCAGGTCATGTGGGCGGCTTTTCTGACCCGCTTATGGACTGTAAGGAATGTAAGTCGCGTCACAGAGCGGACAAGCTTATTGAGGACTTTGCTCACGAGAACGGCGAGGATATAACCGTCGACGGTTGGAGCAAGGAAAAAATGCTTGAATATATAACCGAAAACAACATTGTATGTCCAAAATGCGGCAAGCAGAACTTTACAGACATACGCGAATTTAACCTTATGTTTAAAACCTTCCAGGGCGTTACGGAGGATTCCTCATCGGTTGTATATCTTCGTCCGGAAACAGCTCAGGGTATCTTTGTAAACTTTAAGAGCGTTCAGCGCACAAGCCGCAAAAAGGTTCCTTTTGGTATCGGTCAGATAGGTAAATCGTTCAGAAATGAAATTACTCCCGGTAACTTCACCTTCCGCACACGCGAATTTGAACAGATGGAGCTTGAATTCTTCTGCGCTCCCGGCACCGACCTTGAATGGCACGCATATTGGAAAAAATATTGTATGGATTTCCTTCTTAATCTCGGCATGAGAGAAGAAAATCTACGTTTCAGAGATCACTCGCCTGAGGAGCTTGCATTCTATTCAAACGCTACAGCAGATATTGAATTTGTATTCCCATTTGGTTGGGGTGAGCTTTGGGGTATCGCTGACAGAACAGATTATGATTTAAAGCAGCATATGGAGCACAGCGGTGAAAATATGGAGTATATTGACCCTGTTACAAATGAACGTTATGTTCCGTATTGTATTGAGCCATCGTTGGGCGCAGACAGAGTTGCTCTTGCATTCCTTGTTGAAGCCTATGACGAGGAGGAGCTTGAGGGCGGAGATACAAGAGTTGTTATGCATCTTCATCCGGCGCTTGCGCCTGTTAAGGCAGCAGTGCTTCCGCTTTCAAAGAAGCTTGACGAGGGTGCAACAGCCGTATATGAAAAGCTTTCAAAGAAGTTCAACTGCGAATACGATAGTGCAGGCTCAATCGGTAAGCGTTACCGCCGTCAGGACGAAATCGGCACACCTTACTGCATCACTTTTGACTTTGATTCTCTTGAGGATAACGCTGTTACTGTTCGCGACCGTGATACAATGGAGCAGCAGAGAATTAAAATTGACGAGCTCGAAGCTTTCCTTGAGGAAAAAATGGAATTTTAAATATAAATTTTAATCGGCTCTTGGGGGTATATTATGAAATTTATTGACGAATTCAAGGAATTTATTTCAAAAGGCAATGCTATTGATATGGCGATAGGCGTTGTTGTCGGCGGGGCGTTTACAGCAATTGTGAACTCACTTGTAAATGACGTTATAAATCCAGCACTTGCACTTATAACAAAGCTTTTCAAAAATGCCGGCGGAGAAACAGCCAATCATCTGCTTGATATGACAAAATGGATTATACCGGGAACAGAAATCAAAATCGGTTCATTTATAGGAGCGATTATAAATTTCCTTGTAATTGCATTTGTTATATTCTGCGTTGTAAAGTCTATCAATACAATGCGTGATAAGCTAATAAAAAAAGCGGAATCAGAAGTAGCAGATGAACCTGCCGGTCCTACGCAGGAGGAATTGCTTGCAGAAATACGCGATTTATTAAAAGACAAACAGTAATTTAAAAAATCATTCCGGATAAAATATCCGGAATGATTTTTTACAAAAACTCTTGACAATTTACATTAACTGTGGTAAGATATTCAAGTACGAGAAGTGTGGAGAAGTATCGAAGTGGTTATAACGGCCCGCACTCGAAATGCGGTGTACCCTAACGGGTACCGTGGGTTCGAATCCCACCTTCTCCGCCAGAAAACCGGGATGTGGCTCAGTTTGGTAGAGCACTACGTTCGGGACGTAGGGGCCGCAGGTTCAAATCCTGTCATCCCGACCAAACTAAATAAATGCACAATGGCTTGCCATTGTGCATTTAGCCTTTAATAGCGGGGTGTAGCGCAGGTGGTAGCGCACTTGACTGGGGGTCAAGGGGCCGCAGGTTCAAGTCCTGTCACTCCGACCAAAACTGCTTGAAATCAAGGTTTCAAGCGGTTTTTTAATGCTTTTGTAAAATTTTGGTGCGTCCTTGATTTTTTGATGAAAAATCTACTAATCAAGAGGTGTAAAAAAATGAAAATCTCAATGAAAACAAGCACAAGCGTGGCAGAATATTTTAATGACTTTCTGCTTGCAAAAAGAGCGCAAGGAACGGCAGATAAGACCATACAAAGCTATAATTATCACTTTAACGCTGTAAGCCGCCATTTAGATGTCAATATTCCAATAGAGGAATGGAACAAAAGCAAATTACATGCAATGATAAACAGTATGCGCACATCTGGACTTGCAGCTAATTCTATAAGTAGTTATGTTAGAACGCTAAAATCTTTCTTTTCTTGGTGTAATGAAGAAAACATAACTAATCTGAATATGAAGCCTTACAAGACGGAAGAAACAATAAAAGAAACATATTCAGACAGTGAACTCCAGAAGCTACTCAAAAAGCCGAATTTGCGGAAATGTAACTTTGCCGAATATCGGTCTTGGGTTATTGTAAATCTGCTCTTAAACAATGGCTGCCGCGCTGCAACAATACGCAA
>JALEPO010000015.1 GCA_022768695.1 Clostridia bacterium
GATATGCGACATTTGAAAGAAAACGGTTTGAACGGTTACCGGAATCGTCACCGTAATCAACTCCGAGGTCAGTGCCGCGGGCGGTGGGGAGGTCTATTGTATCCATTGCCGCGCCTGTTTCGCCGTTAAATACGGTCAGAAATTCTCTGCCTGTATTTATTACCCAGCCGTTTCTGTAATCGGTAGTTGCATTCTCCTCGTCTGTTATAGCATATATGTCAGTATCGGGGTCTGCGGCTTTTGAAACGTAATTGCCTGACGCGTCCGTTGAACCGAGAGAGGTCTGACACATTATTTCCGCCTTGCCGTCGCTGTCAAAGTCATATACAGTAAACTGAACGGTATGCGCGCTTGAAAATACATTTTTACCGAGTTCAATATCGTTCTGCCACATTTTTGTACCGTGTAACTTATAAGCGGCAAGATGAACTGTTCCTGAGTACACGGGAGCAGTGCCGGGAGAGCCTACATCGCGTTCTGATGAAGTCCATTTTACGATTATTTCATATTCACCATCGCCGTCAAGGTCGCCCGCTGAGCAGTCCGCCGGAAAGAAGGAATATGTAGCCGAAACATTTCCGGAAGTGTCATATATTGTTTCATCTGCCGGCTTTGTGAGCGGAATATCAAAATAGCTGCTGTTCATCACCGAAACAGCTGTGCATTTTTCACCCTCAACACCGTTAATGACTGGCGCAACAGAGTAGCTTGTACCTGTGGTAGTATCAGTATAATTTGTTTTATCAGAAACAGTATCAATTTTGCTGCCGTTACGGTAAATGTTGAATGATACATTGCTGTCCGCACTTCCGAAGATACTGTCTTCACTGTCAAACAATCGCCAGCTCAAATACACGCCGCTGCCTGTATCGACAGCAACAAGCCCTCTGTCAAGCTTTTCCATTTCCCTTGTGTATGTTTTTCCGTCGCCGTAGGAATATGTGTAGCTTACAGTTTCCGTCAATTTGCTCGTATCAGCCGCGGCAGGCAGTGTTACTATAGAAGAAATCATTGCCGCAGCTAATACTATACTTACAGTTTTTTTCATAACGAGCCTCTCTTTCTAATATTTACCCTATCTATCATCATATCATAATTATGGCAGAAAGACAATTAAATAACCGATTTTTTAGTTTAAATTAACGGTTTTATAGAAGAATTTGCTAAATAAGGCAACAATAAATTAACAAATTTTTAACATTTGCTATCAAATAACAGTTGAAAATACAATACAAAGTGTGCTATAATAAATTGATACGATTATAGATAAAAAGGGAGCTAATATATAATGAAAAAATTTATTGCCTTTTTAATTGCGGCTATGATGACCGCAACTGTATGTGTAAATGCGCAATATTCAAACAGTGAACTGGTTAGTACGCTTAATTCTGCTGTTTCATGGAAGGAGGAGAATGCGTCACCATACTATAATCCCGGTTCTGAAAGCGGAGATTTATATATAACTGCATTAAAGCAGATGGGAATGAAATATGATTATACGCGCTACAGCGACAGTATGCAGTATATAATGGGTGCATATGGTGAAGGTATTTCAGCGGCGGCATATTCAAGAGGAATTTTGGCTTTGCAGGCATGCGGCATTGATGCGCGGTCATTTAATAACCGTGACTATGTTGCTGAGGGAACATATCATAAAGGAAATATAACGGGGGTTGAAAACTGGAGTTGGGCTTTGATTGCGCTTGATTCTGGCAGATATGAGGTGCCCGAATGGGCGTATGACACGCGTGAGGACATGGTAAAATATATAATGGCAAATCAGAACGAGGACGGAAGCTTTGGTTCTGGAGCGGCATCTACCGCGTTGGCTATTATTGCTCTTGAGGATTACACCTATGACGATAAGATTTATACTTATGTAAGCGATGTAACGGGTGAGGACAGAAGCACAACTGCTATTGAAGCGTCAACGCTTGGACTTGAATATCTTTCACAGGAGCAGAGTGATTGGGGCGATTATTATGATTTAAAAAGCACGGCTCTTACTCTTATAGCGCTTGACTATATGGATATTGACGCTGAAAAGGACGAGCGCTTTATAAAGGACGGAAAAACTGTTATTGACGGACTTATGGAATATCGGGAAGGAGACGGTGGCTTTTCAAATGAACTTAACGGCTCCGATTCGACCGCAACAACATATGCAATATGTGCGCTTACAAGTCATCTCAGACATATTCAGGGCAAGGGCAATTTGTTTGATATGCTGTCAGAGGATTCTGTAGACGGCATTAAGCAGATTAATAATTCAAATGCTAATTCGAATAACAATACGAATAATTCCGGCAGCGGTAATTCAAACAGCAGCACAGGCAGCTCAAGCAGTAATTCAGGAAACACAGGCAGCCCGGGAAGTACGAATAATTCCGGCAGCGGTAATTCAAACAGTAGCACAGGCAGCTCAAGCAGCAATTCAGGAAACACAGGCAGCTCGGGAAGTACGAATAATTCTGGCAGCGCATCAAATGCTACAAAGGCACCTTCAGCTACAAAAAAGCCAACTAATACGATGGCTCCTATAACATCCTCAAAGCCAAGAATTGCGGCAACTGCAAAGCCTAAGGTTTCATCAACAACACGTCCGGCAACTACTATGAAGCCTATTACAACCGCATTGCCAAGTGCTAAGCCTACATCCGCGCCGAGGAAAAAAGCATTGGTAGGACCTGTTGAAATGCCGGGGCCTATGATGCAGACACCGCAGCCAACGTCAGAGCCGGATGCAAAGCAGTCAAAAACTGATTTGCATAAAACGAACAACGGCATAGCAGGAATATCTCATTCCTTACCGATAGGAATAGCAATGCTTGCCGCCGCCGCACTTATAACGGGAGCCGGCATAGCATATGTGGTATACACAAGCAAAAATGTTCCTGAAAGGAAGAAAGTAAAAAAACATAATGACGAACGTTATGAGGCTAAAATTCACCGCCGTACTGAGGTTCATGGCAGATACAAGGCAAGAGAAAGATATAAGGAACGTGGAAAATATAAAGGCTCTTACAGGAAATAAGGAATAAACTGACAGATTAGAGGTATAAGAGTTGAAAAAAACTAATATTAAATTAAGTGGGTATGCGACTTTTCGCATACCCACTTTTTACAATATGGAAAATTACTCGCAAGATGAGCAATTTTGATTATTTTTCCGCAGTTGGCTGCTTTAGCCCTCCATATGCTTACCGAGAAAGCCGGCTGCGGATTCGGCCAGTTTATTTTCGACCTCTGACGGCTGTTCTCCTTCATTCATTATAAACAGCACAGAGCCTATTGTATCACCTTCTGAAACAATAGGAACAACTACTCCCGCGCTGTATTTATCATTACCCTCTGTTACGTTAATGCGTTTTCCGTGTGTTACGGGTACTTTTTCGGTCATAACATTATCAAGTTCACTGCTTACTCTTTTTTCTATAAGCTCTTTTTTGGGAATACCCGAAACAGCTATAACGTTGTCGCGGTCGGTTATACAAGCGCCGCGTCCGCTTGCTTTTGCGAGTGTTTCAACATAGTTTGCGGCAAAGTCGCCAAGTTCGCCTATCGGAGAATATTTCTTAAAAATAACCTCGCCATCTTTTTCGGTGTAGATTTCAAGCGGATCGCCCTCTCGTATACGCATGGTTCTTCTAATTTCCTTGGGAATAACAACTCTGCCCAAATCATCTATTCGTCTGACAATTCCTGTTGCCTTCATAGTCAATTCCTCCTATAAATATCGGTTTTATTTGCTATGAATTTATTATGTTTTGTTTGAACTGTATTTATTCAAAACTTTACATAATTTTTATACCGCGTACTTTTTTGTAAAGGAAAAACGTCTAAAATAAGCTTATTAGGTCATAAATCAATATTTTTAATTTTATCTGCAAGCGCGTCGGCGAGCATTTTATGATTTTTAGAGTCCATGTGTATACCGTCAAGCGGAGAAGCTTTTGCAAAGTCAGCCGCATTAATAAAGTGTGTTTTATACAAATTAGCCACACGCTTATATTGCGCGGCAAGCTGAGAAGAAAGCGCAACGGCCTCATCTGTGCCGAATATATCTGCAAAAAATGACGTTTTAATCGAGTCATCCACAAGAATAGGGGATACGAGAAGAATTTGAGGAACACTGTAATTTCCGTAAATAAGCGGATTTTGAATAATCTTAATCAATGTTTCAATTCCTCTTGAAATATCAAATGCTGTCTTGTTAAATTGCAGCTGAATATCGTTTGTGCCAAGCATCAGAATTACCAAATCAATGGGATTATGCGTGCGCAAAATCGGCTCAAGCATTAATTTTCCGCTTAATCCATAGGTAAAGCTGTCTTCAAAAACTGTAGTTCTGCCGCAAAGACCTTCTTCGATAATTTCATAATTATTACCGAGCTTTTCTTTAAGATAAGTCGTCCAGCGCTGCTGAAGTCTGCTGCAGTCAAGCGGATTATGACCGTATGTATTTGAATCTCCGTAGCATAAAATTCTTTTCATTTTACTCGCCGTCCTTTAATAAAGCCTGTTCCGTTTGCTGCTTATCTCTCATTTCAATCCAACGAAGCGCTCCTATTACATCCCAAAGCACATGGTCGCGTCCTACTGCGTCGATAAATCCTACGCGTTTCATCATTTCTTTTACGCCGGGCTGTACTCCGCAGAATATTATTTCTATATTTTTAGCTTTATATTCATTATAAATATTAAGCAGCTCATCAATAGAGGCATCATCAGCGCTTGGAACGCCGCGCATTGAAAAAATCATTTCACAAAAGCCGGATTCCTTAGATATTGCCTCGGTTATAGCGTCCTGAGTTCCAAAAAACAGCGGACCGGAAAGATAGGCAACCTTTATACTTGAATGGTCGCCTGTCAGACCTTCGCCGGCAAGACGGCGGTCGTCAATATCGCTTACTGTAACAGTAAGATTGCTGCTCTTTATTATGAAAAGAAGTATCGCAAGCACTACACCTGCAACTATTGCGACAGTAAGGTCAAAAACAACTGTTGCAATCATTGTAACAATAAACATTGAGATGGGTGATTTAACCTTGCGCTTAAAAATCTGCTTTATGCTGTCCCATTCATTCATACGCCATGCCGTAACCATAAGAACACCTGCAAGAGCCGACATAGGTATTCTGCTCATAACACCGCCAAGCAGGAACATTGAAAGAATAAGAGTTATGGAGTGAAAAACAGAAACCATTCTTGTCTGACCGCCTGATTTTATAGCCACTGATGTTCTGGCAATAGCGGCAGTTGACGGAACACCGCCGAGCATTGGGATAATCATGTTTCCGATACCCTGCGCAACCAGCTCGCGCTGCGCGTCTATTCTTTCATTCTTCATTTTACCGGCAGAAGCGCCGCACAGCAGACTCTCAATCATACCAAGTATAGCGATTGAAAATGCAGGCACAATCAGCTCGCTAATCTGAGAAAAATCAAATCCTGATTTTATAAGTCCGGAATCCGTAATAAGCTTTTTTGGAATTTCTCCTACTTCGGCTACGAGTGTACCATCAGGATTAATTATAAGATTTGCAATAAGCACAATAATCAGCGATGCAAGAGAGGAGGGAACAACAGAGTTCCATTTCTTTGGATAAATCACCATGATTATTATAACTGCAAGTCCAAAGGCAACTGCCCACCAGTTGGGAGAAAAGCCGAGCTGACCATAGGAGAGGAGCTTGGCAATTGCATTTTCGCCTTGTGACGCTGTTCCGAAAAAATTATCGATTTGTCCTAATGCTATAACAATAGCAATGCCTGAGGTAAAGCCTGTAATCACTGATGAAGGAATGTAAGAAACAAGCTTTCCCGCTTTAAGGAGTGATGCGATTATAAGCACAACACCTGAAAGAAATCCTGCTGTCATAACGCCCGGCATACCGTACTTTGCTGAGAGAGTCAGCAAAATTGCTGACATCGCGCCGGTAGGACCTGAAATCTGATAACTTGCGCCGGACAGTACGCCGGTGATAAGTCCGGCGAAAATTGCCGTAATAAGTCCTGAAGCGGCGTCTGCGCCGGAGCTTACACCGAATGCAAGAGCAAGCGGCAGTGCAACTGCTGCAACGGTAAGTCCTGCCATTGCGTCCTTGGCGAGAGATTTACCGCCGTAGCCTTTGAATTCTTTTTTTAAATCATTTACATATTTTTTTATCATATTGTATATTACCCCCAAAAAAATGTCATATGATAGTGTATCATAACAAGGAATATTTTTCAAGTATTTTAATAAGATAAAAAAATACTTGTAATTTTTGCGAAAACAATGTACAATAATAGTATCAAATTTATTGTGAACGGAAAGGCTAAGGTAATTTATGTTTATAGATAAAGCAAAGATTTTTATAAAAGCAGGTAAGGGAGGAAACGGCGCAATATCATTCCACCGCGAAAAATATGTTGCAGCCGGAGGTCCTGACGGCGGTGACGGCGGAAAGGGCGGAAATGTTATTTTCAAGGTGGAGCTTGGAATGACGACATTGATGGACTTCAGATATAAACGGAAATATGTGGCTCCAAACGGTATGGACGGTTCAGGAAAACGTCAGAAGGGCAAAAAGGGCGAGGATGTAATCATCAAGGTTCCGCAGGGAACTGTTGTCCGTGATGCTGAATCAAACCGTATCATTGCGGATTTATCCGATCCGGATAAGGAGGTTATTCTTGCAAGAGGCGGAAACGGCGGCTGGGGAAACGCGCATTTTGCAACTGCAGTTCGTCAGACTCCTAATTTTGCGAAGAACGGACAGGCTGGTGACGAAAGGGAAATTTTCCTTGAATTAAAGCTGCTTGCCGATGTTGGGCTTGTAGGTTTCCCGAATGTCGGAAAATCTACTCTTTTATCACAGACTACAAAGGCAGATCCTAAAATTGCAAATTATCATTTCACCACGCTTGAGCCAAATCTTGGAGTAGTGGATTTGGGTGACCACAGAAGCTTTGTTCTTGCGGATATACCGGGCATTATTGAGGGCGCGAGCGAGGGTGTAGGACTGGGACACGAGTTTCTGCGTCACATAGAAAGAACAAGAATACTCATTCATGTGGTGGATGTGTCAGGCATTGAAGGCAGAAATCCAATTGAGGATTTTGATATTATTAATGACGAACTTTCAAAATACGATATGGCACTTGAGGAGCGTCCGCAGATAATAGCGGCGAATAAGACCGATATTATTCAGGATGAGTCTGTTTATCAGGAATTTCTTACTGAAATGGAAAAACGCGGATATACGGTATTTCCTATTTCAGCGGCGACAAGCCGTGGCGTTGGTGAGCTTATGAATAAAACCTACGAGGAATTAAGCAAGCTGCCGCCTATAGCTGTATTTGAGCCCGAGATGGATATAGATGAAAAGGAATATGTTCTTGATGACAAAGGCTTTGAAATTACTCGTGAAAACGATGTGTTTATTGTTTCCGGTTCGTGGATTGAGGCTGTCGGCGGAAGTGTCAATTTCTCGGATAATGAGTCGCTTCAGTATTTCCAGAGAGCGCTGCTTAACCGCGGTGTTATAGAAGCCTTAATTGAAAGGGGCATACAAGAAGGTCAGATTGTAAGAATAGGTGATTTGGAATTTGAATTTGTTTATTAATGGGAATAATTTATAAAGTAAAAAGGACACTGATTTCAGTGCCCTTTTTACTTACAAAAACCGAGATTCTCTAATTGGTTTGCGGGTTAATGATTAAAATCTTTTTCATATATTTTTAACGCCTTTTTTTCCTTAATAAACAACGCAACTGCGAATACGATGCAGCCAATGACAACCGCTGCCGCAAAGACAAGCTCATATGCCGACGCCGCTGCAAATGCCTTGCTCATCGATGGTGCAAAGACGGTTGCTGTAATGGGAAACCTGCTAATATAAAGCAATGTATATAATGCCGCAATTATGCCGTGCAGCAGTTTTCCGAGCAAATACGGCTTAAGGCTTAATCCGTACTTGGATATTACAGCCATGACCTGCGCGTGAACGCTCAGCCCCGCAAAGCCGACTATAAGTGATGTCAGAATAAGCTTTTTGCCTATAGCTGTATTTAAGGCTGATATTTTAAGTGTACCTGTTACAAATTCCATAATGCCGGATAAAATTGCGTCAGCTTCGGGATTGAGCGGTATAAGATTTAATACCAATCTGCTTATTACGCTGAAAAACATAACTGCCGCGCATACAGTAAGCATCGAAGAAACCGCGTTCTGAACAGCTATATTGAAAATTTCACCTATGCTGCGTTTAGGCGATGTCATGTGTGAGGGCGGCGCGGTATAATCATTTTTTTTGTAGAAACGAAAGATTATGCCTACGGTGAGCGCCGCAAGAATATGCGCAATATAAAGCATAATTCCGATATGCAGGTCAGAATAAACGGCAATGCCTACCGAGCCTAAGATAAAAAGCGGCCCGGAGTTGTTGCAGAAGGCGAGGAGTCTTTCAGCTTCGGTTTTTGTAAGATAGCTGTTAGCATATAATTCTCCGGCAGTAATTGCTCCGAGCGGATAACCGCTCACTATTCCGAGAATGAAGGCGGACGAGCCTGCCGGCCCTATACGGAACAGCGGTTTCATACAAAACCGGAACAGCTTTGCCAAAACCTCGCAGAAGCCTGAATATATAAGCAGTCCGGAGCATATGAAAAACGGAAACAGCGTTGGTATAATCATTTCAAGACAGATGCTGACTGCTTCATGCGCGAATGTAATTGACTGCTGTGCATTAATCACAAGTATGCAGATTATGGCAGTTAGAAGTATGTACATGATAAATCTTTTCATTTCTATCTCACAAACCTTTCCGAAACGTGATATAAGATATATATATGTGAAATTTGTACTTAAATATTCATTTGCATCATAAATTAAAAAAGGAGATGATGCCCGTGAAAGGAATAAGAGAAGCTGTTGCCGACTCCTTCGGACTGCCGAAAGATGTTATGATGAATATGCCAAAGCTTTCAATCGGCGGAAACAGAGAGGTTTATATAGAAAACTATAAAGGAATACTTGAATATACCGCAGATGAAATTCGGTTGTCAACGACTATAGGAATTGTACGGATATGCGGAAAAAATCTGAATATTGACAGAATACGTCTGAATGATATATTCATTTCCGGATATTTCAGAGCAGTAGAATATGAGCTTTGAAAAGAGGAGTAAAAAAATGTTCAAGAAGTTCTTTAAATTTCTTAAAGGATATGTTATAATAGAAATATACGGCGAAAATGCGGAACGTTTTATTAATATATGTATCAGGCGGCAAATCCGGATTTATGGAACAAAACCGCTTGAAAACGGGAAAATCAGGCTATGCATATTAAAAAGTGACTTTTTTCGTATTCGCTCTGTGGCATATAAAACAAAGACGTCTGTCAGAATTATAAAAAAATGCGGCTTGTATAATTTTGTAACACACTATAAAAAACGATATATGTTTGCGGTTGGTTTCATTGTATTTCTACTGCTTTTTCTAATAACGTCACGTTTTATATGGGTGGTTGAAATTAACGGAGTGGAAAATACGAATGTTGACAGAATTATTGCTGTTCTTGAAAAAAACGGCGTAAAAAGCGGTGCTCTGAAAAAAAATCTGCCGTCCGGATATGAGCTTAAAAGAGATATTTTAAATGCCAATGATGATATTGCATGGGCGTGGGTTTATATAGAAGGCACAAAGGCGCGTGTTGAAATACATGAAAAATCATTGCCTCCTCAGATTATAGATAAAAGCGTGTCCTGTAATATATCCGCTCAGCGCGAGGGAGTAATAAAGGAAATAATTGTTAAAAGCGGTGAACTTTTGCTGAATGAAGGCGACGCGGTTTCCCCGGGAGATGTAATAATTTCAGGAAGAGTTGCTACTTACCGTGAGGGTGATCCGGAAAAATACATATATGTGCATGCTTTGGGCACTGTTCTTGCGTATACCAGCCATATTGCCGAGGGAGATTATCCGGTATATTATGAATCAAGAATACCAACAGGAGAAAAAAAGTCATATTATGCTCTTGAATTATTTGGGAAAAAGTTTGATTTACCGGGAAATAAAAGTATTTCATATGAAAATTTTGATAAAATAGAAAAAAGACATGAATTATCACTGCCGTATTTGGGGTATCTGGGCATTTCGCTTAACAGCGAGTGCTATGAAGAGGTTACTGTAAACAAGGAACCGCTGAGCATTGAAACCGCGCTGGAAATTGCGCGGACGGAATTAGAGGAGAAAATATCCGGTGAGCTTTTGGGAGGCTCCAAAATGATTGGCTCGGAGCTTTCATACGAGTATATTAATAACGAAACAATACATGTTAAATTAAACATGAATTTTATAGAAAACATAGGCGTGGAAACGCTGATAGAGGAGTGAATATATTGATAAACAGGCAGATTGAAGTGCCGGAGGAAGTGGATTTGTCTTCACTATTCGGAAATTTTGATGAGAATATGAAGCTTCTTGAAAAGGCACTTTCGGTTAATGTTGCCGCCCGTGAAAACGCGCTGCGTGTTACGGGTGATGAGGAGAATGTCGAAAAGGCGGGACGCGTTATAAATATTTTAATGCAGATACTTGCCCGAGGCGAACTGATTGATCAGCAGAAAATACTTTATGCCATTACCATGGTTCAGGAAAACGGCGGAATAGACTTAAAGCTCATGGGTGATGACTGCATTGCAATCAATGTGAAGGGAAACCCTATAAAAACAAAAACACTTGGTCAGAAAAAATATGTTGAGGCGATTGCGGACAATACTATTGTTTTTGGTATAGGCCCCGCGGGAACCGGAAAAACATATCTTGCGGTTGCAAAGGCTGTAACGGCGCTTCGCTCAAAAGAGGTAAACAGAATTATACTGACACGTCCGGCGGTTGAGGCGGGAGAAAAACTCGGATTTCTTCCGGGTGATTTGCAGAATAAGGTTGATCCTTATCTGCGTCCGCTCTATGACGGAATGTATGAAATGCTTGGCGGAGAAGGGTTCATGCGTTATCAGGAAAAGGGGGTTATTGAGGTTGCCCCTCTTGCGTATATGAGAGGACGTACGTTGGATAACGCGTTTATAATCCTTGATGAAGCACAGAATACAACACCTGAACAGATGAAAATGTTTCTTACAAGAATAGGCTTTGGATCAAAGGCGATTATAACCGGTGATATTACTCAGATTGACCTGCCCGGTGACAGACGCTCCGGTCTTAAGGAAGCAATGAAAATACTGAAAAATATTGAGGGTATAGAATTTTGCACCTTTACCGAAAAGGATGTTGTACGTCATCCGCTGGTACAGCAGATTATTAAGGCATATGCAAAATACGACGAGGAACAGGAAAAGAGAAAAGGAAACAGAAATGGTAGAGCTGATAATAGAAAACGAACAGAATAAAGAGGAAGTTACGCAGGAAACAGAAGCATTGCTTAAATCGGTCTGTGAGGCTGTCATGCGTATGGAGGAATGTGATTTTGACGCGGAAATTAGCATAACTTTTGTTGATAATGAGTCGATACGTCATATTAATGCTGAGCACCGCGGTATAGATAAGGCGACAGATGTTCTTTCGTTTCCGATGCTTGAGTTTGACGAGAACGGCATTGCGGATGCGGCTGATTTTGAAAGCGACGGCGATTTTATCATGCTTGGTGATATAGTAATATCACTTGAGAGAGCGAGGGAGCAGTCGATTGAATTCGGACACAGCTTCAAACGTGAGATTGCGTTTTTGACGGCTCATTCAATGCTGCATCTTTTAGGCTATGATCATGTTGATGACCCTGTAGGAGAAGAAATTATGTGCCAAAAGCAGGAAGAGGTTCTTAACGGATTGAAGATTACAAGAGAAGAGAGGTAATGCTGATGAAAAAATTTTTTATGGGAATTATTTATACAATAAAAGGATTATTTGACGCTGTTTTGTCTGATATATATCTGAGAACTGAGATGGCGGCGGCAAGTATTCTGCTGGTGTTTTCATACGCGTTTGATCTCAACAGGATGGAATGGGCAATTTTGGCGCTTACAATTATGGCGGTTTTGGGAGCGCAGATTATATGCGTAGCGGCACGACGCGCGGCAGCTGATGAAAGCCATGGCAGCAATGCGGCGGCAGCGCGTTATATGGCAGCGGCAGCGTCGGCGGTTGTTGCAGCGGGAGCACTTGTTGTATGCGTATGCTTGTTTTATGATAAGGAACGGATTAAATGGGCATTGCTCAATTTGAGATATTCGCCTAATGCTTTGACATATCTGACAATTTTATTTGTATTGGATGTATTGTTTGTTGCGTGGTTTGAAAAACCCAAAAGAAGAAAAAAAGGAGAAGTTTATGAAAAACAAAAATAATTTCAAGTCGGGATTTGCGGCAATAATAGGTATGCCGAATGTCGGCAAATCGACACTCTTAAACGCTATAGCGGGACAGAAAATAGCAATTATTTCGGATAAGCCGCAGACTACAAGAAATAAGATTTTGGCAATTTATACTACTGATACAGAGCAGATTGTATTTACAGATACTCCCGGTATTCATAAGCCGCACAATAAGCTTGGTGAATTTATGGTAAATGCGGCAAACGAGAGTATGAAGGATACAGATGTATTGATTTTTGTTGTTGACGCAACAAAGAAGATTCAGGATACTGAGCGTGAAATCGCAAAGAATATCGGTAAAACAGGACTTCCGTGTATACTGGTAATAAATAAGGTTGACCTTGTTAAAAAGGAAAATCTTCTTCCGCTTATAGCAAATTATTCGTGCCTGCATGAGTTTGAATCCATAGTGCCGATGAGCGCAAAAAATAATGACGGCATTGGTTTGCTTATTGAGGATATCAGGGAGCATATTCCTGAAGGACCGGAATTCTATGATGAGGATATGGTTACAGACCAGCCGGAAAAGCAGATTGCGGCTGAAATTATAAGAGAAAAAATGCTGTGGCTTCTCGATAAAGAGGTTCCGCATGGGATTGCCATTGAAATTACAAAGATGCAGGAAAAGGAAAAAATAACAAATATTTACGCTACAATATTTTGCGAAAAAGCAACTCACAAAGGGATTATTATCGGCAAGGGCGGAGAAATGCTGAAAAAAATAGGCTCGATGGCAAGAGGCGATATTGAAAAAATGCTCGATAAAAAGGTTTATCTGGAACTGTGGGTAAAGGTAAAATCCGATTGGCGAAACAGTGATTTTCTTATTAAGAATTTCGGGTACAATGCCGAATAGAAGAAAGTGACAGTATAAGCAAGCGAAAAATGAAAAAACTACGAATGAAAGATAAAAATCTTTTTTTCGGAGGGTAAGACTATGAAACTTGATGATTTGTCTTGGGAGACATTTTCGCAGACGGGGAATATAGATGCATATCTTTTATACAAATCACTTGCTGAATTGGAACAGACAGAGGATAAAGAAGAAAAATGGCAAATATCAACGCAAAGGGCGTCATTATAAAGCAGACGGATTACGGTGAAGGACACCGTATGCTTAGTATTTTTACAGAGGAGTTCGGCATAATTAAGGCTGTAAGCTATGGTGTAAAGAAATCAAAAAGCAAAGCGGCAGCTTCAAGTCAGTTCCTTTGTTATGGGGATTTTGATTTTTATAAATCGGTTAATCGTGATATTTTAACCGTCAACAATATTGATGTTGTTGACGGTTTTTATCCTGTTTCGGAGGATATTGAAAAGCTTGCTCTGTGCAATTATCTTTCCGATATTACCTATGAGCTTTTGGGTACGGCAAATCCCGATGAGAGAATTTTACACCTGTTTCTTAATGCGGTGTATGCGCTGTCCTACAAGAATGAATCCTTGGAAAAGGTTAAAACCGTTTATGAATGGAAGCTTATGAGCGTGGGCGGATACGCTCCGAATATGATGTGCTGCACAGAGTGCCAAAACAGCTCAGTGATTGCGTTTGACACTGCAAGAGGCGGTATGGTGTGTAATTCGTGCATGGGTAAGGATTCGGTAAAAATCAGCCGAGGAGTGTACAGAGCAATTTCTTATATTGTATCATGTGATGATAAAAAGATGCTTTCGTTCAGGGCGGATGATGAGCTGTTAAAAACTCTTAATGAAATATCCGAAAAATATATATATTCACAGACTGACAGGAAATTTGCAAGTCTTGATTATTTTAAGGCGATTTCACAAATGTGATGATTGGGCGATGCGTGTTATTAAATTTGGTAAGGTTACATAAAATGTGTTAATATTTTTATTGATTTTTGCGTGGTTTTGGTTAATATGTCAAATTAATAAAAAAATAAAAAAAATGCTTGCAATTATCTCCAAGGTGTTGTATACTATTATGGTATTATAGATTAAATTTGTGGAGGTGTAAACATTGCCTAATATTAAATCAGCTAAGAAAAGAGTAAAGGTTATCGAAAAGAAGACTTTGATTAACCAGGCTCACAAGACTGCATTAAAGACTGCTATCAAAAAGTTTGAGGCAGCAGCGGCAGAAGGCGACAAGGATAACGCTAAGGTTTTATTCAATGACGCTGTGAAGAAGCTTGACCGTGGTGTGTCACAGGGTATTCTTCATAAGAACAATGCAGCAAGAAAGAAGTCACAGTTGGCTTTAAAGCTTGCTAAATTGGGTTAAGAAACGAAAAAGAAGCCTTAGGGCTTCTTTTTAGCGTGTAGACAAAACTGTCTACACGCTGAGAGACTTCGAGAAATTAGCTCAGATTTTACGCAAATGAACTCGTCGGCGTACATGGGTACGGTAGAGTTTATTTTCGTGAAAAGTGCATATTAAAGCCATTTTTTTGGAGAATGGCTTTAATAATTGTCAAAACACTATATTGAAACATGAAATAAATCTAATTTGCACGGTCTGGGCAATTTGTCGACAGTCTGAAAGAAGCCTCAGGGCTTCTTTTATTGTATCTGCAATGACTGTGAATTTGACTTTTCACGGGTAAATCTTGACCAATTATAGCTATGAAATTGACAAATCTGTGTGGAAATGATATCATTTATATGTATTTTTTTAGAAAGGATGATAATAATGGCAATAACAAAAGAGCTTTACGGAACAATATCCAACGGTGAAGAGGTTTATGCTTACACACTTGATAACAAAAAAGGGTTAAGTGCGGAAATACTTACATACGGCGGAATTATAAAAAATCTGTATGTTACAGATAAGAATGGTGTAAAAACAGATGTGGTTCTCGGACGCGACACGCTTGAGGATTATCTGAAAAATGACGGATACATCGGCGCGGCAATCGGCAGACACGCAAACAGAATTGCACGCGGCGAATTTGAACTGAACGGAACAAAATACAATGTTGGTATCAACGAGGGAAAGAATAGTCTGCACGGCGGCGTTAAAGGATATGACAGCCGAGTATGGAACGCGTCAGAAGCAGGTACAGAGGATGCTCCTTCGCTTGTGCTGACTCTTACATCACCTGACGGTGAGGAGGGCTTTCCGGGCACTGTTGAAATAACTATGACATATACAATTACAGCGGATAATGCTCTTAAAATCAATTATAAAGCGGTAAGCGACAAGGATACGGTTATAAATCTTACAAACCACAGCTACTTTAACCTTGCCGGTCATAACAGCGGGGAAATGACAAAGCAGATTTTACAGATTAACTCGGGATTCTATACACCAAATGATGATGAATGTATGCCGACAGGCGAGGTGCTGTCGGTTGCCGGAACACCGTTTGATTTTCGTGTTCCAAAGCCTATAGGACAGGATATTGATGCTGATTTTAAACAGGTTGAAATGGTGGGTGGCTTTGACCACAACTTTGCGATTGAAGGCAGAGGTTACCGTCTTGCGGCAGTTGCTGAGTGTATCGAAAATGGAATTGTTATGGAGGTAAGAACAGATAAGCCGGCTATGCAGCTTTATACATCAAACGCTTTGCCTGAGGGTACATATAAGGGCGGCGCCCAGTATAAGCCGCATGACGCATTCTGTTTGGAAACTCAGTATTTCCCGAATGCAATGGCGCATAGTCATTATCCGTCGCCGATTTTAAAGAAGGGCGACACATACGATTTCACTACGGAATATAAGTTTGTTGTAAAATAATTAAACGGCTAAATAAAGTTATATGTATGTTATTTTATGGAGCTGTTGCCTTTAGCGCAGAACGTTCAAAGGCATTAAATGGCATAAAATCTATGCCTGTAAATATTCCCATAATAAACTAACGTTGAAATCCGCATTTTTGCGGATTTCTTGTATTTATATGCCTTTGAACTATACACGAAACTCACCGCTCGACGTACCCTCGTACGCCTTCGGGTAAGGCAAAATGCGGAAAAATCCGCATTTTACTTCGTTTCGTGCATTCTGCATCTAAATTCATTCAGCCCCAAATGGGGGCGTTGCTTAACGCAACACCCCCATTTTTGCCTCAAAGCGGTGAATGAGCAAAATGAGCGTTCTGTAACTGTTTTTATCTGTTTTTAGTGAAAT
Source organism: Clostridia bacterium (assembly GCA_022768695.1). GTDB lineage: Bacteria > Bacillota > Clostridia > UBA1381 > UBA1381 > JALEPO01. Next base: position 16,472 of record JALEPO010000015.1, read on the forward strand.
AAATGAATAATTTTATCAAAAATATTAGAATTTATACATTGCAATATATGTAAAAGTATGATATAATAGGTGTGTTTTTTAAAAATTAGAAAGAAAGGAAGATATTTATGACAACTTCAAACATTTTTGTTATGGTTTCGATAGTATTATACCTTATTTTGGTGGTATATATAGGCGCGGTACTGTCGAAGCGTAACAGAACAACTGATGATTTTTATTTGGGAGGCAGAAAGCTTGGCCCGTTTGTTACCGCAATGAGTGCCGAGGCTTCGGATATGAGCAGCTATCTGCTTATGGGATTGCCGGGACTTGCATATTTTTCAGGACTATGTGATGTTACATGGACGATTATCGGTCTTGCCGCAGGTACATATCTTAACTGGCTTCTTGTTGCGAAAAGATTACGCAATTATTCGCATATATGCGGAAATTCAACAACTGTTCCTGTTTTTTTCTCAAATCGTTATCATGATAATAAAAGAGTTCTTTCAGCTATCGCGGCTGTTGTTATTATCATTTTCTTTGTTCCGTATACAGCGTCGGGCTTCTCGGCTTGCGGTAAGCTGTTTGCTACACTGTTCGGAGCTGAGTATCATACCGCAATGATTATAAGCGCATTAATAATTGCTGTATATACAACTCTCGGCGGTTTCCTTGCCGCAAGTATATCTGATTTTATTCAAAGTATAGTTATGACGATTGCTCTTATAATAGTAGTTTTATTCGGTATAACAAAGGCAGGCGGCTTTGATGCCGTAGTAAGCAATGCACAGGCGCTTCCGGGTTATCTCAGTCTTAATAATTTGTTTGATGTATCAACAAATTCAGCTGTGTCATACAATTGGTGGACAAAGATTTCAACACTTGCATGGGGACTTGGATATTTCGGTATGCCTCACATTTTACTTAGATTTATGGCTATTGAGGATCCTAAAAAGCTTAAGCTTTCAAGACGCATTGCTTCGGTATGGGTAGTTATTTCTATGGCTGTTGCAGTTTTTATCGGTATTGTAGGCTACAGCATGACAAAGGCCGGAGTTATAGGTGATTTGTCATCATCAAGCGCTGTTGCTGAAACTCTTATTATAGAAATTGCAAAGGTAATAAGCTCGCACGGATGGTTCTCTGCAATCATTGCCGGCATAATCCTTGCCGGTATTCTTGCGGCTACAATGTCAACAGCGGATTCGCAGCTTCTTGCGGCTTCATCAAGTGTTTCACAAAATCTTATGAAGGAAATTCTGTTTAAGAATATCAGCGATAAAATGATGATGGTTATTGCAAGACTTACAGTTGTTGCAATTTCGATTGTGGCAGTAGTAATTGCGTGGAATCCTGAAAGCTCGGTATTCTCAATTGTATCGTTTGCATGGGCAGGCTTCGGTGCGGCGTTTGGTCCGACAATGCTGTTTGCATTATTCTGGAAGCGTTCAAATAAGTGGGGAGCACTTGCCGGAATGCTTACAGGAGGTGTTATGGTGTTCGTATGGAAATATCTGATTGCGCCGATGGGCGGCTTCTGGAAGGTATATGAACTGCTTCCGGCATTTATCTTAGCAAGTATTGCTATTGTGGTGGTAAGCCTGCTTACACCGGCTCCTTCAAAGGAAATAACAGATGAATTTGATTCATTGAAAACAATAAAGAATTAACGACTTAAAAATTGGCTTGCATGAATAGTTGTAAGCCGATTTTTTTTATTTTGAACAAATTTCATAATAATTGGAATAGTGCTTGTTTTAAACGACTGTTAATATTAGTATTATACCTATTTGCTTCGTTATACCGACTTGACACCTTCTGCGCTATATGATAAAATAACCATAAAATGCGGAAAGGACATATTTGATATGAATATTCACAATGCGTCGATAACTGTTTCGGCGGTAAATAAAAAGCAGTATCCTACGGACGGTCTTAAAGAATTTGCTTTTGCAGGACGCTCAAATGTAGGTAAATCCTCGCTTATCAATAAATTGCTTAATAGAAAATCACTTGCGAGAGTATCAGGAACGCCGGGAAAGACAACTACGATTAATTTTTATAATATAGATGACACGATTTATCTTGTTGATTTGCCGGGATACGGATATGCTCAGCGTTCAAAGGCTGAGATTGAAAAATGGGGCAGTATGATGGAGGATTATCTTGCAAACCGTGAAACGCTTGTTCAGACTATTTTGCTTGTTGACAGCCGCCATAAGCCTACAAAGGACGACGTTACAATGGCAGAATGGATTCGTCATTATCACGACAGGCTTATTGTAGTTGCGACGAAGTTTGACAAGCTTAAGAAAAAGGAAATGGAACCTAATCTGGAACGTATATGGGAAACGCTTGAGATGGGGGAGGATGATATTCTTGTACCGTTTTCAACCAAGGATGATGAAGGCAAATTTTCAGTCTGGGACATGATTGAAATGATGCGTCTGCCTGAATATGAGGAAGAATAATGCAAAAGGGCTGCTGCGCTTAAGAGTGCTCAGCACTATTGCTTTTGTAATGTAAATTTCAGATTTTTACACTTGGCAAAAACAAGAATTTCTACTAAATTATCTTTAAACAAAATTTTAAAATGACGCAGAAAACAGCAAAAACTGCAAGCGGCTTAACGTCTGCTTGCAGTTTTTGTTCTTTGAGTTATTTTTATTTAAATCAGGGGATTGATTTTTACGCACATATTATTTGATTTGCAGTCTGATTTTGTCCGCTACCATAGCTATAAATTCCGAATTTGTGGGCTTGCCTTTGCCGGTATTTATAGTATATCCGAAAATTTTATCCATTGTTTCCTGATTCCCGCGGCTCCATGCAACTTCGATTGAGTGGCGTATTGCACGTTCAACGCGGCTTGCTGTGGTGTTGTATGCTTTCGCAATTTCGGGGTAGAGCTGTTTTGTAATAAAATTAAGCAAATCCATATTCTCTACTACCATTATAATTGCGCTTCTGATGTACTGATAACCCTTTATGTGAGCGGGGACACCAAGATCGTGTATGGATTCGGTAACAAGCTTTTCAAGGTCAAACTCGTTATCCTGTGTATCATTAACGGATTGAGAAGAAGGGACTATATTTTTCTGACCTGACGCTTCGGCAAAATCACGAATTGTTTCGCAGATGCGCTCCGGTGTCTGCGGCTTTAGCAGGTAATAATCCGCGCCAAGCTGTATTGCGCTTTCGACTGTTTTTACAAGTGCTGATACGGAAAATGCTATGATTACAGGTCGTTTTGTCAGCTTTTTATCCTTTAGCTTTTTCAAAACGCCAAGCCCGTCCAACTGCGGCATAACCATATCAAGTATGACTACATCAGGACTTGTCTCATCTATAAGCGCTAAAGCTTCCTTGCCGTTATCTGCAACAGCGCAGACTGAAATGTCATTCTGACAATTCAGATAATCCGAAAGCTCGCTGGTCAATTTTTTGTTGTCATCTGCAATCAAAACAGATATTTTGTGTGTCATGGAAAAAATCCCCCTTAATTATTATTTGGTGCTAAAACACCTTAATATATAAAAAGAAATTGTAAAAATTTCCTTTATGCGCTTATATTACCATAAATTGGAAATAAAATCAAGGGCTTTTTGGAAAAAAAATCCATGTTTTTGAATTTTTTTTTGTTTTTTGATGATTATTCGGTATATAAGTCTTCTTCTGACAGAGTTATAACGCCGTTTTCGCTTTCGTAACGCTGTATTTCCTTACGGACCAGATAATCAATCATGTTAGAGGCTGATCTGAGCTCTTGTTCGGCTATGATTTTAATTTTAGCGTTTGTTTCAAGATCAAGTCGTAGAGTCAGATGTGCCTTGATAACTGCCATATTAATACCTCCTGATTATATTATATTTAAAATTGGTGTGCTGTATGCCTTCACAGAACGTTCAACGTGTAGTCAAAACGGGAAATTTAAAGAAATGTAATAATAACTTTAATATTATGTAACCCATGTGAAAACAGTTGGAAACAAACGCACCGATATAATATTATCATATAAATTAAAAAATTTATATAATAATTTGATTAAATTATTGAAATTGCAGTAAAATTGTGTTATAATACATTTACAGTTTATTGATTATGGATAAGGATGTGATTAAAATGGTACAGGGTATTGAACATGTAGCAATAGTTTCTCCCGATACAGCCGCTTTAAAGGACTGGTATATGGAGATGTATGGCGGCAGAGTGGTATACGATAACGGTAAGGGTACATATTTTTTACAGTTCCCTGACGGCAGTATGATTGAATTTGTTGCGGCTGCTGTTGATAAGGTTGAGGATGTTGAAAAGCAGGCAGGCATAAGACATCTCGCTTTTTCAGTTTCACCAAAGGCTTTTGATGAAATAGTTGCAAAGCTTAAAGCTGACGAAAGAGTTGAAGAGGTGCATGATGTATCAGAAAATGCAAAGGGTCTAAAAACCTATTGGTATAAGGACATTGAGGGCAACTTCTCGCATTTGATTTATCGTCCCGACCCGCTTATCTGATTAGTTTTACAGCAGTGTGATTTGGCGGTGCATTAAAAACACAGCCGATGTGTCAGATAAGTCTTATATAGAATGTAAATAAAATTGTTAATATTTAATATTAAAATACAAAAAAATCCAAGGAGGAAAATAAAAAGATGAGTGATTACTTAAACTTTAGCCTTGAGGGCAAGGTTGCACTTGTTACAGGTGCTTCTTACGGTATCGGCTATGCTATTGCTTCAGCATATGCTAAGTGCGGTGCTAAAATTGTTTTCTGCGACATTAAGCAGGAATTTGTTGATAAGGGGCTTGCTTCATATCAGGCAGACGGTATCGACGCAAAGGGTTACGTTTGCGACGTAACTAACGAAGAAATGGTACAGGATATGGTTAAGAAAATTGAGGCTGAAGTAGGCGTTATCGATATTCTTGTTAATAATGCAGGTATCATTAAGAGAATTCCAATGTGCGAAATGACAGCTGCTGAGTTCAGACAGGTAATCGACGTTGACCTTAACGCTCCGTTTATTATGGCTAAGGCAGTTATACCTTCAATGATTAAGAAGGGTCATGGTAAGATTATAAACATCTGTTCAATGATGTCAGAGCTTGGCCGTGAAACAGTTTCAGCTTATGCTGCTGCTAAGGGTGGTCTTAAGATGCTTACAAGAAACATCTGTTCAGAATACGGCGCTGATAATATCCAGTGTAACG